>CAMCDX010000052.1 GCA_945873695.1 uncultured Clostridia bacterium | reverse complement strand
AGGTATTGTGAAGGCGTCGAAAAAGTCCGTCGGACTTTTTCGACAGCCTGAGGCGGGAGCCAAATGGCTCCCGCCCGCTTTTCAGAACTGGCGCTTCTTATAAAAACGCAAAGACAAGGGCACGGACACGGCGGTCAGCACCAGGGCGGCGATCAACATGACGGCCAGGACAGGGCCCTGGAAGGCGAAGACCGTTCCGCCGGTTGCGGAGTCGGCGATGTTGGCGATGGCTCCGGCGGTGCTGCACACCAGGAAGATGATGAGGAACATAGCCAGCCGCCCCTTTTCCACGCCGAAATGGAACATCACCGGCAGACTGACAGCCAGGATGCAGAAGCCCCCCAAAAGGGACAGGGCCAGCATACCGGGGAGGACCTCACGGTCAGTCACCAGGGAGAGCACCGCCTGGAACAGGGCGGACAGCACCGCCGCCGCGGCGATGCACAGCCAGCCGAACGCGTACTTGCCCAGCACGATGTCCTGGGAGGAGTAGGGCATCATGGCGGCCATCTGGTCCCACTTGCTGCGCTCGTCGTAGGCCAGGGCGGTGTAGGGCAGCATGGAGGCGTAGACAATGGCGAAAGCGTTGTTGAACCCGCTGGGCAGGGCGGAGAACAGCAAAATCATGACCAGGAAATACTTCATCTGCCGCCAAATCACATAGGTGTCCTTCAAAATGAGAGCTTTCATCTGTCCTTCGCTCCTTTCACCAGAAACAGCACCACATCCTCCACCGTGGGCTTTTCCAATCGGAATCCCGCGGGGGCCAGGTCACGCTTGATGAGGGCCCGGACGCCGCCGTAGTGGTTGGGTTCCCGGGCCACCACAGCCTCCGGCATCAGGCACTCCAGCTGCTCCACGGAGTCCTCAAAAATGCCGTATTCCTCCAGCAGCCGGTCCTTTTCCTCACAGAACAGCAGCTTTCCCTGATGGAGGAAGGCAATGTAGTCGCAGAGCTTTTCCAGGTCGCTGAGGATGTGGGAGGAGATGAGGATGGAGTGGTCCTCCTCCCGGGTGAACTCGTTGAAGATGTCCAGCACCTCGTCCCGGACAATGGGGTCCAGGCCGGCGGTGGCCTCGTCCAGAACCAGGAGCTTCGGCCGGTGGCTCAGGGCGGCGGCGATGGCCAGCTTCATCCGCATGCCCCGGGAGAAGTCCTTGAACTGCTTGTTCCGCGGCAGCTGGAAGCGGTCCAGAAAGCCTTCGTACAGGGTCTGGTCCCACTGGCGGTAGGTGTTCGCCAGGATCTTTCCCACCTGGACGGCGTTGAGGGACTCGGGAAAGTAGGCTTCGTCCAGCACCACGCCCACATCCTCCTTGACTTCCCGGAACGCGGGTGAGGAAACGTCCGTGCCCAGCACCTGGGCCGTGCCGCTGTCGGGCCGCAGAGCGCCCATGAGGAGCCGGATGGTGGTGGATTTGCCGGCGCCGTTTTCACCCACCAGGCCGCAGATGGTGCCGCTGGGCACCGCCAGTTCTAAGTCCTGGATGGCGAAGTCGCCGAAGGATTTGTTGATATGGGAAAGTTCAATGGCGTTCATTTGGATTCCTCCTCTGACAGGATGCGCAGCATCTCGTGCAGTTCTTCCTGGGAGACATTGCAGCTTTTGGCCAGCTCCGCGGCGGCGGCCAGATGGGCCTCCAGGTCCTTCAGCCGCTGCTCCCGGACCAGATCCAGGTTCTTCTCCGCCACGAAGCAGCCTTTGCCCGCCACGGTGTAGAGGAAGCCCTCGGCTTCCAGCTCATCGTAGGCCCGCTTTGTGGTGATGACGGAGATCTTCAGGTCCTTTGCCAGCGCCCGGATGGAGGGCAGGGTGTCGCCGGGCGCCAGCTTCCCGGCAATGATCTGGGCCTTGATCTGGGAACTGATCTGGTCGTAGATGGGTTGGTTGGTGGTGTTTCGGATGATGAGTTCCATGGAATTCCTCCGTTCGTACTGTACATTTACAGTATATACAGTATGTGCGGAATGTCAAGAGGAAATTTGCAAGTTCTTTTTTGCCTGCCACTAGGAAACAGGGCAAAAATATGGTATACTACAAAATCAGACTGAAAATAGGAGGTTCAGGCCCTTGGAGCGGATCAGCGGCGTCAACAACTGGAAACTGGCCGTCCGCCGGGAGACGGCAGGCGTCACGGTGCTGCGGGCGGCCACCTGCGACGAGCGGGCAACGCTGCCGGAGGAGCTGTTTGGCCTGCCGGTGACAGCTCTGGGAGACCACGCCCTTTCTCCCACCGCCGGGGAGATCCGGGGGGAGGAGGTCCTGATGACCTGCGGCCCGCTGGCGGCGGAGCCGGACTGGAACAACCGAAACCTCCGGGACCTGACCCTGCCTGCCGGGCTGTTGTGGGTGGGGGACTACGCCCTTTTGAACTGCGACGGCCTGGAGACGCTGCGTCTCCACGACGCCATCCGCCGCTGGGGCGGGGGCACACTGATGAACTGCCGGCGGCTGTCCCGCATCCACCTGACCCGTACCGGGGAGCAGGGGGAGTCCCTGGCCTACTTTGCCGACGAGCTGAGCCGGGAGCTGGACGTGACCATTTATGGGGAGGGCGGTCCGGCAGCCCGGCTGATCTTCCCGGAGTATATGGAGATTTACGAGGAAAACTGCCCCGCCCACCACTTTGACTACAACATCTCCGGCGCCGGCTACCCCTACCACCACTGCTTCCGTCAGAAACGGCTGCACCTGAAGGACTACGATGACCTGTGGAAGGGCTACCTCGCCATGGAGCACGACGAGGACACCGCCCTGCGGCTGGCCTGGTGGCGGCTGCGGTACCCGGCGGAGCTGACGGAAAAGGCGGAGGCGGCCTACCGGGCCTACCTGGGGGAGCACACTGCCGAGGCGCTGCGCTGGCTGCTGGCGGAGCGGGACACGGCGGGCCTTGTCTTCCTGCTGGAGCGGACCGCCCCGGACCGGGAGACTTTGGCGGAGGCCTGCGCCCTGGCCCGGGAGAGCGGCGCGGCGGAAGCCCAGGCCATTTTGCTGGAGGAGCGGCATAAGCGGTTCCCGGCGGGGCTGGACAAGCGCTTTGATCTGTAAACTGTGAGAGAGGAGGGACATGTCTTGGAAGAGCAGAAGGACTTTTCCGCCATTGGACAGGAGATTTTGTTCACGGCCCGGAATGAGCTGTATATGAACCTGCCCTACCTGGACGTGGCCCTGTGCGCCCTGCGGTTCCAACCCGGCGGCGGGGTGACGCTGTCCGTCGCCACCGACGGCGACGTGCTGTACTACGACGGCGGCTACCTGGCGGAGCGGTACCTGCGGAGCCGGGTGCTGACCAACCGGGCCTATCTCCACGTGATCCTCCACTGTATGCTGCGGCATCTGGCGAAAAAGCGGGGCAAGCTGCCGGAGCTGTGGGACCTGGCCTGTGACGTGGCGGTGGAGAGCATTCTGGATGACCTCCACTACCCCTGTCTGGAGGAGGGCACGGTGCCCGCCAAGCAGAAGTTCTACGGTGAGTGCCGGGCGGATATGCCGGTGCTGACCGCCGAGGGCATCTACCGCCGCCTCCTGCGGCTGGGGCTGCCGGAGTACGAGGTGGCCCGGCTTCAGCGGGGTTTCCTGGTGGATGACCACGGCCTGTGGGACCCGGAGCAGCAGGACGACCAGCAACAGAGCCAACAGCAGGATGAGAAGTGGAAGGACCTGTCGGACAAGACGAAAACCGGCATGGAGACGGTGCTGGCGGGCCGGGCCACCGGCGGCGAGGCGGTGCTGGAGCAGGTGAAGGTGGCGGTCCGGGACGACGTGGACTACCGGGCCTTCCTGCGGCGGTTCGCCGCTCCCCGGGAGGTCCTGGAGGTGGACGGCGACGCCTTCGACTATATCTTCTACACCTATGGTTTGCAGCTCTACGGCAACATGCCCCTGGTGGAGCCGCCGGAGACCAAGGAGGAGAAGCGCATCGAGGATTTCGCCATCGCCGTGGACACCTCCATGTCCACCTCCGGCGAGCTGGTGCGGCAGTTCCTGGCCTGCACCTACGCCATCCTGCGGAGTACCGAGACCTTTACCCGGAAGGTGAACATCCGCATCCTCCTGTGCGACGACCAGGTGCGGTCCGACACCGCCATCCACGACTTGGAGGAGCTGAAGGACTATATGGACCACTTCCAGCTGGTGGGCGGCAGCGCCACCGACTTCCGGCCGGTGTTCGAGCACGTGGCGAAGCTGCAGAAGGAGGGGGCCTTCACCAGCCTCCGTGGGCTGGTGTACTTCACCGACGGCATGGGCATCTACCCGAAGAAGCGGCCACCTTACGACACGGCCTTTGTGCTGCTGGAGGAGCCGCCACTATCTGTGAAGATGCCGCCCTGGGCCATCCGGCTGGTGCTGACGGTGCCGGAGCTGGAAAAGGCCCGGCAGGAGGCCATGGAGCAGCTGCCGGACGAACTGGATCTGGAAGAACTTCCCCAACTGTAACGGAGGGATCAGACGATATGAACATCAAACAGGCGAAACAGGAGATCACCAATACGCTGAAGGCGTATCTGACGAAGGACGAGCTGGGGAACTACCTGATCCCCACGGTACGGCAGCGGCCTATCCTGCTGATGGGCCCTCCGGGCATTGGCAAGACCCAGATCATGGAGCAGATCGCCGCCGAGACCGGCGTGGGCCTGGTGGCCTATACCATCACCCACCACACCCGCCAGAGCGCCATCGGCCTGCCCTTCATTGAAAAGCGGACCTACGGCGGTCAGGAGTTTTCCGTCACCGAGTACACCATGAGCGAGATCCTGGCCTCCGTGTACCAGCTGATGGAAAAGACCGGGTTGAAGGAGGGCATCCTCTTCCTGGACGAGATCAACTGCGTCAGTGAGACCCTGGCCCCCATGATGCTGCAATTTTTGCAGTGCAAGACCTTCGGTAACCAGGCGCTGCCGGAGGGCTGGACCATCGTGGCGGCGGGCAACCCGCCGGAGTACAACAAGTCCGTCCGGGACTTCGACGTGGTGACACTGGACCGGGTGAAGCGCATCGACGTGGAGGAGGACTTTGCCGTCTGGAAGGAGTACGCCTACCGCCGTGGGCTCCACGGCGCCGTCATCTCCTATCTCGATATCAAGAAGGACAACTTCTACCGCATTGAGACCACCGTGGACGGCCTGCAGTTCGCCACCGCCCGAGGCTGGGAGGACCTGAGCGAGCTGATCCTCGCCTACGAGAAGCTGGGCCTCCGGGTGGATCGGAATGTGGTGGGGCAGTATATCCAGCTGCCCCGCGTCGCCAAGGACTTTGCCAACTACCTGGAGCTGTACTACAAGTATCAAAAGACCTATCATGTGGATGACATCCTGAAGGGCACCTGGCAGGGGATCACGGTGCTGGAGCTGCGGGAGGCCCCCTTCGACGAGAAGCTGTCGGTCATGGGCCTGATCTTGAGCCGTCTGTCCGAGGCGGCGGGGCAGGTTTGCCGTCAGGACGCCCTGACCACCGCCCTCCACGGCGCCCTGACGGAATTCAAGGGCCGTCTGGCGGCGGAGGCGCCCCAGGACATCCTGACAGACCTGGTCCGCCAGCGGGAGGAGCGTATGAAGCGGGCCAAGGAGGCCGGTCAGCTGGACAAGGCCGCCCGGGACTTGGCCCAGCGGGAGAGCAACGCCCTGGAGGACTACCGCCAGCGGCTGGCCCGGGAGGACATCACGGCGGCGGACGCGGCCATGGACGCCGTCCGGGACTGGTTCGGCGGAGAGGTGGAACGGCGGAAGGCCCTGGGCACCGAAACCGGCGAACAATTCGACAACGCCTTCCGATTCCTGGAGGAGACCTTCGGCCAGGGCCAGGAGCTGGTGATCTTCGTCACAGAAATCACCGCCGGATATGCCACCAGCTGGTTCGTGGAGACCTTCGGCTGTGACGCCTACTTCCGCCACAACCGGGAGCTGCTGTTCGATGACACCCGGCACCGCATCCGGGAGGAGATCGCCGCCGCCAAGGCGGCGGAAAGAGAGGAGAAGGACCATGAGTAAGGAAATGGAGCGCATCGAAGCCGTGCTGGATGAGAAGGTCCGGCCTGCCCTCCGGGCCCACGGCGGCGAGATCGAGGTGGACCGCCTGGAGGACAAGGTGCTGTACGTGAAGCTGCTGGGCCAGTGCGCCGGGTGCCCCTCGGCGGACCTGACCAACGAGACGCTGGTGGAGGCGGAGCTGGTGCAGGCGCTGCCGGAGCTGGTGGAGAAGGTGGCGGTGATTCAGACCGTCAGCGACGAGCTGTGGGAGCAGGCCAAGCGGCTCCTGCGGGACCACCACCTGTAAAATGAAACCGCCCCGGACCGTATGGTCCGGGGCGTGCTTTTTCGTATTACCAGGAGTGGTAGCTCCAGGATTTGTTGGGGCTCATGGCGAAGTAGTCGTAGCTGATGGCGCTGCCGCTGTCGCCCCAGGTGGTGTCGATGTGGTATTGCTTGCCGTCCAGAACGGCCAAAGTCCAGATGTGCTCGCTGTTGGACAGCGTGGAGCACTGGATACCCTCCAGCTTCAACAGCAGGTTGTAGGCGCCGGTGTATCCGTCGCACACCGCGGTGCCGCTGTGAAACAGGCTGTACGGGATGTGGCTGAGGGAAAGGCCGTCGGCGCTGTAATCGTAGGCGGCGTTTTCGCAGACCCAGGTGTAATAGACCCGGGCTTTCTCCAGCTCTGTCATGGCGTCGGTGATGGCGCCGTCGGCCCACAGCTGGTCGTGGACGGCGATGGCCGAGGAGATGGTCTCCTGCCGGTATTCCTCCAGCCGGTCCCCGGCGCTGGCGGCGGAGAAGGTGAGGACCACGGAGCCGGACACAGTGTAGGTGCAGGAGACGGTGTTGTAGCACTGCTCGCAGTAGGTCTTCACGGCGGAGAGGGCCCGCTGCATGATGTCTCTGGCGAAGGCGGCGTTGATGGGGGCGGTATATTGCAAAGAAAGGGTGCTGCTGCCGGCGGAGAGCATGTAGCGGACGGCACTGTCGATCTCATCGTTGGTATAGGGGGCGGCGATGTAGGCGGCGGGCTCCACCAGGCTGGCCAGGGTGGTGCCCCGGGCGCTGTACAGCCAGGAAAGGTCCCAGCCGGGGGTCAGCCGCAGGGAAGCGTCTACCATTCTTGTCAGCATGGCAGCGGCGGCTCCCCGGGTGATGGGCTGGTCCGGCAGGAAGGAGCCGGTAGCGTCGCTGCCCACGCAGACGCCGCAGCGGTAGAGCTTCAAAATATCTTGCTGGTAGTCCGTGTACTCAGTGACGTCGGTGATGAACTTCCGGCTGGCGTAGGCCTGGGTCACCAGGTCGCTGTTGATGGCGGGCAGGGCCTCCTCCGGCAGGGTATTCGCCAGAACGTGGGCCACCTGGGCCCGGGTGGCGGGGGAGGTCAGTCGGTCATCCAGCTCGGTGCCCACCACGCCCTCCGCCTGGAGATAGCGCAGATAGGCCCGGGCTGTGGAGCCGCTGCCGCTGTACGCGGCGGCGCCGGCCTCGGCATCGCCGGTGCGGTAGAGGCTGCGGATGCGGCCGGCGAAGATGACCACCTGCCCCACCGTCATGGAGTCCTTGAGGCCGTAGGTGCCGTCGGGCTTGCCCACGGAGAGGCTGTATTCGTACAGGGCCGCCACATTGTCATAGAATACCGAGTCGGTGGTCAGGTCGCTGAACTGCCCACTGTACGTTTTCGCACGGGTAAAGTTGGATGTGCTGTCAGACACGGCCAGGGCCGGCGTGGTCAGCAGCAGGCAGAAGGCCAGCAGCAGCGCGGGGATCCGTTTTTTCAAAGGGCACCTCCTTTAAAATCAAACCGTGAAAAGGGAAAACACTTACCGGGTCAGCAGATGCAGGTCCTCCAACCTCCGGTCCTCCACGTAGGGGTTCAGGTATGTATTCACCACGGTCAGCGTCTCCTCCGGGTCCAGGTAGATGTATGGGGAGTGCCACTCACCGGGCAGGGTGGAGAAGGAGATGTTCTCCATCCCCATGGACAGCGCCTGCTGGCCGAACCAGGCCATGTCGCTGAGTCCCAGGTCCGTCTTCACATACTTCTGGAAAATCTTCACGTACTCACTGATCTTGCCGGGGTTGGCCAGGGCCTTTTTCAGGACCGCCTTCAAAAATGCCTGCTGGGTCTCCATCCGGCCGATGTCCTCGCTGCCGCCGTAGCCTGTCCCGTCGTTGTTGTGGCGGAAGCGGACCACCTTCATGGCCTCGCTGCCGCTCAGGTGCCGGGGCCCCTTGGAGAAGTGGATATACAGGTCCTGATAGGGGTCGTCATAGTCCATGTCCACGGGAATATAGAAATCCACGCCGTCAATGGCGTCCACCAGGGCCTGGAAGCCCTTCAGGTCCACGGACACGGTGAAGTCCACCGGGATGCCCAGCTGGTCCGACACCACCTCCGCCAGCAGCTCTGAGCCGCCGGCGCCGAAGGCGGCGTTGATCTTCTGGTTTTTGCCGTTGACGGCGGCCTTGGTATCCCGGGGGATACTGACGCCGTGGGCCCAGCCGTTCTCACCGTCCACCGCCAGGAGAATGTTGGTGTCGCTGTTGCCGTTGCCGTCGTCGGCGCCGGAGAGAAGAATGGTGTAAAAGAAGGGCTTGCGCTCCGTGTGGGCCTTCTGGGCCAGGGCCTCGGCATCGTCCCCGGCTTCGTCGGCGGGGAGACCTGCGTCCGCGGGCTTGTCCGACGAAATAGGGACCTCCGCCTCCGCGCCTAGGTCCGGGGCCCGGAAGAGGCAGTGGGCGCCGGCGTACAAGCCGGCGGCGATGAATACCAGCAGAAGCAGCGTCCGGCTCCAGCTGCGCCGTCTGCGGCGGTGTCTTTTTGCCATGGTTGATAACGCTCCTTGCACACGCGGGGGAGACCGCGGGATAGATTTACATAATACTTCCACCATTATACGATGCCCCCCGGGAAAATACAAGAGGAAAAAGCGTGCCGGCGGCAAGGACGGCACGCTTTTCCACGGTCCGGGTCACGGGTCCTCGCCCAGACCCGCCGCGATGCGCTGCAGCAGTGCCTTGATATCTGCCAGCGTTTGGTTCTGGTAGGACAGGGCACAGCAGATGTAGTGGAGCGTAGGGTCCGCCTGCCGCGAGGCGGAGATGCCCTCCACCGGGTGCGGCCAGCGGCGGACGGGCGGCTCCGGCGGAAACGGGTCCTGCCCCTGAGAGTGGTCTGCCATATAGGTCCCTCCGATCCATGCTGTTTGATGAGCGGCTCAAACGCCCCGGTATTTTTTTCGGGTGGCGATGCCGCCCCGGATATGCCGCTGGGCCTTGTTGACTTCCAGGACTTCCTTTACCTGCAGGTACAGCGCCCGGTTGAACTGGGGCAGGCGCTCGGAGATATCCTTGTGCACAGTGGATTTGCTGATGCCGAATTTCTGCGCGGCGGCGCGGACCGTGGTCCGGTTTTCGATGATGTACTGAGCCAGGCGTTCCGCCCGCTCCTCCATGTTCCCCTTCAAAACACAACACTCCCCGCCTCTTGTTGGTCCATCCTATGCGGCGGCGGAGGGGCTTATGCCGAAAAAAGAAAACGCCCGAAAGGGCGTTTTCCAAGTGTTTTACCGCTTTTTCCGGGGTCTGCCCTCCCGGGAGGGGGCCTGTCCGCCCCGGCTCCGGCGGTCAGCGGGGCGGCCTTTCCGGGCGGACTTTTCCGCCTTTTGAGGCGGCTTTTTCGCGCCGGGCTTCTGGGCGTCCTTCTTCGGAGGATAGGGCCGGATCAGGCACTCCTTCCCGAAGCCGATCAGGTCCTGGCGGCCCGCCTTTTCCAGGGCCTCCCGCACCAGGGCGTAGTTCTTGGGGTCCCGGTACTGGATCAGCGCCCGCTGCATGGCCTTCTCGTGGGGATTGGTGGGCACGTACACCGGCTCCATGGTCCGGGGGTCCAGGCCGGTGTAATACATGACGGTGGAAATGGTGGAGGGGGTGGGATAGAAGTCCTGGACCTGCTCCGGCATATAGCCCAGGTCCCGCAGGTACTCCGCCAGGGTGACGGCCTCCTTCAGCGTGGAGCCGGGGTGGCTGCTCATGAGATAGGGCACCACGAACTGCTTTTTCCCCATTTTCTCGTTGAGGCGCTGGTACCGGGCAATGAATTTCTGGTACACGGTGTTGGAGGGCTTCCCCATCATCTTCAGTACCGGGTCCGCCACATGCTCCGGCGCCACCTTCAGCTGGCCGGAGACGTGGTACTGCACCAGTTCCCGGAGGAAGGTGTCGTCCTTGTCGCACAGCACATAGTCGAAGCGGATACCGCTGCGGATAAACACCTTCTTTACTCCCGGCAGTGCCCGGAGTTTCCGCAGCAGCTCCAGATAGTCCTTGTGGTCCACCTGAAGGTTCTTGCAGGGGGTGGGGAAGAGGCACTGCCGGTTGGGGCAGACACCCTTTGTCAGCTGCTTCTGGCAGCTGGGGTGGCGGAAGTTGGCGGTGGGGCCGCCCACGTCGTGGATATAGCCCTTGAAGTCCGGGTCCTGGATGATCTGTTTAGCCTCTTCGATAATGGCCTCGTGGCTCCGGGTCTGGACGATACGGCCCTGGTGAAAGGTGAGGGCGCAGAAGGAGCAGCCGCCGAAGCAGCCGCGGTTGGAGGTCAGACTGAACTTGACCTCCTCGATGGCGGGGACGCCGCCGGCCTTCTCATAGGAGGGGTGGTAGGTCCGCATATAGGGCAGGGCGTAGACACGGTCCATCTCCGGGGTGGTCAGGGGCTCCTGAGGCGGGTTCTGGACCACATAGCACCGCTCCTTCTCGTAAGGCTCCACCAGCCGTTTGGCGATGAAGGGGTCCGTGTTGCAGAACTGGGTATAAAAGCTCTGGGCGTAGGTCTTCCGGTCAGCGCACAGGGCCTCGTAGGAGGGCAGGGTCAGATAGTCGTAGACGTTTTCCAGATCGGGGGCCTTGTAGACCGAGCCACGGACGTAGGTGATGTCGGAGATATTGAGGCCGCTGTCCAGGGCCTCCGCCACCTCCAGGATGCTTTTCTCCCCCATGCCGTAGAGCAGCAGATCCGCCTGGGCGTCCAGCAGCAGGGAGCGCTTCAGGGAGTCGGACCAGTAATCGTAGTGGGCCAGGCGGCGGAGGCTGGCCTCGATGCCGCCCACGATGACGGGCTTGCGGGGGAAGGTCCGGCGGATGAGGTTGCAGTACACCACCGTGGCGTGGTCCGGCCGCTTGCCGATGACACCGCCTGGGGTGAAGGCGTCTGTCTTCCGGCGGTGCTTGGACACGGAGTAGTGGTTCACCATGGAGTCCATGTTGCCGCCCATCACCAGGAAGGCCAGGCGGGGCTCCCCCAGAGCCAGAATGCTCTCCGGGTCCTTCCAGTCCGGCTGGGAGATGATGCCCACCTTGTAGCCGGCGTCCTCCAGAACCCGGGAGATGATGGCGTGGCCGAAGGTGGGGTGGTCCACATAGGCGTCGCCGATCACATATACAAAATCACATTGGTCCCAGCCCCGGCGGTCCATATCAGCCCGGGAGATGGGAAGAAAATCTCGTTCCATAGGGATGCCCCCTTGTGTTGATACAGCAAGTATAGCAGACGGAGCGAGAAAAGTCGATACGTGGGAGCGCGTAAAACATGGAAGCGCCCCGGCCAAAAAAGCCGGGGCGCTCAGCTTGTCGAAAAACCACTGCTTAAAGCAACTGGGTTGCATTTTGCAGGG
>CAMCDX010000051.1 GCA_945873695.1 uncultured Clostridia bacterium | reverse complement strand
CGAGGTATTGTGAAGGCGTCGAAAAAGTCCGTCGGACTTTTTCGACAGCCTGGGAGACGGACTTGTCCGTCTCTGTTTTCTTTTCCATACTCAAGCAAAAGCGTGTGACGCCAGGAGTCTCCCCTGTGTCTGAAGCCGGATATCTGCTGAGTAAAGAACGCATCACCTGTCCCCACCGCGGAAAGCGCCAGCGGGGCGACCGGAATGCCTGCTGCTCCTGTAAGACGCCCTTCCAATACGAAAATGAATAACGTTTTCCAACGAAAGGCATACCGGAACACGCTTCCGGTACATATTTTCCCAAAAGGCCGGACACCCTATGGACAACTCATGAAATCGAGGTGTCCTCATGAACGAAAAACGTGTCGGCAAACGCACCATCGCCCTGGCTCATCCGCCCTCCGTCCTGTCCTTCGCCAACATCGGCGGCCGGCAGGAAGGCGACGGCCCCCTGGCGCCCTATTTCGACGAGCTCTCCGACGACTCCTTCTTTGGGGAGAAGACCTGGGAGAAGGGCGAGTCCGCCATGCAGAAGAAGGTCCTCCAGCGGGCCCTGGATCGGGCCCGGCTGAAGCCCGCCGACCTGGACTATATCCTGGCCGGGGACCTGCTGAACCAGTGCATCGGCTCCTCCTTCGGCCTCCGGGACTTCGGTGTCCCCTTCTACGGCCTCTACGGCGCCTGTTCCACCATGGGGGAGTCCCTGTCCCTGGCAGCGCTGCTCATCGACGGCGGCTTCGCCCGCCGGGCTGCCGCCCTTACCAGCTCCCATTTCTGTACCGCCGAGCGGCAGTACCGGATGCCAGTGCCCTACGGCAGCCAGCGGACCCCCACCGCCCAGTGGACCGCCACCGCCTCCGGCTGCACCATTCTGGCTGACGACGGCCCCGGGCCCTACGTCACCCACGTCACCTGCGGCAAGATCGTGGACCGGGGTGTGGCCGATGCCAACAACATGGGCGCCGCCATGGCTCCCGCCGCCTACGACACCCTCTCCGCCTTTTTCCGGGACACGAAAACGAAGCCCGAGGACTACGACCTGGTCATCACCGGCGACCTGGGCGAGGTGGGCCACGCCATTGTCCGGGACTTCTTCGCCAAGGACGGCATCCAGCTGGGAGACAATTTCCAGGACTGCGGTCTGCTGCTCTACGACCGGCAGAACCAGGACATGCACGCCGGCGCCTCCGGCTGCGGCTGCTCCGCCTCGGTTCTCAACGGGTATCTCCTCAGCGGGATGCGGGAGGGCAAATGGGACCGGATCGTCTTCGCCCCCACCGGTGCCCTCCTGTCCCCCACCTCCTCCTTCCAGGGGGAATCCATCCCCGGCATCTGCCATGCGGTGTGTCTCTCCGCCAAGCGGTAATGTTCCTCTCCGGCAGACAAACATCCACCGCATGAAAATGCACAAAGGTTTTTTTCTGGATTCTTTCTCTTTTAGAACAACTCATAAAATTTCCCCCAAGGCCCGTTCTGTCAGCCCCAAACCGTTGACAGGGCGGGCTTTTCGACGGTATAATCCAACGAAAGAGAGCAAGGGCGCCCTCTTAAGGGTGTCTCCTGCTCTTTTTCGTTTCCAAATTTATTTTACTTTAAATCGTTAAATTACAGGAGCTTCATCCGAAAGGAGATTGTGCATCCATGAGCAGATACACGAAGGAGGACATCCTCCGCCTGGTCCGGGAAGAGGATATCCAATTCATCCGCATGCAGTTCACCGACATCTTTGGCCAGCTGAAGAACGTGGCCATCACCGCCTCCCAGATCGAGCGGGCACTGAACAACCACATCATGATGGACGGCAGCTCCATCGAGGGCTTTGTCCGGGTAGAGGAATCCGACCAGTACCTGTGGCCGGACCTGGACACCTTCACGGTGCTGCCCTGGCGGCCCCAGTACGGCAAGGTAGCCCGGCTGATCTGCGACGTCCACGATCCCGACGGCGCCGCCTTCGTGGGCGATCCCCGAAACGTGCTGAAACGGGTCTTAAAGCAGGCGTCGGACATGGGCTTCACCTTTAATGCCGGCCCGGAGCTGGAGTTTTTCCTGTTCCAGACCGACGAGGACGGCAAGCCTACCGCCCGGACCGCCGACGAGGCCAGCTATTTTGACCTGGGCCCCCTGGACCACGGCGAGAGCACCCGCCGGGAGGTGGCCCTGGCCCTGGAGCAGATGGGCATGGAGGTGGAGGCCAGCCACCACGAGATCGCCGCCGGCCAGCATGAGATCGACCTCCAGTATGCCGACGCCCTCACCGCCGCCGACAACATCATGACCTTCAAGCTGGCGGTAAAGACCCTTGCCCAGAAGAACGGCCTCCACGCCACCTTCATGCCCAAGCCCATCTCCGGCACCGCCGGCAGCGGCATGCACGTGAACATGTCCCTGTTTCAGGACGGCAGGAACGTCTTTTACGACGAAAGCGACCCCAGGAAGCTGTCTCCGCTGGCCTATCAGTTTATCGCGGGCCTCCTGGCCCACGTCCAGGGCTTCTGCGCCATCACCAATCCGCTGGTGAACTCCTATAAGCGGCTGGTGCCCGGCTACGAGGCCCCCTGCTACCCCGCCTGGTCCTCCTCCAACCGCTCCGCTCTCATCCGCATTCCCAACCCCCGGGGCCAGGGCACCCGGGTGGAGCTGCGGAGCCCGGACCCCTGCTGCAACCCCTACCTCACCTTTGCGGTGTGCCTGGCCGCCGGCCTGGACGGCATCCGCCGCCAGCTGACGCCGCCGGAGGAGATCACCGCCAACATCTATGAGATGACTCCCGCCCAACTGGCCGCCCATGGGCTGAAAAGCCTTCCCGGCACCCTGGAGGACGCCATTGCCGCCCTCCAGGCGGACCCGCTGGTGACGGACACCCTGGGCCCCCACGTCACCGCCCAGTATGTCAACGGCAAGCTGCGGGAGTGGGAATCGTACCGTTCCCAGGTCTCCCAGTGGGAGCTGGACAAATACCTGGTGGTCTATTGACCGCCGTTCCGCGGCCGGGCCGCGTTTCCGGAGAGGAGTTGATGTTCCATGGACAGGATCGTGGTCGCCTTTGCCAACGAGGAGGCACAACGGCGCGTCCTGCGCCTGCTGGAAAGCGGCGGCTGTCAGGTCGCCGGCTGCTGCTTCTCCGGCGCGGAAGTCATTCGGACCGTCCGAAAGCTGGGCAGCGCCGCCGTGGTCTGCGGTTTCAAGCTGCGGGATATGACCGCCAGCGACCTGGCGGCGGACCTGCGGGGCCTGGCGGTGCTGCTGGTGCTCTCCTCCGCCGTGAACCTGGACCTGTGCGAGGGGGAGAACCTTTTTAAGCTCCCCACTCCCGTAGCCCGCTCCGACTTCTTCTCGACTCTGGAGATGCTGCGGGAATTTGAACGGTCCCACCTCCACCACCCGCCTCCCAAGCGGCCGGAGGAGGACCAGCAGCTCATCCGACGGGCCAAGGAACTGCTGATGGACATCAACCGCATGACGGAGGCGGAAGCCCACCATTTCCTCCAGAAGCGCAGCATGAACGCCGGATGGAAGCTGCCGGAAATGGCTCAGTACATCATCGACTCTTATACGAAGTAAAGCGGGGGCCGCGTCCCCCTTCCCAATCCCAAATTGAAACGGAGTGCTTTCTATGCTGGAATCTGACCAGAGCCGCTATCCCCTGTATGACCCCCGGTTCGAGCACGACGCCTGCGGCATCGGCGCCGTGGTGGACCTGCGGGGAAAGCCGACGTATCAGACCGTGGACAATGCCCTGAAGATCGTGGAAAAGCTGGAGCACCGGGCCGGCAAGGACGCCGCCGGCGAGACCGGCGACGGCGTGGGCCTGATGCTCCAGGTCCCCCACAAGCTGATGGTGAAGGCGGCCGCCGCCGAGGGCATCGCCCTGGGCGAGGCCCGGGACTACGGCGTGGGCATGTTCTTCTTTCCCACCGATCCCCTGAAGCGGGCCCAGGCCAAGAAGATGCTGGAGATCATCGTGGCCAAGGAAGGCATGGAGTTCCTGGGCTGGCGGGACGTGCCCACCCACCCGGAGGTTCTGGGCGAAAAGGCACTCAACTGCATGCCCGCCATCTGCCAGTGCTTCGTGAAGCGGCCGGCGGACTGCGCCCCGGGCCTGGACTTCGACCGGAAGCTGTACGTGGCCCGCCGTGTTTTCGAGCAGAGCAACATCAACACCTACATTCCCTCCTTCTCCAGCCGGACCATCGTCTACAAGGGCATGTTCCTGGTGGGGCAGCTGCGGAAGTTCTACGCGGACCTGACGGACCCGGACTGTGAGAGTGCCCTGGCCCTGGTCCACTCCCGGTTCTCCACCAACACGAACCCCAGCTGGGAGCGGGCCCATCCCAACCGCTACATCCTCCACAACGGCGAGATCAATACCATCCGGGGCAATGTGGACCGCATGCTGGCCCGGGAGGAGACCATGCGCTCCCCCGTCATGGAGGAGGACATGGACAAGATCCTCCCCGTGGTGGACCAGAACGGCTCCGACAGCTCCATGCTGGACAACACCCTGGAATTCCTCATGATGAACGGCATCCCCCTGCCCCAGGCCGTCATGATGTGCATCCCCGAGCCCTGGGCCAACGACCGGAAGATGAGTCGGGAGAAGCGGGACTTCTACCACTACTACGCCACCATGATGGAGCCCTGGGACGGCCCCGCCGCCATCGTGTTCTCCGACGGCGACACCATGGGCGCCGTGCTGGACCGGAACGGCCTGCGGCCCTGCCGGTGGTACCTCACCGACGATGAGCAGCTGATCCTGTCCTCCGAGGTGGGCGTGCTGGACATTCCAGCCGAGAAGATCGTGAAAAAATCCCGCCTCCAGCCGGGCCGGATGCTGCTGGCAGACCTGAACGCCGGCAGCCTCATCAGCGACGAGGACCTGAAGAACCGCTACGCCTGTCAGCAGCCCTACGGCGAGTGGCTGGACGCCCATCTGGTGTATCTGAAGGACCTCAGCATCCCCAACAAGCGGGTGGAAAAGCATTCCCAGGAGCTGCGGGACCGGCTGTACAAGGCTTTCGGCTACACCTATGAGGAGGTCAAGGACTCCATCCTCCCCATGGCCCGGGACGGCGCCGAGCCCACCAGCGCCATGGGCGTGGACACCCCCCTGGCGGTGCTCAGCGAGCATCACCAGCCCCTGTTCAACTACTTCAAGCAGCTGTTCGCCCAGGTGACCAACCCGCCCATGGACGCCATCCGGGAGGAGATCGTCACCGACACCACGGTGTATGTGGGCGCCGGCGGCAACCTGCTGGAGGAAAAGGCGGAAAACTGCTCCGCCCTCCAAATCCACAACCCCATCCTGACCTCTGTGGACCTGATGAAGCTCCGCTACATGGACCGGCCCGGCTTCAAGGTGGAGACCATTTCCCTGCTGTACTACAAGGGCTCTCCCCTGGAAAACGCCCTGGACCGGCTGTTCGTCAACTGCGACCGGGCCTACCGGGACGGTGCCAACATCCTGATCCTGTCCGACCGGGGTGTGGATGAGAACCACGTGGCCATCCCCTCCCTGCTGGCGGTCAGCGCCCTGGAGCAGTACCTGATCCGCACCAAGAAGCGCACCGCCGTCTCCATGATCCTGGAGAGCGCTGAGCCCCGGGACGTCCACCACTTCGCGACACTCTTGGGCTACGGCGCCCAGGCCATCAACCCCTATCTCGCCCAGGAGTGCGTGGAGGAGCTGGTGTCCATTGGCCTGCTGGACAAGGACCCCGGCGCCGCGGTGGACGACTACAACAACGCCATTCTCCACGGCATCGTGAAGATCGCCTCCAAGATGGGCATCTCCACCATCCAGTCCTACCAGTCCGCCCAGATCTTCGAGTGCGTGGGCATCAACAAGGCCGTCATCGACAAGTACTTCACCAACACCATCAGCCGTGTGGAGGGCGTGGGCCTGGAGGAAATTGGCGAGGGCGTGGAGTGGAACCACAACCAGGCCTTCGATCCCCTGGGCCTGGGCTATGACACCACCCTGGACTCCATGGGCGTCCACAAGCTGCGGTCCGGCCCCGACAAAGAGGACCATATGTACAACCCCCGGACCATTCTGCTGCTGCAGAAAGCCGCCCGGGAGGGCAGTTATGAGACCTTCAAGGAGTACACCGCCCTGGTGGACTTCGCCGACAAACCCCACACCCTCCGGGGCCTGCTGGGCTTCCAGTTCGACCCTGACGGCGGCATCCCCATCGACGAGGTGGAGAGCGTGGAATCCATCGTGAAGCGGTTCAAAACCGGCGCCATGAGCTACGGCTCCATCTCCCAGGAGGCCCACGAGTGCATGGCCATCGCCATGAACCGCATCGGCGGCAAGTCCAACTCCGGCGAGGGCGGCGAGGCCGCGGAACGGCTCCATGACGAGCGGTGCTCCGCCATCAAGCAGGTGGCCTCCGGCCGCTTCGGCGTCACCAGCGAGTACCTGAACAGCGCCCAGGAGATCCAGATCAAGATGGCCCAGGGCGCCAAGCCCGGCGAGGGCGGCCACCTGCCCGGCAAGAAGGTGTACCCCTGGATCGCCAAGACCCGGTGCTCCACCCCCGGCGTGACGTTGATCTCTCCCCCGCCCCACCACGACATCTACTCCATTGAGGACCTGGCCCAGCTGATCTACGACCTGAAAAACGCCAACCGCTACGCCCGCATCAGCGTGAAGCTGGTATCCGAGGCAGGCGTGGGTACCATCGCCGCCGGCGTGGCCAAGGCCGGCGCCCAGGTGGTCCTCATCTCCGGCCATGACGGCGGCACCGGCGCCGCGCCCCGGAACTCCATCCAGGGTGCCGGCCTGCCCTGGGAGCTGGGCGTGGCGGAAGCCCACCAGACCCTTATCCAGAACGGTCTGCGCTCCCAGGTGGTCATCGAGGCCGACGGCAAGCTGATGACCGGCCGGGATGTGGCCATCGCCTGCATGCTGGGCGCCGAGGAGTTCGGCTTCGCCACCGCGCCCCTGGTCGCCATGGGCTGCTGCATGATGCGGGTGTGCAACCTGGACACCTGCCCCGCAGGCATCGCCACCCAGAATCCTCAGCTCCGCAAGCGGTTCGCCGGCAAGCCGGAGTACATCATCAACTTCATGTATTTTGTTGCTCAGGAGCTACGGGAATACATGGCCAAGCTGGGCATCCGCACCGTGGACGAGCTGGTGGGCCGCAGCGACCTGCTGCGGGTCCGGGAAAAGCTGATCACCCACCGGGCGGAGACGCTGGACCTGAGCAGCCTTCTGCAAAATCCCTTTGGTACCCATGTGCCCCATTTCGACCCTGCCGCCGCCTATGACTTCCACCTGGAGAACAGCGTGGACGTCAGCGTGCTGCTGGCGAAGCTGGGCAAGAGCCTGAAGGGCAGGAAGAGCGGCAGGCTGGATCTGAACGTGTCCTCCACGGACCG
This sequence comes from uncultured Clostridia bacterium, assembly GCA_945873695.1. Classification (GTDB taxonomy): domain Bacteria; phylum Bacillota; class Clostridia; order Oscillospirales; family Oscillospiraceae; genus Oscillibacter. The sequence goes on along the minus strand of CAMCDX010000051.1, from coordinate 4,730 downwards.
CTCCTTCGGCACCCTGTTCGGCTCCGAGATCACCCGTACCTGCGGCGACAGTCTGCCGGACGACAGCTACGTCATCACCTGCCACGGCGGCGGCGGACAGTCTTTCGGCGCTTTCATCCCCAAGGGATTGACCCTGGAGCTGGAGGGCGACTGCAATGACGGCTTCGGCAAGGGCCTCTCCGGCGGCAAGCTGGTGCTGTATCCCCCCCAGGGCAGCCGCTTCAAACCCGGCGAGAACATCATCGTGGGCAACGTGGCCCTCTACGGCGCCACCAGCGGCCGGGCCTTCATCAACGGTATGGCTGGCGAGCGGTTCTGCGTCCGCAACTCCGGCGCCGTGGCCGTGGTGGAGGGCGTGGGCGACCACGGCTGCGAGTACATGACCGGCGGCCGGGTGGTCATTCTGGGCCCCACCGGCAAGAACTTCGCGGCGGGCATGTCCGGCGGTATTGCCTACGTGCTGGATGAGAAGCACGATCTGTACATGCGGCTCAACAAGGAGCAGGTCCTGACGGACTCCCTGACGGAGTCCCACGACATTCAGGAGCTCCGCTCCCTCATTGAGGAACATGTTGCCGCCACCGGTTCCCCCCGGGGCAAGAAGATCCTGGCGGCCTTCAAGAGCTACATCCCCTGCTTCAAGAAGGTCATGCCCAGGGACTACGACCGGATGCTCCGCTCCATCGCCCAGTACGAGGAGAAGGGCATGAGCCGGGAGCAGGCGGAGATTGAGGCGTTTTACGCCAACACCAAGGTTTGAGAAAGGAGGGCGATTCGTATGGGAAAACCCACTGGATTTTTGGAATACATTCGGAAGGACGACCCCAGCCGGTGTCCTGAGGAACGGGTCCGGGACTGGGAAGCCTTCCATCTCTCCCTCCCGGACGACGCCCGGGCCCAGCAGGGCAGCCGCTGCATGAACTGCGGCGTGCCCTACTGCCAGGCGGGCATGATGTATGAGGGCAGGACTTTTGGCTGTCCCCTCCACAACCTGATCCCCGAGTGGAACGACATGATCATGAGCGGCAACCGGGGCCACGCCCTGAGCCGCCTGCTGAAGGCCAACAACTTCCCGGAGTTCACTGGCCGGGTGTGCCCCGCTCCCTGCGAGCAGGCCTGCATCTGCGGCATCTACGGCAGCTCCATCACCATTCGGGACAACGAGCTGTGCATCATTGAGGACGCCTTCGCCAACAAGCAGGTGAAGCGCCGCCGTCCCCCACAGTGGTCCGGCAGGAAGGTCTGCGTGGTAGGCTCCGGCCCGGCGGGCCTGGCGGCAGCGGACCAGCTGAACCACCGTGGCCACTCCGTCACCGTGGTGGAGAAGGAGGCCTATCCCGGCGGCCTTTTGACCTACGGTATCCCCAACATGAAACTGCCCAAGGACGTGGTGAAGCGCCGGATCGAACTGATGACTGACGAGGGCGTCAGCTTCGTCTGCGGCGTGGACGCGGCGGACCCCGCCGTGGCCCAGCGGCTGCTGCGGGAGTATGACGCCGTCATCCTCTGCTGCGGCGCCGGCAAGCCCCGGCCCCTGGGCCTGGACACCGAAGGCGTCTCCGGCGTGTACTACGGCACCGAATACCTGAAGGCCGCCGTGGAACGCCATCAGTTCGCCCTGGAACCCGCCGTTCCCACAGCGGAGGGCCGGGACGTGGTCATCATCGGCACCGGCGATACCGCCAGCGACTGCGTGGCCACCGCCCTGCGGGAGGGCTGCAAATCCGTGATCCAGCTGGTCCGCCGGCCGGAGAAGGACTATCTGAAGGACGGTAAGCTGCCTCTGGACTATGCCCATGAGGAGGCGCTGGCTGTTCATGGCCGTGACCCCCGCCGCTTTGCCGTCCAGGTGAAGGAGCTTGTCAAGGACGAGAATGGAAACCTGGCCGGCGTGGTCACCTCCGACGGTGACACCCTGCCCTGCCAGCTCCTCATCGGCGCCACCGGCTTCGCCGGCTGCCGGGAGGACGTGTGCGCCGCCTTCGGCGTGGAGGCGGACCGGACCGTCCGCACGGAGGCGGGCCGCTTCTCCACCAATGTGGAGAAAGTCTTTGCCGCCGGCGACATGCGCCGGGGCCAGTCCCTGGTGGTGTGGGCCATCGCCGAGGGCCGGACCGCCGCCGCCGAGGTGGACGAGTACCTGGTGGGCTATACCAACCTGATGCGGTGTATGTGAGGACTAACCGGGGCGATTTGAAATCGCCCCGGTTTTTTCAGTTCCGGCAAATTGTTCAACCTCTATAATTTTTTGAGAACTTTTTGTCTGAAACAGAAAAATGCTTGGCGATTTCGCACATTGACGGTTTTTGCTTTTTGGTGGTAAAGTCATACCATCGTAAAGGCAAGGACGCCTGAGAGCAAACCTCTCGGCGTCCTTGCCTCTTTTGTTTTAAGGAGGGAATTCTATGTATTCATCGGTCAACACCATTTGGGTCCTTTTGGGCGCGGCTCTGGTCTTCTTTATGCAGGCCGGTTTCGCCATGTGCGAGGCAGGCTTCACCCGGGCCAAGAACACCGGCAACATCCTTATGAAAAACCTGATGGACTTCTGCATCGGCACCCCCACCTACTGGATCTTGGGCTTCGGTCTCATGTTCGGCGGTGCCGGCGCCATCATCGGCGGCTTTGACCCCTTCGTTCTGGGTGACTATGCCGACGCGCTCCCCTCCGGCGTCCCCCTGTACGCTTTCCTGATCTTCCAGACCGTGTTCTGCGCCACCGCCGCCACCATCGTCTCCGGCTCCATGGCGGAGCGCACCAAGTTCGTCTCCTATTGCATCTACTCCTTCTGCATCTCCGCCTTTATCTATCCCGTCTCCGGCCATTGGATCTGGGGCGGCGGCTGGCTGAGCCAGCTGGGCTTCCATGACTTCGCCGGCTCCACCGCGGTCCACATGGTGGGCGGCGTGTGCGCCGCCATCGGCGCCGCCTTCCTGGGCCCCCGCATCGGCAAGTACGATCAGGATGGCAAGCCCAGGGCCATCATCGGCCACAACCTTTCCCTGGGCGCCCTGGGCGTGTTCATCCTGTGGTTCTGCTGGTTCGGATTCAACGGCTGCTCCACCGTCAGCATGGAGGGCGACGACGTGCTGGTCTCCGCCGGCCTTATCTTCGTCAACACCAACCTGGCCGCCGCCGTGGCCTCCTGTGTCACCATGCTCTACACCTGGCTGCGCTACAAGAAGCCCGATGTGGGCATGACCCTGAACGCCGCTCTGGCGGGCCTTGTGGCCATCACCGCCGGCTGCGATATGGTCTCTCCCACGGGCGCCGCCGTCATCGGCATCGCGGCCGGCCTGCTGCTGCCCGTCTCCGTCAACTTCTTTGATTCCGTTGTGAAGATCGACGATCCCGTCGGCGCTATCTCCGTGCACGGCGTCTGCGGCGCCATGGGCACCATCCTTACCGGCCTGCTGGCCGTGGACGGCGGATTGTTCTACGGCGGCGGCTTCCGCTTTTTCGCCATCCAGTGCCTGGGCGTCCTGTCCACCGCCGTCTGGGCGGGCGCCATGATCACCATCGTCTTCCTCATCATCAGGAGCACCATCGGCCTCCGCGTCTCCGCTGAGGAGGAGCTGAAGGGCCTGGATATCACCGAGCACGGCCTGCCCTCCGCTTACGGCGGCTTCGCCTTCGTCTATGACAACACCCCCGCCGACCTGGCGGCCAAGGCCACCGGCGCCGTTCCCGTCAAGGAGGCTGTCCCCGTGGAGGTGGCCGCCTCCGCCGTGGAGCCCTCCGCTCCCGTGGGCGGCGTGAAGATGACCAAGATCGACATTCTCTGCAAGATGGAGCGGTTCGACGCTCTGAAGCGGGCCATGTTCGACATCGGCATCACCGGCATGACCGCCGTCAATGTCATGGGCTGCGGAGAGCAGCGGGGCAAGACCGAGGGCTACTTCCGGGGCGCCAAGGTGGAAGCCACCATGCTGCCCAGCATCCAGGTGTCCATCGTGGTCAGCAAGCTGCCGGTCTCCCTGGTGGTGAATACCGCCCGGAAGGTCCTTTACACCGGCAGCATCGGCGACGGCAAGATCTTTATCTCCAACGTGGAGAACGTCATCAAGGTCCGTACCGGCGAGCAGGGCTATGACGCCCTCCAGGACGAGGCCGCTCAGTAAATTGCTTTTCTCTTCTCCCTTCATATTGGGGAAGCCCGGTCATATTGGCCGGGCTTCCCCGTTTTTTGCATACTTCCCCCTGTTCAGGGAAAACTGACCGCAGAACACATCCGGGAGGCATCTCTATGGACTATCTGAACGCGTTTCTCTGCGGCGGCATTCTGTGCGCCATCGGCCAAATTTTGATCGACAAGACCCAGCTGACCCCCGCCCGCATCCTGACAGGCTACGTGGTGGCCGGTGTCCTTCTCAGCGCCCTGGGGCTGTACGAGCCCATCGTCAACTGGGGCGGCGCCGGGGCCACGGTGCCCCTCACCGGCTTCGGCCATGCCCTGGCCAAGGGCGTGAAAAAGGCCGTGGCCAAGGACGGCTGGCTGGGGGTCTTCACCGGCGGTCTCACCGCCACCGCCGGCGGCATCGCGGCGGCAGTGGTTTTCGGTGTGGTGATGGCGCTCCTGTTCAAGCCGGGAGAGAAACGGTAGCAGATCTGAAAACGCAGGCGGAAAAATCCGCCTGCGTTCAGGCTGTCGAAAAAGTCCGACGGACTTTTTCGACGCCTTCACAATGCCTCGATTTTCTGGCCGCTCTGCTGCCCGAAAATCTGCCGCT
>CAMCDX010000050.1 GCA_945873695.1 uncultured Clostridia bacterium | reverse complement strand
AGTCTGGTCTGTTGCTTATCTTAATGAGATTACGGCTAAGCCGGAGGTTTTGACTACCCCGTTGGTGGGGATGTGGAATCCATCCACTTCCTATTTTCCTTTTAGAACAAGGTCATCTGGCTGGTCTCCGCCATACCGGCGAAGGCGCCCAGGGCCTTCAGCTGCTCGATGTGAGTCTTGGACAGCTTATTGCAGCACATGGCAAACTCCTCAATGGAGATAAAGGTCTTCCCCTTTCGTTTCTCCACCGTGTCGATGGCCGCCGACTCGCCCAGGCCGTGGACGGAGGTGAAGGGCGGCAGCAATCCGCCCTCCGTCACCTTGAACTTGGTGGCGTCAGAATCATAGATACTGATGGTGTCGAAGTGGAAGCCCCGGAGATAGAACTCGTAGCATACCTCCAGCGTGGTCAGCATGTCCTTTTCCACGGCGGTGGCGTCCTTGTTGTTCTCGATCTCCCGGATCTTCCGTTTCACCGCCGGCAGTCCGGCGCAGCAGAACTCCGCGTCGAAGGCCTTTGCCCGGACGGAGAAGAAGGTGGCATAGAAAGCCAGGGGCTCGTGGACCTTGTACCAGGCGATACGGAAGGCCATCATGACGTAGGCCACGGCGTGGGCTTTGGGGAACAGGTAGCCGATCTTGGCCAGGGACTCGATGTACCACTCCGGCACCTCGTGGTCCCGCATGGCCTCCACCCAGCCCTCGTCAAAGCCGCCCTTCTTCACCTTGCCCTTTCGGACCTTCTCCATGATTTTGAAGCTCATCTTCGGGTCCAGGCCCTTGGAAATAAGGTACAGCATGATGTCGTCACGGCAGCCCACGGTCTCCAGAACGCTTGCCGTACCGCTGACAATCAGCTCCCGGGCGTTGCCCATCCACACGTCGGTGCCGTGGGAGAAGCCGGACAGGCGCACCAGGGTGTTGAAGTCCTTGGGCTGGGTGTCGATCAGCATCTGGCGGGTGAAGCGGGTATTGAACTCCGGGATGGCCACGGCGCCGGTGGGGCCCAGGATCTCGTCGTTCTCGTAGCCCAGCACCTTACTGGAAGTGAAGATGGACATGGTGTCCGGGTCGTCCAGAGGAATGGAGTGGGGGTCCACGCCAGTCAGGTCCTGCATCATGCGGACCATGGTGGGGTCATCGTGTCCCAGCATATCCAGCTTCAGAAGGTTTGCCTCCATGGAGTGATATTCAAAATGAGTGGTGATAGTGTCGGAGTCGTCGGCGTCCGCCGGGTGCTGGACGGGGCAGAAATCCTCCATGTCCAGGTCATCAGGGACCACCACCAGGCCGCCGGGGTGCTGGCCGGTGGTGCGGCGGGTGCCCACGCAGCCCAGGGTGAGCCGGTTCTCCTCTGCCCTGCCGGCGGTCATGCCGTTTTCCTCCAGGTACTTCTTCACGAAGCCGAAGGCGGTCTTCTCCGCCAGGGTGCCGATGGTGCCGGCCCGGAACACCTGGGTCTCGCCGAACATCTCGATGGCGTGGCGGTGAGCCTTGGCCTGGTACTCGCCGGAGAAGTTCAGGTCGATATCCGGCACCTTGCCGCCGCCGAAGCCCAGGAAGGTCTCGAAGGGAATGTCAAAACCGTCCTTCACGTACTTGGTGCCGCAGACCGGGCACACCTTGTCCGGCATATCGGCGCCGCAGCCGTAGCTGCCGTCCAGGATGAACTCGCTGTTGCGGCACTGGGGGCAGCGGTAGTGGGGCGGCAGGGAGTTGACCTCCGTGATGCCGGACATGTAGGCCACCAGCGACGAGCCCACGGACCCCCGGGAGCCCACCAGGTAGCCGTTCTCCAACGACCGCTGGACCAACTTTTGGGCGGACATATACACCACGTCGTACTTGCCCAGGATGCCGCCCAGCTCCACGTTCAATCGGTCCACGATCAGCTTGGGCGGGTCCTCGCCGTAGAGCCGGTGGACCTTCTCCCAAACCAGGCGGTTCAAATCCTCCTCGGAGTTTTCCAGCCGGGGCGGGAACAGGTCCGGCGGCAGCAGCTCAAAGCTCTCCACCATGTCGGCAATCGTCCGGGTGTTGGTCACTACCACCTCGTAGGCTTTCTCCTTCCCCAGGTAGCTGAACTCCTCCAGCATCTCGTCGGTGGTCTTGAAATAGATGGGCAGGGGCGCGTTGGCGTCGGGGAATTTTTTTGACGCCAGCAGGATGTGTCGGTACACCTCATCCTCCGGCTCCCGGAAGTGGACGTCGCCGGTGGCGCAGACGGGCTTGTTCAGCTCCTCCCCCAGCCGGACGATGACACGGTTGAACTCCCGCAGCTCCTCCTCCGATTGGACATCGCCGTTGCGGAGCATGAAGGCGTTGTTGCACAGGGGCTGAATCTCCAGGTAGTCGTAATAGTCGGCGATGCGCTTCAGCTCGTCCCAGTCCTTGTGGTCCGCCACGGCCCGGAACAGCTCGCCGGCCTCGCAGGCGGAGCCCACGATGATGCCCTCCCGGTGCTCGTTCAGCAAGCTCTTGGGAATGGTGGGCACCCGCTTGAAGTATTTCAGGTTGGAGGCGGAGATCATCTGGTACAGGTTTTTGAGGCCCACCTTGTTCTGGGCGATGAGGATGATGTGCTTGGGGAAACGGTTGGTCTTGCCGCCCAGGGGCCGCAGCTTCTCCATCTCCTTATTGACGGCCTGGAGAGTGTGGATGCCCCGCTCATGGAGCATCTTCCAGAAGGGGATCAGCATGTAGCCTACGGTGGCGGCGTCGTCGCTGGCCCGGTGGTGGTTGAAGGCGGGCAGGTCCAGGTGCTCCGCCACGATGTCCAGCTTGTACTTGCCCAACTCCGGCAGCAGGTTCTGGGCCAGGATCAGGGAGTCCACATAGGTGGGATGGAACTCCAGGCCCACTTTTTTGCAGCCTGCCCGGATGAAGCCGATGTCGAACTCCGCGTTGTGGGCCGCCAGGGGACGGCCATTCACAAACTTCAGAAAATCCGCCAGGGCCTCCTTCAGCTGGGGGGCGTCCTTCAGCATGTCGTCGGTGATGCCCGTCAGACCGATGATCTCCGGCGTCAGGCGGCGATTGGGGTTCACAAAGGTCTGGAACCGCTCCACGATCTCCCCGTCTCTCAGCACCACGGCGCCGATCTCGGTGATGGCCTCCCGGTCCACCTTCAAGCCGGTGGTCTCGATGTCGAAGCAGACAAACTCATCGTCCAGGCCGCAGTCCAGATTGCCGTGGACCACCACCCGGTCGTCAATGTTGTTGACGAAATAGCCCTCCACGCCGTAGAGGATCTTGATCTTGTCCCCGGCGGCGTGCCAGGCGTCGGGGAAGGACTGGGCCACGCCGTGGTCGGTGATGGCAATGGCAGGATGGCCCCAGCGGATGGCCTGCTGGACCACTTCCTTGGTGTCTGTCAAGGCGTCCATGTTGCTCATCTTCGTATGTAGATGGAGCTCCACCCGCTTCTCCTGGGCGGTGTCTTTCCGCTCCTCGTGCTCAATGACATTGATGTGATAGGGATTCAGCTGGATGTCCTTGCCGTCCCAGGTGGGTTCCATCTTCCCCTGGACGCACAGCCACATGCCGGGCTTGATGGCGCTCTCCAGGCCCTGGGCCTCCTTGGCGGTTAGGTTCTTCTGCACAGTGACGGAGTTGGTGTAATCCGTCATGTCGAAGCTGAGCCGCCACATGCCGGGCCGCCGGGTTTCCCGGCACTCGAAGGCAAACACCTTCCCCGCCACGGTGGCGTTGCCCATTTTCAGGTTCAGATCCTTCATGGGGCCGGGACGGCCCTTGATGGGATTGCCCATCAGGACCTTGGAAACCTTGGAGCCTCCCTCCTTTTTCCCGCCGCTGGCCGGAGCGGCGGCCTGCTGGAAGTCCTTCCGCTCCTCCGGCAGCTTCGTGGTCAAGTCGATCTCCACGGTGCGGAAGCCATAGACCGCCTTTAAAAGCCGTTTCAGGTCCGCCAGGTCCGCCTCGGTCAGGACGGAACGGACCGTCAGCCGCAGCAGCATGGTCAGAGTGGCCTGGTCGATGCTGGCGCCGGTGAGCACCGCGCCCGCCAGCTTCAGCCGCAGCTCACTGGACAGCTGCAGCTCCGCGAACATTTCAAAAAAGGGGATGTCTCTTGCCATTCCTGTTCCTCTCCAAACGTCTATCCTGGGAAGAGGGCGGACACCGGTCCGCCCTCCTTTGTCAAAGCTTCTCGATCTCCGCCATCAAGGCGTCCACAAGCTGCTCCTGGGGGACCTTGTAAAGGATTTCTCCTTTGCGGAACAGCAAGCCCTCGCCCTTGCCGCCGGCAATGCCAATGTCGGCGGCGGAGGCCTCTCCGGGACCGTTGACGGCGCAGCCCATCACGGCCACCGTGATGTTTTTCTTACAATTGGCCAGCCGCCGCTCCACCTCCTCGGCGATGGGGATGAGGTCGATGCGGGTGCGGCCGCAGGTGGGACAGGCGATCAGGTTCACGCCTTCCTTCCGAAGGCCAGCGGCCTTCAAAATCTTATGGGCGGCGTAGATCTCTTCCACCGGGTCAGCGGTCAGGGTCACCCGGACGGTGTCACCAATGCCCATGCACAGAAGGCCCCCGATGCCCATGGCGGACTTCACCATTCCCATGGAGGGTGTACCCGCCTCGGTGACGCCCAGGTGGAGGGGGTAGTCGGTCTGCTGGCTCAGGAGGGTATAGGCTTTCATGGTCAGAGGCACGTCGGAGCACTTGACGGAGATACAGATGTCGTCAAAGTCGAACTTGTTCAGCAAGGCTACGTGGCCCATGGCGCTCTCCACTAGGGCCTCGGCGGTGACGCCACCGTATTTGGCCCGCAGTTCCTTCTCCAGGGAGCCGCCGTTGACGCCGATGCGGATGGGGATGTGCTTCCGATTGCACATATCCGCCACGGCCTTCACGTTCTCCTCCGCGCCGATGTTGCCGGGGTTGATCCGAATGGCATCGATGCCCCGCTGGGCGCACTCCAAAGCGTACTTGTAGTTGAAATGGATATCGGCGATCAGGGGGATGTCGATCTGTTCTTTGATTTTGTCAACAGCCTCTGCCGCCGCCTGGTCGGGGATGGCCACCCGAATGATCTCGCAGCCGGCAGCCTCCAGCTTTTTGATCTGGGCCACGGTGGCGGCCACATCATCGGTCTTCGTATTGCACATGGATTGGATAGACACCGGAGCGCCGCCACCAACGGGGACCTTCCCCACGAATAACTGCTTTGTCATAACGTCCTCCTATTGGAATACCTGGAAAACATCCTTCACAGTGATGAGCAGCATGAAGCCCAGCAGCACCACCATGCCCGCCATGTTGATAGCGGCCTGATACTTCTCCGGCACCTTCCGCCGGAAGACGGCCAGAGAGACCGCGTCCACCGCCAGAAACAGGATGCGGCCACCGTCCAGACCGGGGATGGGCAGCAGGTTCATCACCGCCAGGTTCACGGCGATCAGCGCCGCGATGGAGGCGATGTTCCGCACCGCCAGGGCGGCGGTCTTCGACGCCACGCCCACCTCGGCGATGGTGTCCATGATCATCACCGGACCGCCCAGCTCCTGCACGCCCACGTTGCCGCTCACCAGCTGCACAAGGCTGAACCACACCAGCTGGACAAAATCCAAGGCCTGGTACCAGCTGTATTGCAGCCAGGTGCCAAAGGTCCTGGACACCGCCTGGGCGCCGACGGAAATGCCGAACCGCTGTCGGCCATCACCGTCGTAGTCCCTGCGGTACATGGGGAAATCCTCCAGAACGATCTTCTCCCCGTCCCGGATGATCTCCAGGTCCACGCCCTGGCCGTCGTTATAGCTCAAAAACATCTTGGTGTCGCCGTTGAGATAAGCCCGGTAGCCGTCCACCTTGTAGATGATGTCTCCCACCATCAGACCGTCCTCTCCCTCCAGGGGAAAGCCGTCGGCGAAGCCCGCGATCTGGTCCACGTAGAAATTGCTGTAACCGGCGAACAGGACCAGAATGATGACCAGTCCCGTCAGGAAATTCATCGCCGTGCCGGCCACCAGGATGAGAAACTTTTTCCAAAGCGGCTGGCGGACAAAGGAACGGCTGTCGCCGGTGTCCTCGTCCTCTCCCTCCATGGCGCAGTAGCCGCCGATGGGCAGGGCCCGGAGGGCGTACAGGGTCTCCCCTTTCTCCCTCGTCCAAACAGCGGGGCCCATGCCGATGGAGAACTCGTTGACCTTTACGCCGCAGAGCTTCGCCGTAATGAAATGGCCGAACTCGTGGACGGCGATCAGCACACCGAAAACCAGGATGGCCGCCAGGATATACACAAATTTCATGCAAAAACTCCTAAAAAATGCTTACCGGAGCACGCTCTCCCGGGCCGCCCGGTCCGCTTCCAGAATGTCCTCCAGCGTGGGGTCCTGGACCACAGGCACTGCCGCCCGGGCCTGGGCTACCAGCCGGGGGATGTCATGGAAGCCGATCTGGTCCGCCAGAAACAGCCGGACCGCCTCCTCGTTGGCGCCGTTTAAAATGGCACAAGCGGTGCCGCCCTCGGTGGCCGCCTCTTCCGCCAGAGCCAGGCAGGGAAAAGCCTCCCGGTCCGGGGCCGCAAAGGTCAGGGGAGGACAGGTCAAAAGGTCCAGGGGCTCGGCGGGGTTCACGCCCCGCTTCGGATAGGTCATGGCGTAGCGGATGGGCAGGCGCATATCCGGCGTGCCCAGCTGGGCCAGCACCGCGCCGTCATGGTACTCCACCAGGGAGTGGACGATGGACTGACGGTGGATCACCACGCTCACCTGTTCCAAAGGCAGGCGGTAGAGCCGCATGGCCTCGATGACTTCCAGGCCCTTGTTCATCAGCGTGGCGCAGTCCACGGTGATCTTGGGGCCCATCTTCCAGTTGGGATGCCGCAAGGCGTCCGCCTTGGTCATTTTACCCACTTCGTCATAAGTCATGCCATAGAACGGCCCGCCGGAGCAGGTCAAAATCAGCCGCTTGATCTCTTTTCGGTCCACGCAGCCCTGAACGCACTGGAAGATGGCGGAGTGCTCGGAATCCACCGGCACGATCTCCGCGCCGGCGGCGTCCGCCGCGTCCATCACCAGCTCGCCTGCGCAGACTAAGGTCTCCTTGTTGGCCAGGGCAATGCGCTTCTTCTCGCCAATGGCGGCCAAGGTGGGCTTCAGCCCCACCATGCCCACCACGGCGGTGACCACGGTGTCGGCCTCTGGGAACGTGGCGGCCTCCGTCAGAGCCTCGAAGCCGCCCAGCACCTTGGTGTCGGTATCCGCCAGGCGGACCGCCAGGTCCTTCGCCGCCGCTTCGTCGGTCAGGACGGCAAGGCGGGGCCGGAACTGCCGGGCCTGTTGCTCCATCCGCTCCACGCTGGAGTTGGCGGTCAGGGCCGCCACCCGCAGCCCCATCTGCTCCGCCACGTCCAAGGTCTGGCGCCCGATGGAGCCGGTGGAGCCCAAAATTGAAATCGTCTTACTCATAGTCTATTACTTCACCAGGTTCAAAATGATTTCCACCACCGGCGTCACAAACAGCACACTGTCAAACCGGTCCAGCACGCCGCCGTGCTCCAGGAACAGGCGGCCGTAGTCCTTGATGCCGAACTCCCGCTTGATGAGGGAGAAGCTCAGATCACCCACCTGGGCCACGATGCTGCACAGCAGGGCCAATGCCGCCATAGCGCCGTAGCCGATGCTGCCGCCGAACCAGCGGTCCATGACAAAGGCAAAGATCAAGCCGCAGACCACGTTGCCCGCCATGCCGCCGATGGAACCCTCCACTGTTTTGTGAGGGCTGACCTTGGGCGCCAGTTTATGCTTGCCAAAGGCCCGGCCCGCGAAATACGCGAAGGTATCGCAGGCAAAGCTGAGGATGAAGGGCAGCAACAGATAAGCCCGGTGGATACCGGAAGCCTCCATGCGGAGGAACGCGGAGAAGGAATAGCCGATGGCGATGCTGCCGAACAGGCCTGCCATCACCTGATGGAATTTCACTTCTCCGGCCTTGAAGATCGCATATCCGAAGAAAATCAGCGCCGCCAGCACGAACAGCACCGGCACGAGATGCGGACGATAATAATAACACGCCACCGTGAGAAAGGCGCAGGTAAAACTCAGGTTCGTCAGTCTATTGTGCTTCACACCGCCGACACACTGCTGAAGTTCTTCCCCTCCGATACCCGCCAGCAGGCACAGTGCGAACAGCATCACAATGGACGGTGCCCGCAGCACCACCCATACCAACACCGGCACGCCGATGACGGCCACCAGCACTCTGGACTGCAAAGAACTCATTTCTTCACGCCTCCAAATCGTCTCTCTCTTCCCTGATAGGCGGCGATGGCTTTGTCCAGCTCCTCCTCGTCAAAGTCCGGCCACAGCACATCCGTGAAATAAAACTCGGAATAAGCGCACTGCCACAGCAGAAAATTGCTCAGCCGCAGCTCCCCGCTGGGCCGGATGATGAGCTCCGGATCCGGAATGCCTCGGGAATCCAGATAGGAAGAAAACATGGCGTCATCCAGCTCCTCCGGCTTCTTCTCTCCTGCTGCGCAGTCGGCGGCAAACTGCCGCACCGCTCGCAGGATCTCGTCCCGTCCACCGTAGTTCAGGCACACATTGGCCTGGAAATCCCCGGGAGCCAGGTGGGCGGAGATCTCGTCCGTCTCATAGGCCAGGGCCCGCAGCTCCGGGGAGATGGGGCTCATGTCCCCGAAGAAGTGGAGGCGGATGTGGTCCCGCTCCATGGTGTCCACCGCCTCCAGCAGGTACTTTTTCAGCAGCGCCATAATGGCCCCCACCTCGTCGGTGGAGCGCTTCCAGTTTTCCGTGGAGAAGGCGTACACCGTCAGATACTGCACGCCGATATTCTTGCAGTACGTGGCAATGCGGCGGAAGGTCTCCGCCCCTGCCTTATGGCCGGCAGTGCGGGGCAAGCCCCGCTTCTGGGCCCAGCGGCCGTTGCCGTCCATAATAATCGCAATATGACGAGGCAGATTTTTCATCTGCCCCGCCATATCGGTGGTTTTTGATACGTTTGCCATCAGACCGCCATCAATTCCTTCTCTTTTTTCGCCAGCAGCTCATCCAGTTTCTTGCAGCTGTCGTCGGTCAGCTTCTGCAGGTCCTTTTCCACCTGCTTCAGCTCGTCCTCGGTAATCTCAGACTTCTTCTCCTGCTTCTTGAAGTTATCCATGGCGTCCCGGCGGATATTGCGGACAGCCACCTTGCCGTTCTCTGCATACTTATGGATCTGCTTCACCAGCTCCTTGCGGCGCTCCTCCGTCAACTGGGGAAACGTAAGGCGGATGCAGCGGCCATCATTTTGGGGGTTGATGCCCAGGTCGGAGTTCTGGATGGCCTTCTCAATGCTCTTCAGGGCCTTGCCGTCCCAGGGGGAGATCACCAGGGCCCGGGGGTCGGGAGAGGAGATGGCCGCGATCTGCTGGATGGGGGTGGGGCTGCCGTAGTAGTCCACCATGATGCGGTCCAGCACGGCGGCGTTGGCACGGCCCGCCCGCACGGAAGCAAAGTCAGCGGCAACGGAGTCGATGCTCTTTCTCATTTTCTCCTCGTAAACCTTGTATTCGTCCTTCAACATTATGTGTTCCTTCCTTTCACATTCATTCTGTTATGGGGAGGCGCTGACGCGCGGTTCTTATTCCTTGACAATGGTGCCCACGTTCTCGCCGCACAGGGCCCGGATGATATTCTGGGGGTCCTTCAGGGCGAACAGCAGCACGGGGATGTGGTTGTCCATGGACAGCGACGTGGCGGTAGTGTCCATCACCATCAGGTGCTGGGCCAGGACCTCGTCGTAGCTGATGGTGTCATACTTCACAGCGGAGGGGTCCTTCACCGGGTCGGCGTTGTAAACGCCGTCCACATTCTTGGCCAGCAGGATGACGTCGGCGTTGATCTCCGCTGCCCGCAGCACCGCCGCCGTGTCGGTGGAGAAATAGGGGTTGCCGGTGCCTGCGCCGAAGATGACGACCCGGCCCTTCTCCAGATGGTGGATGGCCCGGCCCCGGATGTACGGCTCGGCGATGGCCCGCATCTCGATGGCTGTCTGGACCCGGACGGGGATGCCCTTCTGCTCGCATACGTCGGCCACGGCCAGGCAGTTCATCACCGTGGCCAGCATGCCCATATGGTCGGCACGGGTCCGCTCCATCTTGCCGCCGCTGTTCTTGGCGCCCCGCCAGAAGTTGCCGCCGCCGACCACCAGGCCCACCTGGACGCCCATGTCCAGACACTCCTTGATGACGTCGCAGACGCTGCCGATCATCTCAAAATCCAGGCCGGTCCCCTTGCCGCCGGCCAGCGCCTCACCGCTGATCTTCAGCAGCACACGTTTATAAACAGGTTTTGCCATTTGAAAAACCTCCGTTTTTTCGCAGATTGCAACACTTGTATTTTAACGTATTTTTCCGGCTTTGCATAGGGGGTAAACGAGATTTTCCCGAAAAATCCGGCGAAGTGGTTCCCCGCCCCGGCTTGGCCGGAATATAGGTTTTTCTTCCTTTTTTACCGCCGCAACCAATATTTGACACCCGGGTGGTAGCCATTTCCCCACATCTGTGGTATCCTGAGAGCAGAAAAAGGAGGTGTTCCGCCCATGACCCTGGGACAGCGCATCAGTATGTATCGAAAAGACCTGGGCATCTCTCAGGAGGCCCTGGGAGAACGGCTGGGCGTCAGCCGCCAGGCCGTCAGCAAGTGGGAGACCGACGCAGCGTCGCCGGACATGGCGAATCTGATTGCCCTGGCCAGGGAGTTCGGCGTGTCGGTAGCGGAGCTGACACAGACGCCGGAGCCACGGGACGTGCCGGTCACGGATGTGCCGGCAGGCTCCCCTTCCCGCCGCGGCTGGTGGGCAGCGCTGGGTGCTCTCGTTGTGGTCATCCTTGTGATGATAGGCGTTGTCATCTACTGGTGCGTTCACGCAAACGACGGCCAGATCAGCAAAACACCTGAGCCGCCGGACGCCACCGCTTCTGACACGGAGAACACGCTCCCTGCCCCATCCTCGGACTTTGCCTTGATTCTGGATTGGACAGAAACCGGCGAGTTTCTGGAGTTGGGTGAACAGCAAGGTGCCTATCCATTTGGCACGTCCCTGTGGCTGGACAGCGAGGAAACCACAGTAACCGCTGATGACGGCAGCACCGTCTACACAATCGACTGCCTGCAATCTGGGGGCATCCGGCTCCGATACAGTCATATCGAAGAGGAGGATCAACCACCCCGGAACATCATCACCCTTCTGGAGACCACGCTGACTAAGGAAGTTTCCACACCCCGAGGCATTCACGTAGGCAGCAGCAAGGCGGAGGTCGTCGGCGCATACGGCGGTGATCTGGTCTACTGCACGAAGGAAGATGGCGGCGACATCCTGACGGAACATGACTATTTTTACGCCTATCAGCCAAAGGACGCCTACTCCAACAGCATCTGCTTCTTGATGAAAGACGGCATGGTCCGTGGCATCCGGGTGGAAAATATGGCGGACCTGGGAAATGACGCCTATGCAGTGAACAACATCTCCATCTTCCCCATTCAAAGAAACGGCGATCCGGATTACTCCAACCGGCAGGACCTCTATGTAGAGCCCATCAGTGAAACCCGAAACGTATATATCGCCTGGAATGAGCTGGTGACTAACAGCAATCTTTCGGCCGAGGAAATGTACACCTATCGCTGTACCATTTTCAATGACCTTTCCGATCTGGACTGGCAGGAATTTGGCAGATTGGGCACTACAGAGTATCCTGAGCAGACCATGGAGGCCCTCATGTCCTGGCTGGAGGACCAAGCTCCTTATTCAGAGTCGGAGACCTTCCGGCTCCAGATGGGCATCCAGTCCAACCTGGATGGTTGGCTGAGCGAATCCTATTCTTCCCTGCTCTCCACCGCCTTTTTCGCAGATCCCATCGTCTTCGTCAAAGGACTGGCGTATCCCGGTCTGGAGGACACCATGTGGCATGTGGTGATGGATACCGCTTACAGCGCGGAGCTGTACCCGGTGGAGCTGGAAACCGCACTGGATACGCTGGACGCCGCTATCGAAAGCGGCGGTTTCACCGAGGCAGAAGCAGGTTGGGCGAGGCTGCTGCGCCTGTATCTCATCACCCCCATCGATCATCGCAGTGAGCTGCCCCGGACTCCGGCAGAGCTGCAATGAGCGCAAAAAAGGAACGGCTTTCGCCGTTCCTTTCAGCCTGTCGAGAAACCACTGCTTAAAGCAACTGGGTTGCATTTTGCAGGGGGAGTACGAGGGGGC
>CAMCDX010000049.1 GCA_945873695.1 uncultured Clostridia bacterium | reverse complement strand
CCCCTGCAAAATGCAACCCAGTTGCTTTAAGCAGTGGTTTTTCGACAAGCTGAACGGTCCTGTGGGAGAATCCCACAGGACCGTGTTTATTTTACCGTTCAATGTTCCAGCGCGGCGGCATAGAGCTCGTTTTTGGAAAGCCCCGTATGCTCTGCCACTTCTTTAGCGGCGTCCTTCAGCCGCATCCCCTGTTCCTTCAGGGCCAGCACCTGGGCCACGCCGTCCTCCAGGGTGACGGCGGCCGCCTGGGCCGGCGCCGCTCCCGCCACCACCAGCACGTACTCCCCCTTGGGGGCGTTCTCGGCGTACCAGGCCACAGCCCCGCCCAGAGTGGTGCGCTGGGTTTCCTCATGGAGCTTGGTCAGTTCCCGGCACAGGGCGATCCGGCGCTCCGGGCCAAAGGCGGCGCATAAGTCGTCCAGAGTGGTCCGCAGCTTGTGGGGGGCCTCGTGGAAGATCATGGTTCGCTCCTCGCTTTTCAGGGCCTCCAGCCGCTCCCGGCGGCTTTTTTTGTTGACGGTGAGGAAGCCCTCAAAGGTGAACCGGCCGGTGGGCAGTCCGCTGACCGCCAGGGCGTTGACGGCGGCGCAGCAGCCGGGAATGGAGAGGACCTCCACGCCGTGTTCGGCGCACAGCCGCACCAGGTCCTCCCCGGGGTCGGAGATGGCGGGGGTGCCGGCGTCGGTCACCAGAGCGCAGGACTCTCCCGCCAGCAGCCGCTGCAAAATGGCCTGCCCGGCGGTGACGTGGTTGTGCTCGTGGTAACTGACCAAGGGCTTTTTGATCTCAAAATGGTTCAGCAGCTTCACGGACACCCGGGTGTCCTCCGCCGCGATGAAATCCACGGTCTCCAAAGTCTCCACCGCCCGGGGGGAGAAGTCCCCCAGGTTGCCGATGGGGGTGGCGACCAGATATAAGGTACCGCTCATGGCGTGTCCTCCTGTTGTCTGAAATAGATGGCGTCCACCTCTGGGGTGGGGGTGCCGTCCGGATTTTGCAAGATCAGGGGCGCTTCGATGGTCAGCCCCGGTTTTCCGCCCCGGCGGGCCTCCGCCAGCACCAGGGAGGGGGCGCTTTCCGCCGTCTTGCACACCAGCCGCAGCCGCTTGGACTCCAGGCCGCTGGCCCGCAGCGTACACAGCAGGTCCGTCAGCCGCTCCGGCTTGTGGACCAGACAGAAGACGCCGCCCCAGCGGAGGAGGTACGACGCCGCTTGGCACACGTCCTCTAACGTACAGCTTACCTCGGTCCGGGCGGTCCGGCGGGCGCCGTCCTCCGCCAGAGCGCCGCTGCCCGGCGGGTAATAGGGGGGATTGCACACCGCCAGGTCGAAACCGCCAGTGGGGAAGAGGTCCCTCGCGTCCCGCAGGTCGGCGGCCCGGAAGGTCAGGCGGTCCCGGAGGCCGTTCTCCGCCGCTGCTTTTTCGGCCAGGCGGATAGCCGCCGGCTGGATGTCCATGCCGGTGACAGACAGATTTGGCTGGCGTTGCAAGAGCAGCAGCCCCAGCAGCCCGGTGCCGCAGCCCAGGTCCATCACCCGCAGGCCGGGCTTCAGCCGGGGCAGGGAGGAGAGGAGGAAGGTGTCCGTGCCGGGACGGAATAGGCTGTCATCGTAGATGAAGCGGTATCCGCCGGGGCAAAGGGCCTCCCAGTGTTCCATGCGCGCCGCCTCCCTGAAAAAGATAAGACCATTATAAAGGAAAAGTCCAAGGAGCGCAAGATGCCCCCGTATTCCCCGGTCAGGAGACACAAAAAGTCCCGCAGGAGACCCTGCGGGACTTTTATGTATCCCTTTGAAATTAGTCCTCGGGGACGATGGCGCCGTTGGGGCAGGTGTCGCTGCAAGAACCGCAGTCCAGGCAAGCGGCAGCGTCGATGACGTACTGGTCATCACCCTGGCTGATAGCACCGGCGGGGCAAGCGTCCGCGCAGGAGCCACAGCTCACGCAGGCAGAAGTGATCTTGTAAGCCATGGGAAGCACCTCCATAAGATTTGTGATTCTCATTTTACCATACTATTCTGAAAAAGCAAGCATATCCTGTTAAAAACTTGGCGGGGGATTTTCGGGGGCGGCGAACCGCTGTTCACACTTTGTTTTCAAAATGGTCAAAGAAAGTCAAAAATAACCTATTGACATTTGACCTTGAAGTGGTATACTAACGTCAGAACAAAAGGTTAAAGAAAGTCAAAGTCAAAATGACGATGACCTTCGTCAGAAAGGGATGAACGACAAGTGGGTATTTCGGATGTAATTGCCAGCTTCCTGCAGGACAGTTTGGAGGAGGCGGAGAACGGTGTGCTGGAGATCCAGCGCAGCGACCTGGCCCAGCGCTTCAACTGCGTGCCCAGCCAGATCAATTACGTGATGAGCACCCGCTTTTCCCCGGAGCGGGGCTATATCGTGGAGAGCCGCCGGGGCGGCAACGGGTACATCCGCATCACCCGGGTGCGGGTGGATCGGCAGACGCTGCTGATGCACGTCATCAACTCTCTGGGAGACCGGGTGGACCTGCCCTCGGCCCGGGCCATCCTCAGCAACCTGGTGCAGTCCGGGGCGTTGGGCGAGGATGTGGGCCAGGCGCTGCTGGCCGCCGTGGGCGACAAGGCTCTGGGGGCCGTGCCCCGAGAGAGCCGGGACAGCGTCCGGGCGGATATCATGAAGCAGGTATTGATCCTGCAAGTTTAAGAAGATAAAAATTTCGTCCACCTTTTCAAAGGTGGCATCCTGGGGCCCACGCCGGAACCCAGCGATTGGGCAGCCGTTGGCGGCTTTGCCGCCTTACGGATGCCGCATGCCCCTTGCGGGCAAGCGGTTCCGGTGGGGAGAGGAAGGGCAAACGGAGCGGTGCGAGGAATGGCCGACAGGCCGCTTTGAGCGCAGCGAAGTTTGTCCTGACGAGGGCGGAGTCCTGGTAGGTTCTGGCAAAGCCCCACATCTCAATACTTGTTTACAAAAACATGGTTTATATAGGAGGAATTGATTATGAAATGCGAAAATTGTGGCAAGAATGAAGTCACCTTTGTGTATCAGAGCAACATCAACGGTAATATCACCGAGAAGCACCTGTGCTCCGAGTGCGCTGAGAAGCTGGGCTACTCCCAGAAAATCGCCGCCCACAGCCAGCGGATGATGCAGAACTTCTTCGGCGGCAGCTTCTTTGACGATTTCTTCTCCTCAATGCCCAGTTTGATGGGCCGGAGAAATTGGATGCTGGAGGACCCCTTCGACGACTTCTTCGCCGATATGCCGGCCCTCAGCGCAGCCCCCGCCCAGCATCAGGAGCAGACCAATCGGAAGCAGCAGGAAGACCTGGTGGGCAGGGAGGAGCAGAGCCGCTTCGCCTATATGCGCCAGATGAACGCCCTGCGGATGGAGATGAAGAAGGCCGTCCACCAGGAGAACTTCGAGCGGGCGGCGGAGCTGCGGGATGAGATCCGCAAGCTGGAAGCAGAGCACAAGGAACAAAAGTAACCGACAGAATGTCCTCAAAAGGAGGTAACCAAATATGAATGAAAATAAATTCACGCCCGGGGCGGAAGAAGCCCTGCGGCTTTCCCAGGAGGCGGCGGGGGAGCTGGGCCACGGCTACGTTGGCACCGAGCACCTGCTGCTGGGCCTGATCCGGGAGGACGAGGGCATGGCCCACACCGTCCTTACCGAGGCGGGACTCACCGACGACATGATCGTGGAGATTATCAAAAAGAGCGTGGGCGTGGGGCTGCCCGGCGGCAACCCTGCCCAGGGCCTCACTCCCCGGGCCAAGCGGGTGGTGGAGATCGCCATGGAGGACTCCGTCCGGGGCGGCTACAACTACGTGGGCACCGAGCACTTGCTGGCGGGCATCCTGCGGGAGGGCAACAACATGGCCGTCCGCATCCTGCGCACCGCCGGCGTGGACGCCCGTCACCTGTACACCGCCCTGATGCAGAAGCTGAGCAGCGCCCCCCGGGCCGCCGATAACAGCGCCAAGGCCGCCGCGGCCTCCAAGGAGGACAGCGGCAAGAACAAGACCCTGAAGGAATTCACCCGGGACCTGACCGCCGACGCCCGTGCCGGCAAGCTGGACCCGGTCATCGGCCGGGACGAGGAGATCCAGCGGGTGATTCAGATCCTCTCCCGCCGGAGCAAGAACAACCCCTGCCTCATTGGCGAGCCCGGCGTGGGCAAGACCGCCATCGCCGAGGGCCTGGCCCGTAAGATCGTCCTGGGCGATGTGCCCGACGACCTGCTGGACAAGAAGATTCTGTCCCTGGACCTCTCCGGCATGGTGGCCGGCACCAAGTACCGGGGCGAGTTCGAGGAGCGCATCAAGAAGGCCCTGGAGGAGGTCAAGAAGTCCGGCGACGTGATCCTGTTCATCGATGAGCTGCACACCATCGTGGGCGCCGGCTCCGCCGAGGGCGCCGTGGACGCCGCCAACATCATCAAGCCCGCCCTGGGCCGGGGCGAGATCCGGGTCATCGGCGCCACCACCCTGAACGAGTACCGCAAGTATATCGAGAAGGACGCCGCCCTGGAGCGCCGGTTCCAGCCGGTGCAGGTGGGGGAGCCCTCCCAGGAAGCGTCTCTGGAGATTTTGAAGGGCCTGCGGGAGAAGTATGAGCAGCACCACAAGCTGCAGATCACCGATGAGGCCCTGGAGGCCGCCGTCAGCCTGTCCGCCCGGTATATCAACGACCGCTTCCTGCCTGACAAGGCCATCGACCTGATGGACGAGGCCGCCAGCCGGGTCCGGATGGAGACCGAGGAGATCTCCCCCGAGCTGAAGAGCCTGGAGGAGAAGATCGCCGCCTTGGCCAAGGACAAGGACGCCGCCATCGCCGCCCAGGACTATGAGAAGGCCGCCCAGCTGCGGGACATCGAGAAGGACTACCGGGAGCAGGTGGAGATCGAGCGGGACAAGCGCCGGAAGAACCCCACCCAGCACCGGCCTGTCACGGCGGAGGATATCGCCGCCGTGGTGTCCGGCTGGACCGGCATCCCCGTCACCCGGCTCACTGAGGATGAGGGCCAGCGCCTGCTGCGCATGGAGGAGACCCTCCATCAGCGGGTGGTGGGCCAGGACGAGGCCGTGAAGGCCGTGGCCCGGGCCATCCGCCGTGGCCGTGTGGGTCTGAAGGACCCCAAGCGCCCCATCGGCAGCTTCCTGTTCCTGGGCCCCACCGGCGTGGGCAAGACGGAGCTGTGCAAGTCCCTGGCGGAGGCCATGTTCGGCGACGAGAACGCCATGATCCGCATCGACATGTCCGAGTACATGGAGCGGCACACGGTGTCCCGCCTCATCGGCTCCCCCCCGGGTTACGTGGGCCATGAGGAGGGCGGCCAGCTGACGGAGAAGGTCCGCAGAAAGCCCTACTCCGTGGTGCTGTTCGACGAGATCGAAAAGGCTCACGAGGACGTGTGGAATATCCTGCTGCAGATCCTGGACGACGGCCGCATCACCGATTCCCAGGGCCGTACCGTGGACTTCAAGAATGCGGTCATCGTCATGACCAGCAACATCGGCGCCAAGGCCCTGACCGCCGCCGGCGCCAAGCTGGGCTTCACCGCCGAGGAACACCGGGACCCCGACGCCGAGAAGGCCTTCCAGCAGGCCAAGGAGACGGTCATGGCGGAGCTGCGCCAGACCTTCCGTCCCGAGTTCCTGAATCGGATCGACGACATCATCGTCTTCCGCTCTCTGACCCAGGCGGACATCCAGGAGGTGGCCCGCCGGATGCTGAAGACTGTGGCTGACCGTATGGAGACCATGGGCATCCACCTTGACGCCGGCGACGAGGCGGTTGCCGAACTGGCCAAGGAGGGCTTCGACCCGAAATACGGCGCCCGTCCCCTGCGCCGGGCCATCCAGAGCAAGGTGGAGGACGCCGTGGCGGAGAAGATGCTGGACGGCACCCTGAAGGCCGGCGACACCGCCAAGCTGACAGTGGAGGACGACAAGCTCTGCGTCACTAAATAAAGGAAAAGGACCCGCTTTCCGGCGGGTCCTTTTTTCGTGCGAGAAGTGGTCAGACGCCGTCCGCCCAGATCAAAGCGGCGGCGTAGATCACCGCGAAGCTGACAGCCATGGACAGGCCGTGGAGCAGGCACAGAAGCCCGGCACTGGACATCATCATAGTATCATACAGACCGAAAACGCTGTCGCCCCAGCCGTAGGTCAGAGAGAGGGAGAGAAGGTCCAGGGGAAGGACCAGGACTGTCCCGATCAGCACCGCAAGGCACAGCCGCCCCGCCGTCCGCAGGGAGCGCTCCGGGAAGGAGAGACCCCACAACGACCGCCCCAGCAGCCCCAGCAGCAGCCATACACCCCCCACCAGAAAGACATGGGAGAAAAAAGAGGAGAAGAACAGGTCCGCCGGTCCCAGCTCCCCGGCGCGGACGAGCAGGCCGTTCACCAGCTGGCTTGCCAGCATCAGCAGAGCCAGCCCAATCAGCAGCGGCAGGCGGAGCCGGAGAAAAGGGGAGCCTCCCCCGGCCTCAGGTGCCCGCAGGCGGACCACCCGGGCCGCCAGTCCTGTAATCAGAAGCATGGACAGCAGGGCCTCCAGCAAAAACGCGATCTGCCCGGCTGGATAGCCCAGCGCATAGGCGGTGGCCTGGGCGGCGTAAGAGGCCAGGGCCAGCACCGCCGCCATGACAGCGAAGGGAAGGAAGGTCTTTCTCAGCATCGTTCAATTTCCCCCATCATTGAGATCATTATGGGTATCTTCTCGCGTTTTCGCGGCAAAATCAACCTGGGACCTGCCGGAAAATTTCGGTGAAGTTTTCCGCACTCCGTGGGAAAACTTGATTTGTTCATACTTTTTCGGTATCATGATCCTAATCGACAAAGAAGGGAGAAACACTCATGCCGTTTTCATTCCATTTCGGCGGCTTCGGGCCCGAGGGCTTTGGCGGCTTCCAGCAGGAGGACGGCGGCTTTACCCCGCCGCCCAAGCGGGAGCGGAAGCCCCGGAAGGCCATCGGCAACGCCTTTACCCGGACCCTCATCAACCTGGGGGTGACCCTGCTGTTCGGCCTGGTCTATTTCTATCTGGAGCTGCCGGCCATCAACCTCCACGCCGAGGAGTTCTATGTGTTCGTGTTCCTGCTGTGTGCCGTCTACTGCGTCTGCGCGGTGCTGACCTCCGGCTTCCAGGGAGACGGCGTCAAGGGCTATGTCCATTTCGTCAAAAAGCAGTGTACCGTGCCCTTCCTGGCTTTCATCGCCCTCATCGCCGTGATCGCCGTGGGCGCTCTCAGCTCCTGGGTGGTGCTGCGGGCCTCCAGTTACAGTGAGCTGCTGCCCATCGAGAGCGGCGACTTTACCGCCGAGGTGGAGGAGATCAGCTACGACCAGATCCCCATGCTGGACGCGGACTCCGCCGCCCGCCTGGGCAGCCGGAAGCTGGGTGAGCTGGCAGACATGGTGTCCCAGTTCGAGATCCTGCCCACCTATACCCAGATCAACTACCAGGGCCGGCCTGTCCGGGTGACCTCCCTGCGTTACGGGGACCTTATCAAATGGTTCACCAACCGCTCCCAGGGCTTGCCTGCCTATATCGTCATCGACATGGTGACCCAGGAGGCGGAGGTGGTCCGCCTGAACGAGGGCATGAAGTACACCACCGCCGAGCACTTCGGCCGGAACCTGTACCGCCACCTGCGGTTCCAGTACCCCACCATGATGTTCGACGAGCCGGTGTTTGAGATCGACGAGGAGGGGACCCCCTGGTGGGTCTGTTCCCGCATCGTCAAGACCATCGGCCTCTTCGGCGGCACGAATGTGAAGGGCGCTGTGCTGGTGAACGCCATTACCGGCGAGAGCCAGTATTACGAGGAGGTCCCCAGCTGGGTGGACCGGGTGTACTCCTCTGATATCATCATGGAGCAGTACGACTATTACGGCCTGTACCACAACGGCTTCCTGAACTCCATCTTCGGCCAGAAGGACGTGACGCTGACCACCGACGGCTATAACTATATTGCCATCAACGACGACGTGTACATGTACACCGGCGTCACCTCCGTCACCTCCGACCAGTCCAACATCGGCTTCATCCTCACCAACCAGCGGACCAAGGAGACCCATTTCTATCCCTGCGCCGGCGCCACGGAGACCTCCGCCATGGAGTCCGCCCAGAGCCAGGTGCAGCAGATGCGCTATGAGGCCACCTTCCCGCTGCTCTTAAACATCGCCGACCAGCCCACCTACTTCATGGCGCTGAAGGGCCAGGACGGCCTGGTGAAGATGTATGCCATGGTCAACGTACAGCAGTACCAGATCGTGGAGACCGGCGGCACCGTGGCGGAGTGCGAGAGCAACTACCGCCGGGCCCTGGCCCAGAGCAACCTCATTCAGGAGGAGCAGGCGGAGATCGACCAGCCGGTCATGGATATAGGTCCTGCGGAGTTTGAGATCACGGATATCCGCACGGTGGAGATCGACGGCGATACCAATTATTTCTTAGGAGCGGGACAGGACAGGGATACCGGCACCAGGGTCTATTATCAGATCAACGCCGCCGATGATCCCAGAGTGGCCTTCCTCCAGGTGGGAGACGGTGTGATGCTGGTCTATGACCGCAGCCAGGAGCCGGTGGAGCTGCTGGATCGGGACAAGAAGGCAGTGGTGAGGATCTTCAAGGCGGAACTGTCCTCCTATTACGGCGGCGCTGAGCCCTCTGCGGACCAGCCGGTGGAGGACTTCTCCACCGAAATTCCCGCGGTTTAACAAACGAAAAGAAGGCTTTCCCCGCTGGGAAAGCCTTCTTTTTGCGAAAAAACGCCGTTGACAACGTTTTCCACAGCGCCTATACTGGTTTCATCCAAAAAAGGAGCGTGAGACCCCATGGAACTGACACTGAACAGCGCCGTTTTGGGCGTGGAGATCACCGGCATCCGCCGCTTCACCTACCTGGTGCGGGACACCCCCGGTGCCTGTGCCCTGACCATCGGCGAGCCGGACCAGAATACTCCCGACGTCATCAAGGAGGCTGCCAAGGCCGCCCTGGACAATAACGACACCCACTATCCCCCCGGCAATGGCTACCCCTACATGCTGGAGGCCATCTCGAAGTTTGAGGAAAAGGCCCACGGCCTGAAGTACGACCCGGAGGAGATCATTCTGACCATCGGCGCCACCGAGGGGTTGTTCATCGGACTGTCCACGGTGCTGAACCCCGGCGACGAGGTCATCGTCCCCACTCCCGCCTTCGGCCTGTATGAGTCCATCACCCGGCTGCTGCGGGGCGTGCCGGTGAGCCTGCCCACGGAGAATAACCGCTACCAGATCGACCCGGAGGCGCTGAAAGCCGCCATCACCGACAAGACCAAGGCCATCGTCCTCACCTCCCCCAACAACCCCACCGGCTGCATCTACACCAAGGAGACTCTGGACGCCATCCACGATGTGCTGAAGGACAAGCCCATCTTCGTTTTCTGCGACGACGTGTACCGGGAACTGGTGTACACCGAAGACTACCACAGCTTCGCGGAGTACCAGGATATGCGGGACCGGATCATCGTCATCAACAGCTTCTCCAAGCCCTATGCCATGACGGGCTGGCGCCTGGGCTACTGCATGGCCGATGCTCCCATCCGGGACCGGATGCAGATCTTCCACCAGCACGCTGTGGTGTCCGCCCCCTCCTACGTCCAGCCCGCCTGCGTGGCCGCCCTGGAGAGCGACACCACCGCCATCCGCGAGCTATTCCGCAAGCGCCGGGACTACGTGTACAAGCGGCTCACCGACATGGGCCTGGAGGTCCAGGAGCCGGAGGGCGCTTTCTACATGTTCATCAACATCCACAAGTACGGCATGGGCTCCGAGGCCTTCTGCACCAAGATGCTGAAGGAGGGCCTGGTGGGCCTGATCCCCGGTGTCTACTTCGGCACCGAGGGCTATATGCGCCTGAGCTATTGCTACTCCGACGAGGACCTGAAAGAGGGCCTGGGCCGGATCGAAAAGTTCATCAAGACCCTGTAAATAGAACAAAAAATACGCTGTGCGTCATGCACAGCGTATTTTTTATGCCTTGCGCTGTTTGATCACAAGGTTTGCCAGAAACCACCCCATACACCACAGCGGCAGGAGCAGCGCCGCCAGCAGCAACAGGAGGAGGGGGATACTGGCGGCGCCTTCCACCTGGCTGACCAGCAGGTCGTCGATGACTTCCCCGAAGCCGAACAGCAAGGCGATGGCGAAGCTCCAGAGAGATGCGGACAACCCCATGTCCCGCCGAAACCGGCGAAGAAACCGGGGAGGGATCTCCACGCCCGCCAGCAGCATGCGAGCCAGGGACAGCAGCACCGGCGGCGAGATCGCTGCCACGGCCAGAGGCCAGAGCCCCGGACGGGCAAAATTGAAGAGGTACAGAGGGAGATAAAAGGCCAACAGCGAGGCCGCCAGCACATTCCCAATCTCCAGCACCCGGCAGGCGGTGGAGGCTGGGTACCAGGGCCGGATGCTGGCAGGTTCTGGTGGAGGCGCTCCCGCCGGCGGCGGGACCGTTGGCTGTTTCTCCGGGGCAGGGACGTCCTCCTTCAGAAGATAGTCCGTGGATACCTGAAACAGCTCGCTGAGGGCTACGATGTACTTCACGTCCGGCACGGTCTTGTCCAGCTCCCACTTGCTGACGGCTTGCCGGCTGACGGTCAGCCGCTCCGCCAGGCCCTCCTGGGACAGCCCGGCACCAACACGGAGGGCCTGCAATTTTTCACCGAGGGTCATGGGGAGTACCTCCTTGCTTTGATGGGAACAGGATATCAGACCGAGTGAAAAAACACCACCATCCCAGGCTGTCAAAGGCCGCAACCGGCGGTTGCGGGGGGATATCTTCCGTCTCCCGAGGGAAGATCCCTCACGCCATCATAAGCAGCCGCTTCAAGAATTCCACACCCTTCGGCAGCACCGCTTCGTCGTCAAAGCAGAACTCCGGCGCGTGGAGCTCCGCCGTCTGCCCGACGCCCAGAAAGAAAAACACCCCGGGTACCGCCCGCTGGTAGAAGGAGAAATCCTCCGCCGCCAGGGCGGGCGCTTCCAGCCGCTCCGGCGCGTCCTCACCCAGAGCGGCGCAGACGGCCTCATACAGACCCTCGTGATTCCACACCGCGGGATACCCCTCGTTGAGATAGACCTCCACACCGCAGCCGGTCTCTGCCGCCAGCTTCCCGCCGATGGCCTCCAACTGCTCCTTGCAGAAATGGTAGGTCTCCTCCCGGTAGGTCCGCAGGCTCCCCTCCAGCACCGTTTTGCCGCTGACGGCGTTGCGGACGGTGCCGGAGACCATCTTTCCGAACAGGAAGGCCCGGGGCTCCTCAGGAGGCAGACCGTCCGCCATGGCGTAGGCCCGGCGGAGGTACTCCGCCCCCGCGGCCAGGGCGTCCCGGCCCTGGCTGGCCCGGGAGAGGTGGACACTCTTGCCGGTGATGGTGACGGTGACTTCGTTGGCCCGGGCCATCAGGGGGCCGGGGCGGGTGAACACCTGTCCGGCGGGGAGGCCCGGCCACAGGTGGAGGCCAAAGACACGGGTGACGTGATGGGCTTCCAGGATACCGCTTTCGCACAGCTCCCTGGCACCACCGGTGGTTTCCTCGGCGGGCTGGAACAAAAACAGCACGTTCCGGGGCAGCTCCGTGAGATGGGCGGACACATGCTCCGCCAGGGCCAGGGCCATAGCGGTGTGACCGTCGTGGCCGCAGGCATGCATCTTTCCGGGGTGGAGAGAGGCATAGGGGAGGCCGGTGGCTTCCGTTACCGGCAGGGCGTCCATGTCCGCCCGGAAGGACACGGTCTCCGGTTTTTCGGCGTCGAAAAAGGCGCAGACGCTGCCGGGAGTGGGGTTGGACAGGGCGCAGCCCAAGGGCTCCAGAACAGAGCGGACGTAGCGGACGGTCTCCGGCAGCTGGCGGTCCAGCTCCGGGATCTGGTGGAGGGCACGGCGGTGATCAATGACAGCTTGAGGCATAGAGAGGACCTCCTGGGGAAAAGTTTATTGCACTTACTATAACATACCATGAAAGAATCGAACAGATTTTTTGGAAAATTTCTATTGCAACTGGGAACAGATGGTGATATGATAGCGAAAAATGAGATAGAGGCGCGGACGCGATGGACCCACGGGAGCCGGCAGGCTGAGAGTGTGGGAAGGGCAAGTCCGCCGAACTTTCCGGCCAGGCGTGGCCGGGAGGTGGGCCTGCGGGGAATACCCGCCGGACTGTCCGCGGGTGACTGCGGGGGCGCTATCCGCTTACAGGGAACTCCACGCCTTGATGCGTGAATGTACTGTCGGTAGGAGCGTGTCTCTACCGACTTTTTCTTTTGCAAACATCAAGAAATAAAAAGTATGGAGGACACTACTATGAAGTTCGAAAACATCCAGGGTTCCATCGACGCCATCAGCACCCCCATCCACGAGCACCGAATCGACAAATTTGATGTTCTGACCGAGCAGCTGGATCGCCAGATCGCCGCCGGT
>CAMCDX010000048.1 GCA_945873695.1 uncultured Clostridia bacterium | reverse complement strand
GGTATTGTGAAGGCGTCGAAAAAGTCCGTCGGACTTTTTCGACAGCCTGAAGGCCACCCAGTGGGTGGCCTTTTCTATGCACGGACATGCACCACGTCCTTATTTTTCACGGCTCGCTGTTGATCTCCCCATCACTCCGGCTGGCGGCGGAACTGTTCCAGCCGCTTTACGTCCGGGATGCAAAAGCGCCGGTTCTCATATGTGATCAGCCCCAGCTCCGTCAGTTTTCTGACAGCCCGGGACGCCGTCTCCCTGGGGACACCGATATAATCCGCCACCTGGGTAATGGTCAGGTCAAAGGCGATGACCCGGCCTCCTTCCCGCGCTTTTCCGAAATCCGCCGCCAGCTTCAGCAGCTTGCCCGCCAGCTTCCGCTCCACGAACATACTGCCCGCCGTATTCTTCAGCTGGTGGCTG
This sequence comes from uncultured Clostridia bacterium, assembly GCA_945873695.1. Lineage (GTDB taxonomy): Bacteria > Bacillota > Clostridia > Oscillospirales > Oscillospiraceae > Oscillibacter. The sequence continues at coordinate 12,172 of CAMCDX010000048.1, read as the reverse complement.
AGCCGCCAGAGCTTGGACTCATAGTGGGTCAGCAGCGCCGCCATCAGGCAAGGCTCCCGGCAAACGAGTTCTTTCATCCGCTCACGGTCCATACAAAGCAGGATGGCGTCCGCCGCCGCTTCGCCGTAATGGGAATCCTTGCAGGTCCCCATGACATTCAGATTCAGCAGACGGCCCGGTCCCTGGAAAAACAGGATCTTCCGCCGGCCTTGCAGCGTCTCGCTGTACAGGGCCACGATACCCCGGAACACAAAGTATACCGTATCCTGAAAGGGGCTTGCTTCTCCGGGTTCCCGTCCGCCCAGAGGATGCCCCCGGCGGAGATGCTCGATCCACATATGCTTCGCCGCGCTTTGCAGTTCCGGCTCCCCCAGCGCCTGAAAAAAGCAGATCTGTTTGAGCATCAGCGGAGTAGGTCTGTCCTGTGTCATATATCCGCTCTCCTTTTTCCGCCGGCATTTTCGTGACACGGGTCACGGAAAAATGAACTTCCGCGGTCAGTTTTTATGTTTTGGCTTCTCGGCTTTCCGTTTCTGTGGTTCAATAAAGGCATCCGCTTCCACAACGTGGCTATTATAACACACCCAGGGGTACTTCTACTTATGAAAAAACACTTTTCTCTCCTGTTATGCCTTCTTTTCCTGTTTCTGACCGCCTGCGGTACACTGTCTCAGGCAGAACCCGCTCCGCCGGAAGAGGCCGGAATGGCCTTCACGGATGATCTCGGCCGTCAGGTAACAGTAAACCATCCCCAGCGGGTGGCCGTTCTGATCGGCAGTTTTGCCGACATCTGGTGTCTGGCCGGCGGAAAGGACCAGCTGGTGGCCGCCGCCGGTGATACCTGGACCCAGTTTGACCTGGGCCTGCCTGACAGTGTAGTGGACCTGGGCGGTGTGAAAGAGATCAATCTGGAGCTTCTGGCTGCCGCGGAGCCGGACCTGGTCATCGCCAGCAGCAACACAGCCGCCCAGGTAGAGCTGAAGGATACCCTGGAGCAAATGGGTCTCAACACCGCTTATTTCAAGGTGGCCAGCCTTGATGAATATCTGCATATGCTGGACATCTGTACCCAGATCATCGGATGTGAGGAAAATTATCGCCAGTATGGCACCGCGATTCTGGAACAGGTGGACACCGCCAAAGCACGGATCAATGGCTCCGCTCCCACGGTTCTCTATGTCCGGGCCTCCGGCTCCAGCTGCAAGGTGAAAAACAGCCAGGACAGCGTCCTGGGGGAAATGCTGGCGGACCTGGGCTGTGTCAACATCGCCGACAGCGCCGACAGTCTTCTGGAGGAGCTGAGCATGGAGGTCATCCTCCAGCAGGACCCGGACTACATTTTCGCGGTGATCCAGGGCAGCGACCCCACCAAGGCGGAGGCTATGCTGGACAAGACCCTGCTGAGCAATCCCGCATGGGACACCCTCACCGCTGTGAAAGAAGGCCGTTTCCATGTCATGGACCCGAATCTTTACAACCTGAAACCCAACGCGCGCTGGGGAGAAGCTTATGAAAAACTGGCTGACATCCTGTATTCATAATTTACGGCGGCCCGTCCCGTTCTGCCTGTTTCTGACAGTGCTGATGCTGCTTGCCGCCTGTGCCAACATCACCCTGGGCGCCGCCAAGGTGTCCCTGCCGGAGATTTTGAAAATCCTCTTGACCGGGCAAGGCGATTCCGGCAACAACGCCGGCATCATTCTCTATCTTCGTCTGCCCCGCTGCTGTGCCGCTCTGCTGGCCGGCGCGGCGCTGTCCATGTCCGGCGCCATCATCCAGTCCGTTCTGGCCAATCCCTTGGCCGCTCCCAATATCATCGGCGTCAATGCCGGGGCCGGACTGATGGTGGCTCTGAGCTGCGCGCTGATCCCATCCGCAGTGTGGCTGACACCGCTGGCCGCCTTTTTAGGCGCGTTTATGGGGGTCATGCTGGTGCTGGGCATCTCGGAACGCACCGGCGCCTCCCGGATCTCCCTGATCCTGGCCGGCGTGGCCATCTCCAATATTTTCTCCGCCGGTATCGACGCTATCGTTACCCTGGTACCCGAGGCCCTCACCGGCTACTCCGATTTTCGCATCGGCGGTCTTTCCGGCGTCACCATGCGTCAGCTGGGTCCTGCCTGCGCCGTCATTCTTCCCGGAATCCTGCTGGCTTTAAGCCTGGCCGGTCAGCTGGACGTGTTGACCTTGGGATCGGAGACCGCCCAAAGCCTGGGGCTTTCCGTCCGCAAAATGCGGACAATCCTTCTGATGATCGCCGCCGCCCTGGCGGGTGCCGCTGTCAGCTTTTCCGGCCTGCTGGGATTCGTGGGGCTCATTGTCCCCCACATCATGCGCCGCCTGGTTGGCCAAAACAGCCTTCCGCTGCTGATCTCCTCGGCGCTGGGCGGGGCAGTCCTGCTGTCGGTGTGCGACCTGCTGGCCCGGACGCTGTTCGCCCCCTATGTGCTGCCGGTGGGTATCGTCATGTCCTTCGTGGGCGGGCCGTTTTTCATCTGGCTGCTGTTCCGGCAGAGAGGAGGACGCACCCATGATTGAGATCCGCCATCTTTCCGCAGGCTATCGGACAGGCCCGGTGGTGGAGGATGTCTCCATCCGCTTTGAGCCCGGCGAGGTGCTGATCCTGGTGGGACCCAACGGCTGCGGGAAAAGCACGCTGATCCGCTCCGTTCTGGGGCTCCAGCCCGTTCTGGGGGGCCAGGTCCTCTACGGCGGCGTCAACGTCCGGGAGCTCAATGCCCGGCAGATCGCCCAGCAGGCCGCTTTTCTGCCACAGTCCCGGAACGTCCCCAACATCACCGCCGGAAGGATGGTGCTCCACGGCCGCTTCGCCTACCTGTCCTATCCCCGGCGCTACCAGAAGCGGGACCGGGAGATTGCCAGGAGGGCCCTGGAGTGGGCCGATGCCCAGGAACTGGAGGATCGCTACATGCCGGAGCTCTCCGGCGGCCAGCGGCAGAAGGTCTATCTGGCCATGGCTCTGGCCCAGGACACGGAGACGATCTTCATGGACGAGCCCACCACTTTCCTGGACGTCCGGCATCAGCTGGATGTCATGCAGGTGGCCCGCCGAATGGCGGCGGAGGGCAAAGCCGTGGTGGTGGTGCTCCACGACCTGTGCCTGGCCATGCGCACCGCCCACCGTATCGCCGTCCTGGCCGATGGGCGTCTGCAAGCTCTGGACCGGCCGGAGGTAGTATTTGAGTCAGGCATCCTGTCCCGGGTCTTCGGCGTCTCCCTGTCCCGGGCAGAGACTGCGCAGGGCTGGCAGTACTATTATGATTATGGTCTTCGGCCCGCGGGGCCGGAGGCGCCGGAAGGAGGCGGCCTATGAGCTATTTCCCCTTTTTCATAGAACTGGAGGGCCGTCCCGGCCTCATCGTGGGCGGAGGCACCGTGGCTTGCCGCAAGGTGGAAAAGCTGCTGCCCTACGGTCCCCGCCTTACCGTCGTGGCGCCGGAGATCGGGCCGGAGATCGCCGCCGCGGAAGGCTTGACCCTGCTGCGCCGCTCCTTCCGTCCGGAGGACCTGGAAGGCATGGCCTTCGTCATCAGTGCGGCGCCGCCGGTGAACCGCCAGGTGGCGGAGCTGTGCCGTGAGAAAAATCTCCCGGTCAACGTGGTGGACGACCGGGAGCTGTGCTCCTTCCTGTTCCCGGCTCTGGTAAAGCGGGGCAGCCTTTCTGTGGGCATCTCCACTGGGGGGGCCAGCCCCACCGCCGCCATCTATCTGAAAGAGCGGATCGCCGCCTTGCTGCCGCAGAACTTTGAGGAACTGCTGACCTTTCTGGACGGTCTGCGTCCCGTGCTGAGGGCGGAGCTGCCGGAGGAGTCCCTGCGGTCCGAGGCCTTTTCCCGCCTGTTCCAAAGCTGTATGGCCGTGGGTCGGCCCCTGACGCCCGAGGAGGTCCGGGCGATTCTGGACGGCCATCAGATGTAGAGGAGGAGGAGTCATCCTATGGTCAACGAAATCGGAAGTGTCTATCTGGTGGGTGCCGGCTGCGGCAGCGCTGACCTGATCACGCTGCGCGGTCTGGAGCTGCTGCGCCGCTGCCAGGCCGTGGTATACGACGACCTGATCGACAACGCGCTGCTGGATGCCGTGCCCCCCCAGGCGGAGCGGGTCTACATGGGCAAGCGCAGCGGCCGCCATTCCGCCCATCAGGAGGAGATCTGCGGGGAACTGATCCGTCAAGCCCGCATGGGCCGTTTGGTGGTGCGGCTCAAGGGCGGTGACCCTTACGTGTTTGGCCGGGGCGGAGAGGAGTTTCAATCTCTGGCACAAGCCGGCATCCCCTGTGAAGAGGTGCCGGGCATCTCCTCCGCCATCGCCATTCCGGCGGCGGCCGGCATTCCCGTAACCCACCGGCGGCTGAGCCGGGGCATCCACATCATCACCGGCCACACTGCCGATACCGGCGACGCGCTGCCCCCGGACTTCGATCATCTGGCAAAGCTCCAGGGCACTCTCATCTTCCTGATGGGGCTGCGCCAGCTGCCTTTGATCGCCCGAAGGCTGATGGAGGCCGGTAAGGCTCCGGGCACTCCCGCCGCCGTGGTCTCCGGCGGAAACGCCACCCACCCCGCCACTGTCCGGGGCACGCTGGCGGACATTTGGGAAAAAACAAGCGAAGCCGGTGTGATGACGCCGGCGGTGATCGTAGTGGGCGAGACGGCAGGGCTGGACTTCTCCTCCACCATTCCCCGCCCGTTGCGCGGTGTTCGTGTGGGACTCACCGGCACTTCCGCCATCGTGGACAAGCTCTCCGCTCCCCTGCGGCAGTACGGCGCCCAGGTCCTCTGCCTCCAGCACCATCAGCTGGTGGAGCTGCCGGAGGCCATGGACGGCTGGCGGCCCGCCGGCGGCTGGCTGGTGTTCACCAGCAGCAACGGCGTGTGCACATTCTTCCGTCAGCTGGACCGGCTGCAGCTGGACCGGCGGCGCTTATCCGCCGTGCGATTCGCCGTCATCGGCGGTGCCACAGGCAAAACCTTGCGGGAATACGGATACCTGGCGGACCTATGCCCCAAAGTCTATACCAGTGCCTCGCTGGGACAAGCGCTTCTGCAAATGGCCGCGCCGGAAGAATCCCTGTATCTGTTCCGCTCCGCCCAGGCCACCGAAGAACTGCCGGACATTCTTCGGGCTGCCGGCAGGACAGTGGAGGACCTGCGAATCTACGATGTGACCGCGCAGCCGGAAGAACGCTCCGCCCCGGTGGATTACCTGGTCTTCGCCAGCGCCGGCGGTGTCCGGGCCTACTGGGAGACCTTCGGCGAACCGGAAACGGCCGTGCGCTGCGTATGTATCGGAGACGTCACCGCAAAGGCTCTGAAAGCGCAGTCTTCCCGTTCCTTCCTTACCGCTCCGGAGATTTCGGCGGAGGGAATCATCCAGACGATCCTGGAGGACCGTCCATTATAATATCCATTTTTTACCGAACACGTTCTCATCGGTAGTCACGCTTAGCGATACAATACCCGTAAAAAGGGATCTTCGTTCCATCCAGAGCGAAGATCCCTTTTGTTTTATATCCCCCGCAGGTCAAAATCCGGGGTGTATTCCTCTTTGGCGGAGGTCCGCTCCTGGGTGAAGCCGTCGGTGATGCCGCAGTTTTCCATGTACGCCACCGCCGAGCGGTATTCCGCCCGGGTCACGTGGCGGGCCAGGTTCCCGGCGGCGCCGGGCTGGGGGGTGTACTGGCTCATGAGGGAAAACAGCACGTCCCCGGGGCGGAAGGTCTCCGCCACCCAGTCGATGACGCGGCGGGTATTCTCCAGCTCTCCCGGCAGGATCAGATGCCGGATGAGAACCCCCCGGGTCAACAGGCCGTTTGCCATTTGGTAGGGCCCGGTCTGGCGGAACATCTCCAAAATGGCGGCGCTGGCCCAGTCGAAGTAGTCCTCCGCCGCCGAGTATTTCCTGGCCGGTCCCGGCAGCGCGTATTTCAGGTCCGGCAGGTACACCTGGACCCTCCCCTCCAACAGCCGCAAAGTTCCCGCCTTTTCGTATCCGCCGCAGTTCCACACCACCGGCACCGGCCAGGGTTCCTCCCCCAAAGCCTCCAGGACAACGGGTGTAAAGTGAGTTGGCGTGACCAGATCCAGGCAGGCGGCGCCCTGGGCGATCAGCTCCCGGAAGATCTCCCGCAGCCGCGCCGCCGTGATGGGCTTCCCCACGTCCCCCTGGGAGATGGAGCCGTTCTGGCAGAAGCAGCACCGCAGGTTGCAGCCGGAGAAAAACACCGTTCCAGCTCCGTGGTCTCCCACCAGACACGGCTCCTCCCACTGGTGGAGCATCGCTTTCGCCGCCACTGGAACACTGGGCTGGCGGCAGACACCGCCGGGCTTGGTCTCCGTTCGTTCCGCCCCGCAGTCCCGGGGACACAGTGTACAGATCATCGCTTCGCCACGTCGAAGTCCGGGCCCAGGTCCCCGGAGCGCCAGTGCTTCCGGCACAAGCCGATGTACTTGTCGTTGGCTCCCAGCACCACCTGCTCGCCCTCCTTCAGCACCTTGCCGGTGTCATCGAACCGGGCGTTGAACATAGCCTTCTTGCCGCACCAGCAGATGGTCTTGACCTCCTCGATCTTGTCCGCCATCACCAACAGGGCCTCGCTGCCGGGAAACAGGTCCCCCTTGAAGTCCGCCCGCAGGCCGTAACAGATGACGGGGATGCCCAGGTCATCCACCAGGTACACCAGGTACATGACCTCCTCCTTGGTCAGGAACTGGGCCTCGTCCACGATGATGCAGGCGTTCTGCTGCAGTTCCATGATAGAGAGCTCCTCCATCTCGTCAAAGTAGATGCAGGGGTATTTCAATCCGATGCGGGAGACCACCATGTGGTCTCCGTCCCGGGTATCCAGCCGGGGCTTCACCAGCAGGGTCTGCTGGCCCCGCTCCTCATAGTTGAACCGGGTCATCAGGGCGTTTGCGGTCTTGCTGGAGCCCATGGCTCCGTATTTGAAATAAAGCTGTGCCATTGGTCAGTTTTCTTCCTCTCTCTGTTTTGCCTGCTCCGCGTATCCGCGAAGCTCCTCTATGTATTCCTCTTGAGTCCGGCCCTCTGGGGTATCCGAAGCATCCGACAGGTCTGCCGCCAGCTTGCGGCAGGTAGGGCAGAGCCAGGCGGTCCTGTACGTAAACAGCGCACCTTCCTCATCCACCCGCAGCTGATTCTCCATCCCGGCGCCCAGCCATTTGGTTTTGGTATCCGGGACGCCCCGAGTCCAGTAGACACCCCGGCCGCCGCTGAGAAAACCCTGTTCCATTTCCCCGCCACACCAGGGGCATTTCTCCACCGGGAGGGTCAGTTGGCTTTTCTCAGCGGAGCGCTTCTTCTCCGCCCAGTCCCGGACGGAGTCCAGCAGGGACTCCGGTTCTTCATCCCCCTCCGGGGCCGCAGAGCTCACCGTCCTCACGGGCTTGGGCTTCATGTCCCAGGGGTCCTCGCTTTTCTTCCAGAATGCCATGGTCAGTCCTCCTGATCATCCCGGGCCTGCCGGACGTGGCCGTCAAAGGTCTCGCCGGTGCGGCGGGGAAAAAAGGGAATGGGTGCCGGGGGCTCCTGGCCGTGATACCAGCGCCACAGCCAGCGGAAGCACCATATCAATTTCCGCACCAGCAACAGCAGCAGGGCGATCAGCAGAATATTGACAAGTTCCATTTCGTTACTCTACTTCCAGTTCCCGCAGTTTGCTCAGCAGCTTCGCCCGGACCTCAGGCGGTGGTTCCGGGCCGCTCCCGGCGGCCATCCGGTCCAGTTCCGCCTCCATAGCCGCCTCAGCCTCCTGTTTCCGGCCCAGGGCGGCCAGCAGAAAGGCCCGGACGTAATTCGGCGCGGGCCAGCTGGAATAGGGGTTGTCCCGCTGCCGCTCCGCCTCCCGGAGGCAGGCCTCCAGGCTGTCCGTCTCCCGGAACCAAGTCTCCCAGGCGGGCCTGTCCCGCAGGAAAGCCGCCGCGGCGTCCGCCTCCAATCGCTCCGGGCCGCCGGTCAGCAAACTGAAGGTCTCATCCCAGGTGCGGGACGGCCCCATCAGCTGCCGCCCCACGGTCTTGTCCGTCCGCATATAGCGAAGGCTCCGGAGATTCCCCGACAATACCGGCAGGAAGTCGAAGCACCGCCCCCAGACAAAGCACGCTCCGGCGCCTTTGACCAACCTTGCCTCCACCACCCGGCGGCCGTGGTCCTCCCAGGGGCCGCACCAGGTGCACGCCCCGTTATAGGTATAGCCCACCGCTTCCATCTCCGGCGTAATCCGGCGGGCCAACATTTCTTTCAGTTCCGCGTTAGTGGCAAGATATTCTGATGGAGTCACCGCTATGCTCCGCACCGGTGCGTGGAGCGCGGCGGCCAGCTTGTCCAAAAGCGCCATATCAGGAGTCTCCATCTCCCTTAGGCGGGGTGTCCTCGTCCACTTCCTCGTAGTCCACGGTGTACACCGGGCCATCGAAGGTAGGCTCCTTCGGGGTTCTCCCCGGGGATTTATTGGAGTGGTATGTCCCCTGTCTCCGCCGCCGCAGCACGTAGAACACCAGCAAAATCAGCAGCAGCGGCCATGCCAGCCGCAAAATCACAAAGAAAAAGCGGAATATCTTGAGGGGCAGGCCTATCAGCAGTCCCATAAAGGTCTTCTCCTTTCGTGTCGTTCCGTTACAAGGCACAGAGACGTCCGGCGGTCACCTGTCATATTTCTCTCCTAACCGCTCCTTCGCCTCCGCGTAATACCGGGCAAAGGCCGAGGGCACCGCGTGGGCTTCAAGGCCGTCCAGGTCCACCCACTGAAATTCTTCGGGACCGTCACCGGCCACCTCCAAAGTATACCCGGTCATACGCCACTCCACATGAGTAAAAATGTGTTTGGCCGTCAGCTTCTTTTTCCATTGCTTCGGCTCCAGGCCCCAGGCGGACACCGCCGCCGGGGCGGTCTCCTCGGTCAGAGTCCCCTCCGCGTTGGGGAATTCCCACAGCCCCGCCAGCAATCCCGTGTCTGGCCGGCGGCGCAGGGCAACCTGTCCCTCCCGCAGCAGGAGGAACACCGTCTTCTCCTCAATTTTGCGGGCCTTTTTGGGCTTTTTCACAGGCAGTGTCTCCGCCGTGCCCCGGATACGCCCCAGACAGAGGTCCCGCACCGGGCAGCTCCCGCATTTCGGCGGTCCGTTGGGGACGCAGACCGTGGCGCCCAACTCCATGACGGCCTGGTTGAAGATGCGGATATCCTCCGGCTCTGGGGGCATGATGGTTTGGAGCTGGTCCCGGACGGCTTTTTTCGTTTTGGGGTCCAAGATATCGTCGTGGCTGTCGGTAAGGCGGGTCACCACCCGCAGGACGTTGCCGTCCACCGCCGCCTCCCGCCGGCCAAAGGCCGCGGCGGCGATGGCGCTGGCGGTGTAGTCCCCGATGCCCGGCAAAGCCAGCAGGCCCTCATAGGTATCCGGAAAACGGCCGCCGCGTTCCGCCACGATCTTCGCAGCCTTTTGAAGATTCCGGGCCCGGCTGTAATAGCCCAGCCCCTCCCACAGCTTCATCAAGTGCTCCTCCGGGGCGGCGGCCAAAGCCTCCACCGAGGGGAAGGCCGTGAGAAACCGGGCATAATAACCCAGCACCGCCGCCACCCGGGTCTGCTGGAGCATGATCTCCGACACCCAGACGCGGTAGGGGTCCCGGGTATGGCGCCAGGGCAGGTCCCGGGCGTTGGCCCGGTACCAGGCCAGAAGGGGCTCCGGCAGGCGGTCCAGCACGTTTTCAGTTGTCAGCTCCTGTCGTCTCATGGTATCATCATACCATACCCGGCGGCGGATTTGCACCCCTCCGGCTGTTTTTTTGAAAAACCTCTTGACCTTCCCCCTTCTGGAAGGTGTACGATAGCCCCAGAGATGAGGTGAGACCGTGAAGATCAACGAAGTGGAAGCCCTGGTGGGCATCACGAAGAAGAACATCCGCTTTTATGAGGCTGAGGGCCTGCTGACCCCCCGGCGGAACAGTGAGAACGGCTACCGGGACTACGGCGAGGCGGAGGTGGATGCCCTGCGGCGGATCAAGCTGCTGCGGAAGCTGGGCGTACCTCTGGAGGAGATCCGCCAGATGCAGACCGGCGTCCACACCGTGGGTGACGGCATGCGCCGCCACCTGGTGACACTGGAGCGGGAGCGGAAGAACCTGGAGGACGCCGCTCGGGTCTGCGAAGAGCTGGCGGACAGTCAGGAGCGGCTGGAGGCTCTCGACGCCCAAGGACTGCTGGACCGGATGGACCGGATGGAAGAGGAGGGGACCACATTCATGGACAAGCAGAAACGGGACACGAAGCGCCGCCGGTACGTGATGCCGGTGGTCATGGCCGTGTTGATGGCGCTGCTGATGGCGGCTTTGATCTGGCTGTTCCTGTGGGCCTTTGAGACGGACCCGGCGGGAGCGCCGCCTCTGCCGCTGCTGGCGCTGTTTGTGGCCATCCCGGCGGTGGTGATCCTGGGCGTGGCCATCGCCCTGGTCCAGCGCATCCGGGAGATCGACAAGGGGGAAGAGGACGATGCCAGAAAGTATTGAGCGGCGAAAGCGGCAGGCCGTCCTGTCCGCCCTGGTGAACGGCTGCTGGCTGGTGCTGTCCGCCGGCGTGGTGCTGTGGCTGCGGCAGCTCTTCCGGCCCCAGGGAATCTTGTCCGTTCTGCTGGCAGTCGCTGCCGGCGCCGATATTCTGATGCTGCTGCCCCTGGCCGTCAGCCTGCGGCAGCGTTTGAAAGAAATTGAAGGAGGAGAAGAAGATGAAGCTTGTCAGTATTGAGACCATCCCCGGCCAGGCCTTTGAGGCCCTGGATGTGGTGAAGGGGACCGTGGTGTACAGCAAAAACTTCGGCCGTGATTTCATGGCCGGCATGAAGACCCTGGTGGGCGGTGAGATCACCGGCTATACGGAAATGCTCAACGAGGCCCGGCAGATCGCCACGAAGCGGATGGTGGACGCCGCGGCGGCGCTGGGAGCCGACGCCATCGTGGGCGTGCGGTACGCCTCCTCCTCGGTGATGCAGGGTGCGGCGGAGGTCATCGCCTACGGCACGGCGGTGAAGTTCCTGTGATGCGTGTCACATTTCTGGACCACAGCGGCTTTCTGGTGGAGCTGCCCTGCGTGACGCTGCTGTTCGACTGGTGGCAGGGAATCCTGCCCCCTCTGCCCGCCGGAAAGCCGCTGCTGGTCTTCGCCAGCCACCGGCACGAGGACCACTTCAAACCCGAAATTTTCACCCTGGACGCCCACGCTTTCCTGCTGGGAAAGGACATCAGGCTGTCTCCCCGGCACCGGGCCAAATGGGGCCTGTCCGACGAGACCGCCGCCAAATGTCTGACCTTGGGCGGCAACGAGACCGCCTCCCCCCTGCCGGGTGTCACGGTGGAGACATTGCCCTCCACCGATGAGGGCGTGGCCTTTCTGGTGACAGCGGACGGCGAAACCGTTTTTCATGCGGGAGACCTGAACTGGTGGCACTGGGAGGGAGAGGACAATGCCTGGAACCGAAACATGGAGACCAACTTCCTGCGGTACACCGAGCCCCTCCGGGGCCAGCGGATCGGCCTTGCCATGCTGCCCCTGGACCCCCGGCTGGGAGAGGACGGCTTCCGGGGGCCGAAGCACTTCCTGGAGCTGGCGGACATCCGCCACTTTCTGCCCATGCACCAGTGGGGAGACTTTGGCTTCACGGCGCAATTCCTGACCCGGTATCTCGGCTTTGCTCCTTTGACCGTTCCGGTCACAACAAACGGGCAGGCATTTGAATTTAAGGAGAATACCCTATGAGGATCGACGGCAACGAACTGGCCATCCGGCAGAATGAATTGGACCGGCAGGGGCATCACGAGGAGGCCATGTCCATCAAGAAGGCATTTTTGCAGCAGGTGCGGGAGAGCGGCGACCACTGCCCCTGCAAGGAGGCTTGTCTCCACCACGGCAACTGCTTTGAGTGCGTGACGCTGCACCGGGGCCATCGGGACCATCTGCCCATGTGCATGTGGGATATGGTCAACGAACGGCTCCATCAGCTGTCCCTGATGACCGAAGGGACCCTGCGTACATACGAGGAAGAACATTCCTGATAGATAAAAAAGAGACACCGAACTTGCGTTCGGTGTCTCTTCAGGCTGTCGAAAAAGTCCGACGGACTTTTTCGACGCCTTCACAATA
>CAMCDX010000047.1 GCA_945873695.1 uncultured Clostridia bacterium | reverse complement strand
GGACGAGCCTACCAACCACCTGGACATCGCCTCCCGGGAGTGGATCGAGGAGGCGGTGGAGGCCTACGACGGCACGCTGCTGTTCGTCAGCCATGACCGCTACTTCATCAACCGCTTCGCCACCCGCGTCTGGGAGCTGGCGGACGGGACCATCACCGACTATCCCATGGGCTTTGCCCAATACCGGGCGGTAAAGGCCCAGGAGGAGAAGGAAAAGGAAGAGATCCCAAAGCCTGTGAAGGAAAAACCCATTACGGAACGACCGCGACCTGCCAACCGGGCCCAGCAGGCCGCCCGGCGGCAGCTGACCATCTGCGAGCGGGATATCGCCAAAGCGGAGGAGCGGATCGCCGCCCTGGACGCTGACATGGAGGCCGCCGCCTGTGACTACGAGAAGCTGAACGAGCTGCTGAAAGAGAAGGAGGCGGCCCAGGCGGAGCTGGACGCTCTGTATGAGAAATGGGAGGCCCTGAGCCTGGAAGCGGGAGAATGACGGTCCCTTCTAGAGGAGAACACATGACAAAACAAGAAAAAGCCTTGTGTATCCTGATCGGCGGCCTGCTTCTGGTAGCCGCTTTGAGTCTGACGGTGATACCTGGCATCCGGTTCTCCGGCTTTCTGGCGCTGGCCCTGGCCGGGGTGTGCGTCCTGACAATTTTTCTAGGACGATGGGCGAAGAGATCCAGTGTTGGCAAGTGGTGTCAACGAATTTTCCTTGCCGGTCTTGCTGTGGTCCTGCTCCTGTTTTTGACGGTGGAGAGCCTGCTGCTCTCCCACGGAGAACAGGACAACTCCGCCCTGCCGGTGGACGCGGTCATCGTTCTGGGCGCCGGCGTCAACGGCGAGACGCCTTCCCTGATCCTCCAGAGCCGCATCAACGCGGCGGCGGCGTACATCGAAAAGCACCCGGACGTGCCGGTGGTGCTGTCCGGCGGACAGGGACCGGGGGAGGATATCTCCGAGGCGGCGTGCATGCGCCGGGCGCTCTGGACCAACAGCGAGGAATGGAATGCACGCTACCTGTTGGAGGATCGTTCCACCAGCACGGCGGAAAATTTCGCCTTTTCCAAGGAGCTTTTGCAGGAGCAGGGCATCGACACGGACACCGCTGTCATCGCGGTGGTCACCAGTGACTTCCACTGCTTCCGTGCCCATTTCATTGCCCAGCGGGCGGGCCTGACGGTCATCGACGTCCCGGCGGAGGTGGACTGGCTGCTGCTGAACGCCAACTACTATATCCGGGAGTTCTTCGCCCTGGGCAAGACCCTGATATTTGATTGAGGTACATGGATATGAGCGACGTATTATGTATGTATTATTCCAGAACGGGCAATACCAAAAAGGCCATGCTGGAGATCGCGGCGGAACTGGGCGCGGAGACGGTGGAGCTGAGGGACGCCGTGGAGCGGAGCGGCTGGCAGGGCTGGCTGCGCTGCGGCCTGGATGCCATGAAGAAGACCACCGGCCCCCTGTCCCACTATGAGACAGAACGGCCCCTGTCGGAGTACCGGCTGGTGATCCTGGGCACGCCGGTGTGGGCCGGCCGGTGCAGCTCCGTGATGCGGACTTTCCTGAAAGAGCACGGCGGGGAGCTGGAGCGGGTGGCCTATGTGCTCACCCGCAGCAGCGAGAACCGGCACCAGGAGGTGTGGGACCAGATGGATCTGTACGTCCCCGGCACCCACCGGGCCGCCGCCTCCCTGCGCAGCGGCTCCGTGGGCTATGATTTCTGGAAGGTGGAGTTCCTGCGCCAGGTGAAGGAGTTTTTGGTGGAGTAGCCGCCCTCCTGTTCCGAAGCACAGGAAAGGAGCGGTCACATGCTGGAAAAATTGGCCGCCATTGCCCTGCGGTACGAGGACCTGCAGGCGCAGCTGGCGGACCCCGGCGTCTACGGCGACGGGGAGAAACTGAAAACGGTCAGCCGGGAGCTGAAAGAGCTGGAGCCGGTGGTAACGGCCTACCGGGCCTACCGGCAAGCGGAAGCGGACCGGGACGGGGCGGAGGCCCTGCTCCACGACCCGGACTTTCGGGAACTGGCCCAGGAGGAGCTGTCGGCGGCCAAGGCGCGGCTGGAGGAGCTGGAGCGGGAGCTGACGCTGCTGCTCCTGCCCAAAGACCCCAACGACAGCCGGAACGTGGTCATGGAGCTGCGGGGCGGCGTCGGCGGGGAGGAGGGCGCGTTGTTCGCGGCGGCCCTGCTGCGGATGTATACCATGTACGCCCAGGCGAAAGGCTGGAAGACGGACATCGTCGGAATGAACGAGACGGAGCTGGGGGGCGTGAAGGAATGCAGCGTCCTCATCGAGGGCGAGGGTGCTTTTTCCCGGCTGAAATTTGAAAGCGGCGTCCACCGGGTCCAGCGGGTGCCGGAGACGGAGTCCGGCGGCCGCATCCACACCAGCGCCGCCACGGTGGCGGTGCTGCCGGAGGCGGAGAACGTGGACGTGGAGCTGAACCCGGCGGATATTGAGATGCAGGTGTTTCGTGCCTCCGGCGCCGGCGGACAGCATGTCAACAAGACCTCCTCCGCCGTCCGATTGATCCACAAGCCCACCGGAACAGTCGTGGAGTGCCAGCAGGAGCGGAGCCAGTTTCAGAACCGGGACAAGGCCATGCGGATTCTGGCCTCCAAACTCTACGAGTCGGAACGGGCCCGCAAGGCCGCTGCCGAGGCGGCGGAGCGCCGGGACCAGGTAGGAAGCGGAGACCGCAGCGAGCGCATCCGCACCTACAACTTCCCCCAGGGCCGGGTGACGGACCATCGGATCGGCCTGACTCTGTACAAGATTGACGCCATCATGAACGGCGACCTGGACGAGCTCATCGACGCCCTCATCACCGCCGACCAGGCGGAGAAGCTGAAAAACGGCCAGGCGGAGCTGGGAGGCGCGTGATGGGCATCACCAGAGGATATGCCTTCGCCTGGAAGGAGGAGGGCTTTTCCCGGGAGGAGGTCCGGCCGGCCCTCCGGCGGGTCCTGGCGGACCTGGCTCTGGGACGGCAGAAGGAGCATGAGGCCCAAAAGGCCATGGTCCGTGCCTTCGCCCTGGAGGCCGGCGTGCCGGACGAGCTGCTGTGGGAGCCCTTCCTGCTGCCCGGCACCCCCGCGGCCTGGGCCTGCTACCGGCCCGGCGCCCCGTGGTTGGCGGTGAACGACAACGTGACGGAATGCGGCGCCAGGGAGCCGGAGCTGCTCCTGGAAGCGGCGGACCGGTACGCCAGGGCTTTCGGTGCCCCGGCGCTGGTCTGCGGCGTCTACGACAGCGGCTTTTCCACCTGGGCCTACGCCCACCCCGGCATGCGGCTGCGGGTCTGCCGGCTGGGCGGCTGGCCGCTGGAGTATTTTTCGGACTGCCCCCGGGAACGGCGGCAGCTGCCGGAATTCCTGTGCCCCTTCCTGACCTCGGAAGGGGTGGCACAGCTGGAGGAACTTTGGATGAAGCGCTTCTCCCGGGAGGAGGAGCGGCTGGAGGGGCTGGCCGCCTTACTGGGCACCCGGCTGTACGACCGGGACCGGGAGGCGCCGCCGGCGGGCACGGAGCTGATCTGCGTCCAGATGGACAAGAACGAACGAACCGGGCAAAGGCCCGATGAAGAGAGATAGAGGCGAAGAAGATGCATACGTTATACTTTGATTTGCGGGACACCAAGGGCCAGCAGAAGGAGATCGAGGACAAGATCGCGGCGGCGGCCAAGATCCTGCGGGAGGGCGGCCTGGTGGCCATCCCTACGGAGACAGTGTACGGCCTGGGAGCCAACGGCCTGGACGGCGAGGCGGTCCAGCGGATCTTCGAGGCTAAAGGCCGGCCCAACGACAACCCCCTGATCCTCCACGTCACCGGGCAGCAGTGGCTGCCCCGGTACTGCCGGGACGTGCCGCCCATCGCCTATGTGCTGGCCCGGAAGTTCTGGCCCGGTCCCCTGACCATGATCTTAAAGCGCAAGCCCGTGGTCCCCGACGAGACCACCGCTGGCCTTGACACCGTGGCCATGCGCTGCCCCAACCACCCGGTGACCCTGGCCATTATCCGGGAGGCCGGCGTCCCCATCGCCGCCCCCAGCGCCAACACCTCCGGCCGGCCCAGCTGCACCAGCGCCCAGGACGTGCTGGAGGATATGGACGGCAAGATCCAGGGCGTGGTGGACGGCGGCCCCTGCACCGTGGGCGTGGAGTCCACCATCCTGGACCTGACCTGTGAGCCGCCCCGGCTGCTGCGGCCCGGCGGACTGCCCCTGGAGGACCTGGAGCGGCTCATCGGCCACATCGACGTGGACAAGGCCGTTACCGGCGCCCTGAAGGAGGGGGAGAAGCCCAAGGCCCCTGGCATGAAGTACCGCCACTACGCCCCCAAGGCACCGGTGACGGTCATCACCGGCGCGCCGGAGAAGTCCGCCCGGGAGATCCAGAAGCGGATCACCGCCACCTCCGGCGTCATCTGCTTCGACGAGTTTGCCCACTTGTTCCGGGAGCAGGAGGTCCATACCCTGGGCCCCAGCGGCGACAAGCTGACCCAGGCCCAGCGGGTGTTCGACGCCCTGCGGACCTTTGACAACAGCGCCGTCACGGAGATCTTTGCCCAGTGCCCGGACAACCGGGGGTTGGGCCTGGCCGTGGGCAACCGGCTGAAGAAGGCCGCCGGATTCCACGTCATCGAAGCTGACAGCGAGCGGGTGGTGCTGGGACTCACCGGCGGCACCGGCGCCGGAAAGACCAGCGCCCTCCGGGCCATCGAGAGCCTGGGCGGCACCGTCATCGACTGCGACCAGGTGTACCATCGGATGCTGACGGAGGACGAGGATCTGCGCCGGGACATCCACAACGCCTTCCCCAGCGCCTTCACCCGGGACGGCGTCCTGGACCGGCAGAAGCTGGGACAGGAGGTGTTCAGCGACAAGGAGCGGCTGGCCCAGCTGAACGAGATCGTCTATTGCCACATCATCCCGGAGCTCCGCCGCATGCTGGAGGAGGGCACCGGCGACCTGTTTGCCATCGACGCCATCAATCTGCTGGAAGCGGGGGTGGACCAGCTGTGTGACCGCACCGTGGCCATTACGGCTCCCGCGGAGCTGCGGGTCCGCCGCATCATGGTCCGGGACGGCATCACCGAACAGTACGCCCGGCTGCGGATCTCCGCCCAGAAGCCCGACGAGTACTACCGGGGCAAGTGCGACCTGGAGCTGAACAACGCCGCCGACTCCCCGGAGACCTTCGAGTCCGAGGCCCGGGAGTTTTTCCAGCGGCTGATCGAGACCGTGAAGGAAGAAAAGCAGCACGGTACCGTGTAACAAGGAGGAAACAACCATGTCTGACGAGATCAAGGAACTGAAAAAACAGCTGCTCTCCAATCGGAAGAACGGCTATGACAAGCCGGTGGACCAGGCTGCCATGGAGGCTTACTGTGACGGCTACAAGGCCTTTCTGGACAAGGGAAAGACGGAGCGGCTCTGCGCCGCCGAAGTTCTCCGCCTGGCGGAAGAGAAGGGGTACCGGCCCTACATCCGGGGCATGGAGGTGAGAAGTGGTGACAAGCTGTACCTCCGCAACCGGGGCAAGAGCGTCCTGCTGGTCCACATCGGCCAAAAGAGCTTGGCGGAGGGCGCCCAGATCGCCGCCGCCCACATCGACTCTCCCCGGCTGGACCTGAAGCCCAACCCCCTCTACGAGGACACGGAGCTGGCCTATTTCAAGACCCATTATTATGGCGGTATCCGCAAGTACCAGTGGGTCACCATTCCCCTGGAGCTCCACGGCGTGGCGGCGCTGAAGGACGGCACCGTGGTAAAAGTGTCCATCGGCGCCGACCCCGGAGACCCCAAGCTGGTCATCACCGACCTGCTGCCCCACCTGGGCCAGGAGCAGGGGAAGAAGCCCCTCAGCGAGGCCATTCCCGGCGAGACGCTGAATCTCTTGCTGGGCAGCCGCCCCATTGGGGACGAGGAGGACACCGGCCGGGTGAAGCTGGCGGTGATGAAGCTGCTGCACGAAAAATACGGCATCACCGAGGATGACTTCACCTCCGCCGAGCTGGAGGCCGTCCCGGCGGTGAACGCCTGCGATATCGGCCTGGACCGCTCCCTTATCGGCGCCTACGGCCACGACGACCGGGTCTGCGGCTACGCTGCCCTGAAGGCCCTGTTGGACCTGGAGGAGACCCCGGTCCGCACCGCCGTCTGCGTCCTGGCGGACAAGGAGGAGATCGGTTCCGACGGTGTGACGGGCATGCAGTCCGCCGCCTTCGACACCTTCATGGAGGACCTGTGCGACGCCCAGGGCGTGCCTGTCCGGGTGTGCCTGGAGAAGTCCTTCTGCCTCAGCGCCGACGTGACGGCGGCTTACGATCCCAACTTCGGCGAGGTCTATGAGAAGCGGAACGCCGCCTATGTGAACTACGGCATCGGCCTGTGCAAGTACACCGGCGCCCGGGGCAAGTCCGGCGCCTCCGACGCTGACGCCGAGACGGTGGCCTACGTCCGCCGCCTGTTCGACGATGCGGGCGTCATCTGGCAGATCGCCGAGCTGGGCAAGGTGGACGCCGGCGGCGGCGGCACCGTGGCGGCCTATATGGCCAACCGCAACATCACCACCCTGGATGCCGGCGTGCCGGTCCTCAGCATGCACGCCCCCTTCGAGGTGGTGAGCAAGCTGGACTGCTGGGAGACCTACAAGGGCATGAAGGCCGTCTACCGGGCGGAGAAGTGAGCCAAGGAGGGCTGTCTGAGGACAGCCCTCCTCAGCTTGTCGAAAAACCACTGCTTAAAGCAACTGGGTTGCATTTTGCAGGGGGAGTACGAGGGGGCGGGAGCCCCTTCGTGTGGAATCAAATGCCTGCAAAAAGCCTGCGCCAGCAGGCGTTTGCGCCGCGCAGCGGCAGATTTTCGGGCAGCAGAGCGGCCAGAAAATCGAGGTATTGTGAAGGCGTCGAAAAAGTCCGTCGGACTTTTTCGACAGC
The DNA here is from genome assembly GCA_945873695.1 of uncultured Clostridia bacterium. GTDB lineage: Bacteria > Bacillota > Clostridia > Oscillospirales > Oscillospiraceae > Oscillibacter. The sequence continues at coordinate 5,924 of CAMCDX010000047.1, read as the reverse complement.
CTGAGGAGGGCTGTCTGAGGACAGCCTTCCTGTTCATTTTGTCAAAATGCCTACGGCAGGCGTAGGAAAAGGAGGAAGATTCCCCATTTTCTCCAAAAGAAATTTGGCGTTTTTGGTTGTGGAGCGGACAAAAATATGGTACCATGAACAACGCAGAAAGACAAATGACCGTAGGAGGCGGACGGAATGGCAAGAGAGATCAAATATTACATCGTTGCCGCGGAGGCCCTGCCGGAGATCTTCATCAAGGTGGCGGAGGCCAAGCGGATGATGCAGACCGGTGAGGTGGACACTGTGGGTGCCGCCACCAGGCTGGCGGGCATCAGCCGCAGCGCGTTCTATAAGTACAAGGACGCTGTGCAGCCCTTTAACGATATGAAGTCGGAGCATATCATTACGTTCTACGGGATGCTGAAGGACAACACCGGCGTTTTGAGCCGGGTGCTGTCGGTATTTGCCACGTCTGGCGCCAACATCCTGACCATCAACCAGAGCATCCCCACCAACGGCTGCGCCGCCGTTACCATCTCCGCCGAGACCAGCGAGATGGCTGAGACCCTGGAGCAGCTGCTGGCGGACGTGTCCGCGGTGGATGGCGTGGTGAAATTCGAGATCCTGGCTGGCTGAGCGGAAAGAGAGAGGGAAAATGATACAGATCGCGATCATGGGCCTTGGCACCGTGGGCACCGGCGTTGCCAAGGTGGTGGCGGAGAACGCCAAGCAGATCGAACGCAAGCTGGGGGAGCCCCTTCAGGTGAAGACCATCCTGGTCCGGAACTTCAAGGACGGTCCCTACCGCCAGCTGATGACGGACGATTTCAAAAAGATCGAGGAGGACGGCGACATCCGGGTGGTGGTGGAGACCATCGGGGGCGTGGAGGCGGCCTACGAGTATACGAAGCGGGCTCTGGAGGCCGGCAAGCACGTGGTCACCGCCAATAAACAGCTGGTGGCGGAAAAGGGCGCCGAGCTGCTGGCCCTGGCAAGGAAGAAGAACGTCAACTATCTGTTCGAGGCCAGCGTAGGCGGCGGCATTCCCATCCTGCACCCCCTGACCCAGTGTATGGCCGCCAACCGCATCGACGAGGTCTACGGCATCCTGAACGGCACTACCAACTATATCCTGACCCGGATGGTCCGCACCGGCGCCTTCTTCTCCGACGCCCTGCGGGAGGCCCAGGCCAAGGGCTACGCCGAGGCGGACCCCACCGCCGACGTGGAGGGCATCGACGCCGGACGGAAGACCTGCATCCTGGCGGACCTGGCCTTTGGACATCAGGTGGACCCGGCGGAGGTGCCCATGGAGGGCATCACCAAGCTGTCCCTCCGGGACGTGAAGATCGCCCAGCGGGCGGGCTACCGGGTGAAGCTGCTGGGCCGGGCGGTCCGGCTGCCCGGCGGGGGCCGTACCGCGTACGTGGCGCCTCACCTCATCCCCGAGGAGCACCCCCTGGCCAATGTGGAGGACGTGTTCAACGCCGTGGTGGTGAAGGGCAACGCCACTGGCGAGGTCATGTTCTACGGCAAGGGCGCCGGCGAGCTGCCCACCGCCTCCGCCTGCGTGGCGGATGTGATGGAGTGCCTCCAGGCCAGCCCAAAGCGGGATGAGATCGGCTGGTCTCCGGACACTACCGGCTTTGAGGACCCCCAGGAGCTCCACACCCGGTATTACTTCCGCATCGAGGGCAGCCTCACCGACGCCGCCATGGCCTTCGGCCAGGTGGAGGTCCTCAGCGAGGACGGTGAGACCGCCTTCCTGACGGACCGTATCAGCGGACAGGACGCCCACCAGCAGTCCAAATTTTTGAACGTCCTGGCCTGTATGCGGGTGCTGGCGTGACTGCCAAAGAGACCGCCCCTGCGTATAATGGGGCGGAAGACTCTATCCCAATCTGAAACAAAGAAGGAAGCACTATGAGTTTGATCGTACAAAAATTCGGCGGCTCGTCCGTCAAGGATGCCCAGCGCATCCGGAACGTGGCCGGCATCATCGCGGAGACCTATTTAAAGGGCAATGACGTCATCGTGGTCCTGTCCGCCCAGGGCGACACCACCGACGACCTCATCGCCAAGGCGGAGGAGATCAATCCCCACGCCTCCAAGCGGGAGATGGATATGCTGCTGTCCACCGGCGAGCAGATCTCCGTGGCGCTGTGCGCCATGGCTCTGGAGTCCATGGGCCTGCCCTGCGTGTCCCTGGCGGCGTGGCAGGTGGGCATCCAGTCCACTTCCGTCCACTCTGACGCCCGTATCAAGAAGATCGATTCCGAGCGGATCCGCTCTGAACTGGATCAGCACCGTATCATCATCGTCACCGGCTTCCAGGGCGTGGACCGCAACGGTGACGTCACCACCCTGGGCCGGGGCGGCTCCGACACCAGCGCCGTTGCCCTGGCGGCCGCCTTCCGGGCGGATCTGTGCCAGATCTACACCGATGTGGACGGCGTGTACACCACCGATCCCCGCATCGTCCCCAATGCCCGGAAGCTGGAGGAGATCACCTACGACGAGATGCTGGAGCTGGCGTCTCAGGGCGCCCAGGTGCTCCACAACCGCAGCGTGGAGCTGGCAAAGAAGTTCAGAGTGAATTTGGAAGTCGTGTCCAGCCTGGAGCGTAAGCCTGGCACGAAAGTTAAGGAGGTCACCAAAGTGGAAAAAACCAATATCGCCGGCGTCGCCAAGGACACCAGCATTGCCCGTATCGCCCTGATCGGCCTGCAGCATAACCCCGGCGTCGCTTTCCAGGTCTTTGACCTGCTGAGCAAGCACAACATCAACGTGGACGTCATCCTGCAGTCCATTGGCCGTGAGGCCACCAAGGATATCACCTTTACCGTACATAAGAAGGACCTGGAGGAAGTGGAGGATATCCTCAACGAGCACAAGGGGGCCCTGAAGTTCGACCACATCGAGGCCGATGAGCACATCGGCAAGGTCTCCATCGTGGGCGTGGGCCTGATGAGCAACTGCGGCGTGGCCGCCAAGATGTTCGAGGCGCTGTATGAGGCCGGCATCAACATCCAGATGATCAACACCTCCGAGATCCGTGTCTCCGTCCTGCTGGACGAGGAGGACGTGAACAAGGCGGTGAAGGCCATCCACGCGAAGTTCTTCGACGAGGTATGATTGAAACAGAGGGGCGTACGGTTCCGTGCGCCCCTTTTGGTTATCCCTTGGGTTTACTTTTTGATGTCCCATATGTTAGAATAAACCATTCATACAAGAGACCGCCGTCTCGCTAGGAGGAAGTTTATGAACGCCATCGTCACCGTTGTCGGCAAGGATAAGGTGGGCATCATCGCCGCCGTCTGCGCCCTGCTGGCTGAAAACAACGTCAACATCCTGGACATCTCCCAAACTATTCTTCAGGGCTCCTTTACCATGGTCATGGCCGTGGATGTGGAGAAAGCCAGGGTTCCCGTGGGCGATCTGCGGACGCTGTTGGAGGAACTGGGCAAGAAGATGGAGATCTCCATCCGTATCCAGCGTGAGGAGATCTTCGACGCCATGCACAGGATCTGAGGGAGGGGAGGACCATGCTCAACCAAAAGGACATCCTCTCCACCATTGAGATGATCGACCAGCAGCACCTGGACATCCGCACCATCACCATGGGCATTTCCCTGCTGAGCTGCTGCGACCCGGACCCCAAGCGGGCCTGTGACAAGATCTATGAGAAGATCACCCGCTACGCTGAAAAACTGGTGAAGACCGGCGAGGACATCGAGCGGGAATTCGGCATTCCCATCGTCAACAAGCGGATCTCCGTCACTCCCATGGCCCTGGTGGCCGGGGCCAGCGAAACGGAGGACTACGTGCCCTTCGCCCTGGCGCTGGACCGGGCAGCCCATACCTGCGGCGTCAACTTTATCGGCGGGTACTCCGCCCTGGTGCAGAAGGGCATGACGAAAGCCGACGAGCGGCTCATCCGTTCTATTCCGGAGGCCCTGGCCCGGACGGAGCTGGTTTGCTCCTCCGTCAACGTGGGCTCCACGAAAGCCGGCATCAACATGGACGCGGTGGCCCTCATGGGCCGCATCATCAAGGATACAGCCAAGGCAACCGAGGCCGATGACGGCCTGGGCTGCGCCAAGCTGGTGGTGTTCTGCAACGCTGTGGAGGACAACCCCTTCATGGCCGGCGCCTTCCATGGCGTGGGCGAGGCAGAGAAGGTCATCAACGTGGGTGTCTCCGGCCCCGGCGTGGTCCACCACGCCCTCCAGGCCGTGAAGGGCCAGCCCTTCGACGTGGTGGCGGAGACGGTGAAAAAGACCGCCTTCCGGGTGACCCGCATGGGCCAGCTGGTGGCCCAGGAGGCCAGCCGTCGGCTGGATACCCCCTTCGGCATCGTGGACCTGAGCCTGGCACCCACCCCTGCCATCGGTGACTCCGTTGCCCGTATTCTGGAGGAGATGGGTCTGGAGACCTGCGGCACCCACGGTACCACGGCGGCCCTGGCGCTTCTCAACGACGCGGTGAAAAAGGGCGGCGTCATGGCGTCCTCCTCCGTGGGCGGCCTGTCCGGCGCCTTCATCCCGGTCTCCGAGGACGAGGGTATGATCGCCGCCGCCCGTCAGGGTACGCTGTGCCTGGACAAGCTGGAGGCCATGACCTGCGTCTGTTCCGTGGGGCTGGACATGATCGCCGTTCCCGGGGACACCCCGGCGGAGACAATCTCTGCCATCATCGCCGACGAGGCGGCCATCGGCATGGTGAACTGCAAGACCACCGCCGTCCGCCTGCTGCCCGCCCCCGGCAAGACCGTGGGGGACACCATTGAGATGGGCGGCCTGCTGGGCAGCGCCCCGGTAATGCCGGTCCACCCCGAGTCCAGCGCGGACTTCATCGCACGGGGAGGACGTATTCCGGCCCCCATGCACAGCCTGAAAAACTGAGAAAAACCGCCCGGGAAATTCCCGGGCGGTCTCGACCGTGTACGGCTGCTTCCTTCGGAAAGGGGGCGGACGGCACACTGCTCCTGAAAACGCTGGAGCAGTGACTGCGGAGGGGGAAACCGGACGATTCGGGAAAGAGGTTCTTGACAAGAGCTGGAAAGCGTGGTATTCTTTGCCTACATTTGAAAAAACGTCCATGAGGGAGTAGCGAGCGCACGTGTGCGTGGCAAGTCAACATACTGGCCGTTTGGCCTGGCTTGCATGAAATCGCGAGACTCATGTATCACCGAAAGGCATACATGGAGTCTTCCCATATCGTTTTGGGTCGCCCCGGGTATCGCCTGATACCCGGGGCGTTTTCTACATTAGGAGGAAATAGAGAGATGAGTTTGTGGGAACTGTTTGTGATCGCGGTGGGACTGTCCATGGATGCCTTCGCGGTATCGATCTGTAAAGGCCTCGCCACGGGAAAGGTGCGGCTGGGTCACGCCGTCACAGCCGGTGTCTATTTTGGCGGCTTCCAGGGGCTGATGCCGCTGATCGGCTATTTGCTGGGCGTGCGGTTCCAGTCCATGATCACCGCCTTCGACCATTGGATCGCCTTTGTTTTGCTGGGTATCATCGGCATCAATATGATCCGGGAGTCCAGGGAAGAGGCGGAGACCATGGATTGTGATTTCTCCTTCCGGGCCATGCTGCCTCTGGCGGTGGCTACCAGCATCGACGCTCTGGCTGTGGGCGTGTCCTTCGCCTTTTTGCAGGTGGAGATCGTCCCGGCGGTGTGCTTCATCGGCGCTGTCACGTTCACCCTGTCCGCCATTGGTGTGAAGGCGGGCAGCGTACTGGGCGCCAAGAACCAGTCCCGGGCGGAGCTGGTGGGAGGCATCGTTCTGATTGCCATGGGAACCAAAATTCTGTTGGAGCACCTGGGTTTTCTGGGTTGAGAAAAAAGCTGTCATCCATAAGGGATGACAGCTTCAGCTTGTCGAAAAACCACTGCTTAAAGCAACTGGGTTGCATTTTGCAGGG
>CAMCDX010000046.1 GCA_945873695.1 uncultured Clostridia bacterium | reverse complement strand
CCCTGCCTCACCTCCGATTTCAAACATATGCTTCGCATATGTTGGGCGGAGGTAGCGAGTCCGAACTCGGACGCTTATGAAAAAAGACCCCATCCTTTCGGATGAGGTCTTTTTCTGGAGCGGGCAACGAGGCTCGAACTCGCTACCTCCACCTTGGCAAGGTGGCGCTCTACCAGATGAGCTATGCCCGCGGAACAAGGGTTATTTTAGCAAAGAACTTTGGCCTTGTCAAGTATCATTCTCGATTTTCTCTGAAATTTCTTCCGCAGGCAGTTCCGGCTCCGCTTCCGGCTGCTGCTCCGGCGCGTCCAGCAGGAACTCAATCAGGCCCACAGTCCCCTCGGCGGGGTAGTAATTCACGGTCCAGGCCGGTTCCTCCGTCAGTTCCCGATCCTCCCGAAGCTGAGCCACGATCTCCTCCACCCGGGTCCGGCTGTTCTCGCCCCAATAGCCGATCCGCACCGCCAGTTCCGTCCGGCCCTCGTCCAGAGCCGTCTCCAGCAGGCTGTACAGCGCCTCGGTGCTGGTGGCGTTCACCACGCTCTGGATCTGCTCCGCCGTCCGGCGGTAGCTGATTTGGACAGACACCTCGTAATACCCCCGCTGGGACTGGCGGCTAGAGGTGATGTACTCCACGGCATAGGCCCCCATGGGAGTCTCCTGCTGGATCTCCGTGGTGGCCTGCTCCAGAGTCTCCGCCACGGTGACGTCATTCCCGAAGTCGTACAGCCGCAGGGTAACGGACTCCCGGTGCTGACCGATGGCCAGCAGCAAGTCGTTGACGATGTCCTGGTAGTTCTCCGCCCGCAGGGTGCCGGCGGCCTCACTCTCCCAGAACTTGCTGGAGTGAGGCTCCGAAGTACTGTACTCCCGCTCCAGCAGGGAGGCGCACCCCGTCAGAAGGCACAGCGACAGCAGCGCGGCGATGATTCTTGCCATAGGTGCTCCTCCCTTCTCAAAGCATCGTTCTACAGGCCCAGATCCTGGTCCACCAGGACGATCTCCGTCTCCACGCCGATGCTGGGCCCCCACAGCACCACCAGGCCCCGGCAGATGCGGTCAGGGCTTTTGCAGTCGTAGCACTTATCGCCCTTCACGGCGCAGGGGGTCTTCTTTCCCAGCCGCTGAGCGTTTTTCGGTGCGGCGATATTCCGGGCCCGCCACAGGGCCTCCTCATAGGTGGGGGCCAGCTTGTTCCGGCCGATGACGAAGTAAACCTTCCCGTGGCCGAACAGTGTGGCGGCCACCCGGTTGCCGGCGCCGTCGATGTTGATGATCTCGCCGGTCTCCGCCAGGCCGTTGGCGGAGGTGATGTACACCTTAGCGTGGGCAGCCGCCACCCGCTCTCCCGGGCCGCCCTCCCAGTGCCAGTGGACCTCGTTGTGGGCCGCCAGCTTGTCGTACAGTCCCAGTTCCTTGGCCGTCAGGGAGCCGCCGAAGCCCACGCTGGTGCCGTCGATGGCGCCGTCCAGGTAGGCCGCCGCCTCCGCGCCGGTAGAGAAGATCTTCACGGAGAAGCCCCGGGCCTCCAGATTCTTTTTTACAGTGTCAAACGCCATGTCAGATGTCCTCCTTCTGATAATCTCCAAATCCCTCGCCCAGCACATCGTGGGCGTCGCAGACGATCATGAACGCCTTGGGGTCGGTGTCGTGGACCACCCGCTTGATCTGCACGATCTCCTTCTGCTTGAAGGCCACCAGCAGCACCTGCTTGTCGGTGCCGGTCCAGGCGCCCTGGCCCCGGAGAATGGTGACGCCCCGTTCCTGGTCCCGCAGCAGCGCGTCGGCGATCTGTCTCCAGCTGTCGGAGACGATGTAAGCCACCTTGGAGGTGTCCAGGCCGTAGAGCACCGTATCCATTACCCGGCCGGACACGAAGATGGCCACCGCGCCGTACAGCGCCGTCTCCACGCCGCCGAAGGCCAGCGCCGCCAGGGTCAGCACCACGCCGTCCGGCACCAGCACCAGCTTGCCCATGGGCAGCCAGGGAAACTTCAGCTTTAAAAGCCGGGCCACGATGTCCGTGCCGCCGGTGGTGGCTCCCTGGGAGAACACCAGCCCCAGGCCGAAGCCCATCAGCGCGCCGCCGCAAAGGGATGCCAGCATAGGGTCCATCGGGGCGAAGGTGTGCAGGGCGGCGATGGTGTCGATGGCGAAGGAACTGACCGCCATGGCGAACAGGGACGAGGCCAGCAGATGAAAGCCAATGAACTTCCACCCTGCCAGGAACAGGGGCACGTTCAGCAAAAAAGCCAGCAGACCCACGGACATCTGGGGCACCAGAAGGTTGAGGATCTGGGCCAGGCCGGTGACGCCGCCCATGGCCACCTGATTCGTCGCAAAGAACCAGTCGAAAGCCAGGGCGAAGATCACGGAGCCCAGGGTGATGGTGCCGTAGCTCCGAAAAATCTGTTTTTTCATGGTCCCCTCCTCAGTCCAGCAGGTCCATCTGCCGCTCCTCGGAGTCCTCCTGCCGCAGCAGGGCGCCGGCGGCGGGCACAGCCCGGACCCGGTAGCGGCTCTGGTTGGAGATGGCGGTCTCCTCCACCGGCTTCACCGCCTCCAGGCGGTACTTGGGCTTCAGGTTCATCACCGCCACGCCCTGGGTGGTACGGGTGGTCTTGGGTGCCAGCAGGGCGGTGTGGAAGATCAGGCAGCGGGGCTCCGTGGAGTACACCGCCAGCTCCCGGTCCCCGTCCACCCGCAGGACCGTAACCAGAGGCGACTTATCGGAATAGGCGCCGGTGAGCTTCCGCCGGTTGGAGGTGGTCTGGTAGGCCTTGATCTCCACCCGGGCGGCCTTGCCGTTTTCGAAGAAAAACAGCAGGGCGCCGGCATAATCCGGCCCCGGCAGGACGGCGCAGAGGACGTTCTCCCCGGCGTCCATGCCAAGCTTGACAGGCAGGTAGTCTCCCAGCACGCTGGCCTTGGTATCGTCGAAGTCGGAGAGCCGGGTCTTGTAGACCTGGCACTTGTCGGTGAAGAACATGATCTCGGCGCTGTTGGTGGTCTCGAAGCTCTGTCGGGGGCCGTCCCCCTCCTTGTACTTCTGCTCGCCGCTCATCCGCAGGGACTGGGGGGGGATCTTCTTGAAATACCCCTCCCGGGACAGGAACACATGGACGGGATAATCCTCCACGGCGTCCTCCTCGGTGTAGGTGACGATCTCGTGGCCGTAGACGATGGAGGTGCGGCGGGGCTCGCCGTACTTCTTCGCCGCCTGCTCCAGCTCCTCCACGATGATCTTCTTCACCCGCCGGGGGCTGTTCACGATGTCCTCCAGGTCGTCGATCTCGTCCCGGAGGGCCTCCGTCTCTTGGGTGCGCTTCAGGATATACTCTTTATTGATGTTCCGCAGCTTGATCTCCGCCACGTACTCCGCCTGGATCTGGTCGATGCCGAAGCCGATCATCAGATTGGGGATGACCTCGGCCTCCTCCTCCGTCTCCCGGATGATTTTGATGGCCTTGTCGATGTCCAGCAGGATGCGCTTGAGGCCCTTCAGGAGGTGGAGCTTATCCTTCTTCTTCTTCATGACGAAGTAGGTCCGCCGCCGGACGGACTCAGTCCGCCAGGCGGTCCACTCCTCCAGCACCTGCCGCACCCCCAGGACCCGGGGCATGCCGGCGATGAGGACGTTGAAGTTGCAGGAGAAGGTATCCTCCAGGGTGGTCTGCTTGAAGAGCTTGGCCATCAGCTTGTCCGGGTCCGTGCCCCGCTTCAGGTCGATGGTCAGCTTCAGACCGCTGAGGTCCGTCTCGTCCCGCATATCGGCGATCTCTTTCGCCTTGCCTGCCTTGATGAGCTCCGCCACCTTGTCCAGGATGGCCTCCACGGTGGTGGAGTAGGGGATCTCGTAGATCTCGATCAGGTTCTCTTCCTTCACATACCGGTACTTGGCCCGGACCCGGACGCCGCCCCGGCCGGTGTCGTACAGCTCCTTCAGGGCGGTGGGGTCACAGATCAGCTCGCCGCCGGTGGGGAAGTCGGGGCCCAGCAGCGTCTCGGTCAGGTCGCAGTCCGCATTTTTCAGGTAGGCGATGGTGGTGTCGCAGACCTCCTTCAGGTTGAAGCCGCAGAACTGGGAGGCCATGCCCACGGCGATGCCGCTGTTGGCGGACACCAGGATGTTGGGGAAAGTAGTGGGCAGCAGGGCCGGCTCCTTCATGGTGTTGTCGTAGTTGTCCACGAAGTCCACGGTGTCGCTGTCGATGTCCCGGAACAGCTCGGCGCAGATGGGTGTCAGCTTGGCCTCGGTGTACCGGGGGGCGGCACAGGCCATATCCCGGGAGTAGGCCTTGCCGAAGTTGCCCTTGGAGTCCACGAAGGGCGTCAGCAGGGCGCCGTAGCCCCGGGAGAGGCGGACCATGGTGTCGTAGATGGCAGCGTCGCCGTGGGGGTTGAGGCGCATGGTCTGGCCCACGATGTTGGCGGACTTCGTCCGGGCGCCGGTCATCAGGCCCATCTTGTACATGGTGTACAGGAGCTTGCGGTGGGAGGGTTTGAAGCCGTCGATCTCCGGGATGGCCCGGGAGACGATGACACTCATGGCGTAGGGCATGTAGTTGGTCTCCAGGGTGTCGGTGATGGGCTGTTCCACCACCGCCGCGTGGAGCCCCATGACGTTGGGGTTATTCACTTTCGGCCGGGTCTCCTCCGGCTGCTTCTTCTTAGGCATATCGTTTCGTTATTCCTTCTTGATTGGTATCAGGCTGCGGCGGCCTCCTCCGGCAAAATATCGGGCAGAAGGTCCTCCTCGCCGTAAATTCCCTCGTCCAGGGAGGTCACCGGCTCTCCGGCGGGCGGCGCCGTCAGGGGCTGCTCCCGGGTGGCGGTGGTGGCAGCGGTGTAGCGCAGGGTCAGGTCCAGCTGGTTCTTCACCTTCAGCAGCAGCTTCATATCCATCTTGGCGGCGGACAGGCTGCCGGAAACATCCAGCAGGATCACCGGGTCATCCCAGTAACCGGCCTTGTTCTGGACCACCGCTTTAAAGGTGGCGCTGCCGGACCGGGCCACCTTCAGCTCCAGCTCCAGCTTCTCGAACTCGCCGAAGTACTCGGCGGCACCTTCGCCGTATTCCTGCTCCAGGGCATCGTTGTAGGCGGCCTCGTCGTAGCGGAGCACGCTGTACCCGCCGCTCTCCTGAAAACAGCCGTCCCCCAGGAAGGCCGCCATCTGCCCGGCGGTGTCCATCAGTTCCCGGTACAGCCTGGCGGGGGTCGCCTTGCCGTCATAGTAATAACCACTGTCCCAGGCCGCGGCGGCCATGGTGTCGTACAGCATGGCACCCACGGTGACAGCGCCCCGGGCCTCCACGGTCTCCAGAGTGATCACGGGCATGGCCATCCAGCCGTTCTTGTCCACGGCTCCGCCGGTCAGCAGGGACATGGCAGGCAGCTGGACATACAGCATGCCGCCCTCTCCGTCATAGATGACCTTGCACGCCATGTTCCGCAGGATGGACCGGGCGGTCAGCAGCTCCAGAGGCGTCAGTTCCTCCACCAGCTCCGGGATCTCCAGCAGGGCGGACAGATCCATTTTGGCGGTCAGATTCCACACGCTGCCGCTTTGCAGCAGCTCCAGGTCCGCGTTGGCGCCGTAGGACTTGTCGCCGTTGATGGAGTCCAGCAGAGTCATCTGGGCGTCCATCTTCACTACGGTCTTATAATTCTTGGAGGCGTCCCGCTCCATGGCGGACAGCATCCGATTCAGCACTGTGAACTGGCTGTCCAGAGTCTCCACGATCCGATCCCGCCGCAGCAGCACGGCCGTGTGGAACACGCTGTCCCACAGAACGTCGCAGCCCATGGCCTCGGCGAAAAAGCGGACGGGGATGTAGGTTGCGCCGTTTTTCACATAGCAGGGCACGTCCAGCCGGATCACCTCCTCGGTGCCGTCCGCCCCGGTGACAGCGACGGTGTCGCCGCCGGCCCGGAACCGCAGAGTCCGGCCCTCCTGGGTGTACACCACATCCTCGCCGTCGTGGCCCACGGTGCCGCCGAAGGCCTTCAGTACCGGGCCGCAGGGCACCATGGTCCGGCCCTCCCGGACCTCCGGCAGGGCGCCGCCGGTGAAGGAGATGTAAGTGCCGTCCAACATGACGCCCACCTGGCCGGGGACGCCGCCCATATCCCGCAGGGTCCGTTCCACCAGGGTGGCCTCCTCATAGGCCTCCCACTGGTCGTCCAGCCAGCTCTCCAGCACGCACTGGCGGAAGTCCTCCTGGCTCTTCAGCTCCCACGCCTCCATAAACGATTCCTTAGAGCCGTAGACCCAGCGCTGCCAGCACTCGTCGGAGTCCCAGTAGGCGTCGGCGTCGAAGGCGGCGATCTCGCCGGCCATGCCGGCCTCCCACCGCTGGCGCTCCAGCAAGGCATCCGCTTCTGCCTGATAGGCGGCCTCGTCGCCGCCGAACCACTCCCGGACGCACTCCTCCCGGGAAGTGAAGCCATACTCCTGCCACAGGGGCGGATTCCCGTCCTCCGCCGCCAGGGCGGGCACCGTCAGGGCGGGCACCGTCAGGGACAGCGCCAGGGCCAGGGTGAGCACCAGGGAAACCAGTCGTTTCATCGTCGTATCCTCCTTACAGCCGCATAGTTTTTACTTAAGAAATATCCGCCATTTCCAGATACTTATACCCGTTCTCCGCGATGTGGTCCTTCCGGCCCTGAAGGTTGTCCCCCAGCAGCAGGTCAAAAACCGCCGCCGTCCGCTCCACGTCCTCCGGCATCACCCGGATCAGGCGGCGGGTGGCCGGGTTCATGGTGGTGAGCCACATCATGTCCGGGTCGTTCTCGCCCAGGCCCTTGGAGCGGTCGATTTTGACCTTCTTCCCCTCCAGCTCCCGGACAATGTCGTTCTTCTCCTTGTCAGAGTAGGCAAACCACGTCTTCTCGCCGCAGTTGATCTCAAAGAGGGGCGTCTCGGCGATATACACATACCCCTCCCGGATGAGGGTGGGGGTCAGGCGGTACAGCATGGTCAGCACCAACGTCCGGATCTGGAAGCCGTCCACGTCGCCATCGGTGCAGATGACCACCTTGTTCCACCGCAGGTTACTCAAATCAAAGGCCGCCACATCCTTGACGTGCTTGTTCTGAACCTCCACGCCGCAGCCCAGGACCTTGATCAGGTCCACGATGATGTCGCTTTTGAAGATGCGGGCGTAGTCCGCCTTCAGGCAATTCAGGATCTTGCCCCGGATGGGCATGATGCCCTGATACTCCGAGTCCCGGGCCAGCTTGACGCTGCCCAGAGCGGAGTCGCCCTCCACGATATAAATTTCCCGTTTCGCCACATCCTTGGTCCGACAGTCCACGAATTTCTGGACCCGGTTGGCGATGTCGATGCTGCCGGAGAGCTTCTTCTTGATGTTCAGCCGCTGTTTTTCGGCACTCTCCCGGCTGCGCTTGTTGATGAGGACCTGCTCGGCAATCTTTTCCGCGTCGAAGTGGTTCTCGATGAAGTAGATCTCCAGATTCGTCCGCAGGAACTCCGTCATGGCCTCCTGGACGAACTTGTTGGTGATGGCCTTTTTGGTCTGGTTCTCATAGCTGGTCTGGGTGGAGAAGTTGTTGGAAACCAGCACGATACAGTCCTCAATGTCCGCCCAGGTGATCTTGCTTTCGTTCTTCTGGTACTTGTTCTGGTCCCGGAGGTACTTGTCCACAGCGGAGACGAAGGCGGATTTGGTGGCCTTTTCCGGGCTGCCGCCGTGCTCCAGCCAGGAGGAGTTGTGGTAGTGCTCGATGACGTTGACCTTGTTGGAGAAGCAGACGGCGCAGCTGAGCTTCACCTTGTACTCCGGCTTGTCCGCCCGGTCCCGGCCCTTCTTCTCCGCCTGCCAGAACACTGGGGAGGTGAGGCTGTCCGCTCCCGCCAGCTCCGCCACGTAGTCCACGATGCCGTTTTCGTACAGGAATTCCGTCTCCTCAAACTTCCCTGGCTCGGTCTCGTCCCGGAAACGGAAGGTGATCCCGGCGTTCACCACCGCCTGCCGCTTCATCACGTCGGTGAAGTACCCGGCGGGGATGGCGATGTCGGTGAACACGTCCAGGTCAGGAAGCCACCGGGTGCGGGTGCCGGTCTTCCTGCTCTGGTTCTTGGGCAGGGGACGCTGCTCCAGCTTCCCCACGATCTCGCCCCGCTCGAAGTGGAGGCTGTACTCCTGGCCGTCCCGCCAGACGGTGACGTCCATGTAGCGGGAGGCGTACTGGGTAGCGCAGGCGCCCAGGCCGTTGAGGCCCAGGGAGTACTCGTAGTTGTCGCCGGACAGGTTGTCGTACTTGCCGCCGGCGTACAGCTCGCAGTACACCAGCTCCCAGTTGTACCGCTGCTCCTTCTCGTTCCAGTCCACCGGGCAGCCCCGGCCCATGTCCTCCACCTGGATGGAGCGGTCCAGGAACCGGGTGACGGTGATGGTGGTGCCGTGGCCCTCCCGGGCCTCGTCGATGGAGTTGGACAAGATCTCGAACACCGCGTGCTCGCAGCCGTCCAGTCCGTCAGAACCGAAAATAACGCCGGGCCGCTTCCGCACCCGGTCCGCGCCCTTCAGGGACGAAATGCTGTCATTGCCATAATCCTGCTTTTTTGCTGCCATAGTTCCTCCGAAGGGCATATCCACCCATTTTTTAATATGTAGTATTGTATCACAAGAAATTCACAGGTTCAAGTAGTCCCCACTCAACCAGCGGTTTGTTGCTTTTTTCCGGGCGGCCCGGTATCATAGACCGGGAAAGGAGGCGGACAAATGGACCCTGCCAAGACCGGCGCCCTGATCCGGGCGCTGCGGAAGGAGCGGAACATGACCCAGAAGGACCTGGCGGAGCGGCTCCACATCACGGACCGGGCCGTCAGCAAATGGGAGCGGGGATTGTGCGGGCCGGACATCTCCCTGCTGGAGCCTTTGGCGGAGGCCCTGGGAATTTCCATCCTGGAGCTGATCCAGGGGGAGCGGAGCAGCCGGGCGGAGGAACCCAACCAGGTGGAAGCCCACACCCGCCAGGTGCTGGATTACTCCCAAAACCAGCTGGCCCACAAGCTGCGGTCTGCCCGGAAGCGGTACCTGTGCCTACTGGCGGCCTGCCTGCTGGGTGCGGGGCTGCTGCTGTGGCGGAGCGGCGTTCTGTTCGTCATAGACAAAAAGCCCTCTCCCGACGGGCAGGCCAGCGTCACGGTGTACCGCAAAGCCTTCGAGCTGGGCGGCTTTTCCGACTTCTCCCTGAAAGACGCCACCTCCCTGCGGGTCACGGGACGCGACGGCGCAAAGACCTACATCACCTATGGAGACTGCCAATACCGGGGGCTCTGGTGGGCGCCGGATAGCTCCAAATACGTAGTGGCTCTCCAATATGACGACGGCCCCTATCTGGCCCTGTCCTGGCTGGACGCCCACAGGGAGAGCAACCTGAACGCCTACCTGTCCATGGGGGTGGAGATGACGGAACTGCGGAAGGGCCGCTATGTGAACGGGACCGGGTTCCCCGAGATCCAATACCAGTTCCTGCAATGGGGACTGGACAGCGCCTCCATGCTGATCTACTACGCCTTTGAGGACAGCGGCGGCGCGCTGCATGATGGATATTTCTGGTACAACTGCGAAAGCGGCGCCGTGGACGCCATTCTGGAACTGAACTGAACAGCGGAAAAGGCGGGAAGCATGGTTGCTTTCCCGCCTTTTCCCGCTTCAAAAACCCATTCTTCCCAAAAATGTTGTTGCGTAATGTTACTCATAACCGGCCTGTCGCCTTCACAAACTGTTTATAATCAAGGGTTTTTCACATTCTCCACAGAGTTTTCCACACCGTTATGTCAACTCTCGAAAGGTTGGAAAAATTGTTGTGTTTTTAATAGGTCCTCTCCTGGGCTCTCCGGGACTCCGTCTTTTTATCAGGCTGAGAAGCCTCCGGCGGCGCGGGCGTTTTTGGTTCCGCAACGGCTGGTTGCGGAATGCCAGCCACGCCTGGTTGCGCGCAACCGCTGACTTTGGTATGATATGCGCAAAGGAGGGACGGCCATGACATTCCATGAAAATCTAACCCGGGAACGGAAAGCCCGGGGCCTCAGTCAGGAGGAGCTGGCCGCGAAAGTCGGCGTCTCCCGCCAGGCGGTGAGCAAATGGGAAACCGGCGACGCCGCTCCGGACCTGAACCGGCTGCTGGCCCTGGCGGAGGCGCTGGACACCTCCCTGGACGCCCTCTGTGGCCGGGAGGCGGCAGCAGAGCCACCGGCGGCAGCCCCGCCCCCGGCGCCGGTCCCCGCCCCAAAGCGCCGCTGGCTGCTGCCCGCCCTCTGCGGCTTTCTGGCAGCCTGCCTGCTGTCAGGCGGAGTGTGGGCCTGGAGCCAGCGGAACGTGGTCCTGGCGGAGGAAGCCAGGGCGGCCAGCACCCTGCCGGACAGTTTCTCTGTTTCCGGGGTGAGTTTTTCCGGTGTGTCGGACTACACGGTGGCCTACCAGTTCACTCCCAGCGTCTCAGGAGAGGACTATACCTATCAAATCACCTTCACCGACCCGGAGGGCAAGGCCTTCCCCTTTGACGCAGCCTACAGCGGCGGCGCCTGCGCCGGGACTGCCACTCCCGGCAGCGGCGGATGGTCCTCCTATACCGTCACGGTCTCCGTCAGTGACGGCACCGGCAGCCGCAACCTGGCCGTGGCTAACAGCCTGGGCTTTTCCGAAGGCAGCGCCCACTGGACGCCGCTTTCATAAGGCAGCAAAGCCGCCGTGGAACGCGTTCCACGGCGGCTCCTTTCATTCTGCAATCTTACGCAGCTCCTCCAGGGTCAGGCCCTCAAGCAGGATGCTTCCCCCGTCGAACCGGGAGACCCTGGCGGCGGGAAGCCGGGCCAGAAAGGTATCGTAAGGCACCCGGCCCACCTGCTCCATGTCCGCATCCCCCAGTACGATCTCCCAGCGGTCCACCTGCAGCGCTTTCCCGGTGTTCGGGTCCTGCACCCCCAAAGGCACCCGGGGCGCCTTGGGGGCTACGCTGCGGACGCCCTCCCGCAGCACAAAGAGGCCCAGGACACCCTCCCCGTCCCGGTAAAACATCGGGGCGGCGTAGTATACGTCCATGCTCTGCTTTTCGTGGAGGAAGTCCCGGAAGCCGTCCAGATCCTCCGCCGGCGCGAACCGCTCCGCCTCCCCCCGGCCCAGGGTCAGGGGAAACATGGCGCAGTGAAGGGTCAGGTTTTCGTGCTTTCCCTCCAAAATCTCCCCGGACATGCTCCGCAAAGCCCGAAGGGTGAAGTCCGCCTGGTTTTCAAAGCCCGCCTGGAAATCCCTGAGAGCCATCTTCTCCCCTTCCACCTCCAACTCGCATTTCCAGTACGTACAGATGCGGTCCACACAGTCGTAAAATGCCCGCAGTTCCTCCCGGGTGGTGGGCGTCAGTGACCGCAGCTCCACCTTTGCTTTCTCGCCCTCCTGCCAGAAGATCTGGAAGCCCCGGCCAATAGCCTCCGGCAGGTAGGCGATAAACGCTCCCTCTCCCAGCTCTCCCGGTTTCAGGCGTTCTCCCTCCAGAGCACCGTATTGAAGCCTTTCCCCCAGAATAACTGTCAAGGGTAGGGGCTTTTTCAAAAGGCCCTTTTGGGTGATGGTGATATCGATGGACATATCAGCCGCTCCCTTCTCTCAGGCAAAATGCAGCAAAGTTTTCAGGGCGATGCGCAGGCCGGTTTCCAGAGAAGCCGTCTCGATCCACTCCTCCCGGGTGTGGGCCCCTCCGCCGCAGCACAGGCCGAAGCTCACCGCCGGAATGCCCAGAGACAGGGGGATGTTGCAGTCGGTGGAGGCGGGCTCCACGATGAGATCGCCGCCGGTGTGCTTTCGCAGCAGGGCTTCGCTCCAGTCAGACAGCTCCTTCTGGGCCGCCATGTCCACCCCCTCCCCGCAGGGGCGGATCCCCAGGGGCGTCACCTCCACCTCCACACCTCTGGCCCGGAAGGACTCCACCACGGCGAAAAACGTCTCCTCCATACCCCGCAGGCCCGCCGCCTCGTCGGAACGGTACTCCCAGAGCATGGATGCCTCCTGAGCCACGGTGTTGACGGAGGTACCTCCCTGGATGGTGCCCACATTATAGGTGGTGACGGTCCCCGCCGGTCCCCAGACGGGGCGGATGGCGTACAGCGCCGAGATGATCTCCGACAGCAGGGCGATGGCGTTGGGCTTCCCGAAGTCCCGGAAGCTGTGACCACCCTGGGTCCGGACGGTGACCCGATACCGGGCGGAGCCCACCGCCTTGTTCCACAGCCTGCTGTAATAGCCGTCGAAGGAGATCAGCCGGGCCACCCGGCCCCGGTAGTCCGCCATCAGTTGGCGGCAGCCCCGCAGATTGCCCAGGCCCTCCTCCCCGCTGTTGGCGGCGATCACCAGGCCGTGCTTCGGCGAGATGCCTTGCTCCAGCAAAAAACGGGTGGCCATCAGCAGCACCGCCAGGTTGGCGGTGTCGTCCCCCACGCCGGGGCACAGCATCCGTCCGCCCTCCCGGCGGACAGCCATGGACTCCGTATCGGGGAACACTGTGTCGGTGTGGGCCGTAAACACCGTCAGCCGGTCCTGTCCGGCGGCGTTCAGCTCCAACACGGCGTTGTCCGCCCCATCCAGCCGGACCTCCCCGGCGCCGTGGGATTCCAGCCAGGTCTTGCAGAACGATGCCCGATCCCGCTCCCGGCCCGAGGGCGCCGGAATGCGGCACAGCTCCTCCAGCAGTGTTTCCAGTTCTTTCAAATGCTTCTGTATGTAGGATTCTTTGATCATCTCATCTATACACATGGTATGCGCCTCCAGAAACCGCTTTCTCGCCTGCCATTATACCCGCCTGCCAGAGAAACCGCAAGGCACCCAGGCAAAGCCCGGGTGCCTCAGGCTGTCGAAAAAGTCCG
>CAMCDX010000045.1 GCA_945873695.1 uncultured Clostridia bacterium | reverse complement strand
CCCTGCAAAATGCAACCCAGTTGCTTTAAGCAGACGTTTTTCGACAAGCTGAAGCAACAGGGACCGTCAGGTCCCTGTTGCTTTTTCGTTATTTCCGCAGGAAGATGAGGCCCAGGGTGCCGGGGCCGCAGTGGCAGAAAATGGTGCAGCCAGCCTTGGCCTCCAGGATCTCGCCGAAGCGGCCGTCCTTCACCAGGATATCCCGGGCGATGGAAGCCAGGCGGTCGTCCTCACAGGTGTCCACCAGGAGCATCCGGCTGGTGTCCAGGTCCGTCCGGCCCTCCAGCCGGTCGTGGACGTAGTCCGCCACCACCTTTTCGATGGAGCCCCGGTACTTCTTCACCACCGGCAGCTTGCCGTCGATGACCTCCAGGCAGGGGTGGAGCTTCAGGAGGCTGGCGCCCAGGGCGGTGGCGGTGGAGCACCGGCCGCCCTTTTTCATGTAGTCCAGCCGGTCCAGAACAAAGCTGGTCTCCACGCGGGGGATCATCTCCTCCAGCAGGGCCACGATCTCCGTGGCGGACTTGCCTGCCCTGGCGGCCTCCGCGGCGGCCATCACCAGCAGGCCGTGGCCCACGGTCAGGTTGGCGGAGTCCACCACGTAGACTCCGGGGACCTCCTCCGCCGCCAGCTTGGCGTTCTGGCAGCAGCAGGAAAAGCCCGCGCCGATGTTGATATGGATGACAGCGTCGTACCGCTCCATCAGAGCGTGGAACAGGTCCTGATAGTCCGCCACGTTCACCGCGTTGGTGGTGGTGATCTCGCCGCCGGCGTCCACATGGGCGACGATGTCGGCGGTTCGGATGTCTACGCCGTCGTGGTAGAGTTTGCCGGCCTTGATGACGCCCAGGGGCGTCACAGACACGTCCAGGTCCTCCAGAATATGCCGCGGCAGATCGCAGGTGCTGTCGGTGGTGATTTTGATCATGGGGTATATACTCCTTCCGGGCCGGTGGCCGTAATCGATTTGCGGTCTTGTATTTTATCACAGTTCCTACCGGAATGCCAGTCCCCGGCGGAACTTTTCAGAACTTTCCCGTCAGCGGCGGCCATACCGAACGGTCATGGCCCGCACCTTCGCCGCCAGGTCCTCCGGTGCCGGGGCGGTCATTTTCCACTGCCAGTTGCCGTCCGCCACGCCGGGGACGTTGATGCGACCCTCGCTGCCAAGGCCCAGGTAATCCTGCATCTGGGCTACGAACAGCTCCGCCACGCTGCCCTGCCCCGCCCGCAGCAGGGCCCTGCGCACCTCCCCGGCGCCGGAGACGCCCAGGTACTCCTCAGCGAAGGTCCGCTCCTCCTCCGGGGCATGGGTGTACCAGCCCACGGCGGTGTCGTTGTCGTGGGTGCCGGTGTAGCAGACGCAGTGGGGCTGGTAGTTATGGGGCAGGTAGGCGTTGGCCGGATCGGAGAAGGCGAACTCCAGCACCTTCATGCCCGGCAGGCCGGACTCGCTGCGCAGGTCGTGGACCGCGTCGGTCAGGATGCCCAAATCCTCGGCGATGAAGGTGATCTGGGGGAACCAGCCGGTGAGGACTCCCAGCAGGTCCATGCCCGGTCCTTTCTCCCATTGGCCCACCTTGGCGGTGTCAGAGTCCGCCGGAACGGCCCAGTAGCTCTCCAGCCCCCGGAAGTGGTCGATACGGATGGCGTCCACCAGCTTGCCGGCACCCTCCACCCGGCGGATCCACCAGCCGAAGCCGTCGGCCTTCATAGCCTTCCAGTCATACAGGGGGTTGCCCCACAGCTGGCCGTCCTCGGAGAAGTAGTCAGGGGGAACGCCCGCCACCTT
The DNA here is from genome assembly GCA_945873695.1 of uncultured Clostridia bacterium. Classification (GTDB taxonomy): domain Bacteria; phylum Bacillota; class Clostridia; order Oscillospirales; family Oscillospiraceae; genus Oscillibacter. The sequence continues at coordinate 11,138 of CAMCDX010000045.1, read as the reverse complement.
GGAGGGCTGTCCCTCCTCATCCAGCAGGAACTGCTCCCGCTCCGCCCACACGTCGGCGGAGTCCAGGGAGACGTAGATGGGCAGGTCGCCGATGATCCGGATGCCCGCGTCGTTGACGTATTGCTTCATGCGCTCCCACTGGGTGAAGAACCAGTACTGGACGCAGGCGTGGAAGGCCACGTCCTCCGCCAGCTCCACCCTCCACCGCTCCAGGGCGGAGGGCTCGTGGCGGCGTAGGGCCTCGTCGGGCCACTGGTACCAAGGCGTGCCGAAACGCGCCCGGGCGGCCTGATACAGCGCGTATTCCTTCAGCCAGGGCGTCCGCTCACCAAACGCCCGCACCGCCTGGGCCCGCTCCCCGTCCACCCGGGAGAAGGCCTTGCGCAGCAAGGGTTCCCGGGAGGCGTACAGGGCACCGTAGTCGATGGAGTCCCGGTTGGGGACCCGGGCGGCGGCCAGGTCGGCCTCGTCCAGCAGTCCCTCCGCCGCCAGACCCTCCAAGTCGATGAGCAGGGGGTTGCCGGCAAAGGTGGAGGCGCTGGTATAGGGGGAGTTGCCAAGGCCCGTGGGGCCCACGGGCAGGATCTGCCACCAGGACTGGCCGGCGGAACGGAGGAAGTCGGCGAAGGCCCGGGCCTCCTTGCCCAGGGAGCCGATGCCGTAATCGGACGGCAGGGAAAAAATCGGCAGCAAAATGCCGGCGGAACGTTTCACGGAAAGCTCTCTCCTCACACAGAAATTTCGTTTTTATTGTATGGATTTCGGCCGGGGATGTCAAGGCCGCCCGCCGTCAAAAATTGTGCCGGCGCCCCCGCCGGGGCCCGGCGCCTCGTCCCCCCCACGATCTGCTCAATCCACCAGCACCGTTCCCGGCGTCCAGTCCGCACCAACTTCATACGGCAGGAACTCCACCGGCTTGGTCTGGTCCGATGTGCCTCTGGCGCCGCCCAGGTACGTCCAGGCGGTGCGGCCCACATTATCCGTCACCCGCAGGGCAGCCACCACCCAGTCGCCCTCCTCCAGGGTGACGGAGGTCTCATAGCCGGTGTAAAAGCTCATATCCACCATTCCCGCCTGGTCCCACAGCTCCAGGGCTTCCCGGACCGGCAGGACCTGCTCCGGCTCCGTCTCCCGGTTTCGGTACAGGCACAACTCCACCACCGTGGGCGCAAGGGCGGCATCGGGGTTTTCCGCCCCAAAGAGTTTTAAATCCACTTCCTTGAATGACACCTGGCTGGGGTTGGCGCTGCTGTAACTGGAATACCATACACAGTCCTCCACCTTCAGCTGGAAGCAGTCGGGTCCGCAGTCCTCCAGGGTCTCCAGGGATACGGTGCGGATGGTCTCGCCATCGGTGAAGGAGACTGACAGCCGGATCTCCCGGTCCATGGGCACCGTCCAGTCCTCCGCCGCGTACAGGTCCCCTTCCAGCACGCCGTCGGCGGTGAGCTGCCGGCCATCCGACAGCCGGGCGGTGAATTGGGCGGTGGTGCCGGCGGTCCGCTCCCGGGGCTGGGCCATGACCCGCAGGGTCACCGTCTCCCCTTCGGGGTCAAAGCCGGTCATCACGCTGCTGTGGTCCGCCAGCAGGCTGTCGCTCTCTTCGCCGCCAGCCCCGGGCGTCTGGACATAGACATGGCCCGAGGAACTGTTGACCTGGGATTGCAGCTGGTCCAGGCGGCGCTCCATGGCCCCCAGCCGGCTCCACAGGCTCACCGCGCCTGCCAGCAGCAGTGCGCAGAGCAGCCCGCCGCCCGCCAGGGCCGCCAGCTTCCGCCGCCCGGTGGTCCTCCGCCGGGCCGCCTCATATTGGGCGGCCATGGTCTCCGCCGCTGCCAGTTCCCGCTCCGACAGAGGGCCCGGCTCCTCCACCCCCAGCAGAACGCCCACGGTCACGCCGAATATCCGGCTCATGGCGATCAGGTTCTCCAGTTCCGGAACGGCACCGTCCGCTTCCCATTTGCTGACTGCCTGGCGGGAGACCCCCAGCCGCTCTCCCAGGGCCTCCTGGGAAAGGCCCGCGGCCCGGCGGCCCTCCTGGATGCGCCGGCCCAGGGTATTGGATTCGTTCATGGCTTCGCCCTCCTTTACGGGGTGATGGTAGCAAAAATGCCCGTCATCCGCAATCATCTGTCCGTTTCCTTTTGTCAACCGCCGGTTGCGGGGCTGTTTTTATGATAGCATAAGGGCATGGAAAAAGAAACAGGCCGCTCCGTTCGGAGCGGCCTTCAGCTTTTTCGGATGGTCTCGCAGCGTTTCACCGCCGCCAGCGGTGAAATCCATTGCAATCATGTTTGGCGGCGGCCTGTACGTCGCCAAACATCCCTCTCACCTCGCAAATGTGGGAGCGCGGCGGGTGCGCGCGGCGAGGTGCAGGCCCTCTTCGTCAAAATGCCGCGGCATTTTGACGAGATCACTTCATCAGCTCGTACATGACAGCCTTGATGGTGTGCATCCGATTCTCAGCCTCGTCGAAGACGATGGACTGCTCAGACTCGAACACCTCGTCGGTGACCTCCATGGCGTCCCGTCCGAACTTCTCGCCCATCTCCTTGCCCACCTTGGTCTTGTGGTCGTGGTAGGCGGGCAGGCAGTGCATGAAGCGGCACTGGGGACCGGCGTTGTCCATGAGGGCCTTCGTCACCTGATAGGGGCCCAGGGCCTGGATGCGCTCCTGCCACACCTCCACCGGCTCGCCCATGGACACCCACACGTCGGTGTACAGCACGTCGGCGTCCTTGGTGGCTTCCATGGGGTCCTCAATGAACTCCAGCACGGCGCCGGTCTCCTTGGCGATGGCCTGGCACTGGTCGATGAGGCTCTGCTCCGGCATGTAGGCCTTGGGGGCGCAGGCCACGAAGTGCATGCCCATCTTGGCGCAGCCCACCATCAGGCTGTTGCCCATGTTGTACCGGGCATCTCCCAGGTACACCAGCTTCACGCCCCGGAGCTTCCCGAAGTGCTCCTGAATGGTGAGGAAGTCCGCCAGGATCTGGGTGGGGTGGAACTCGTTGGTCAATCCGTTGAACACGGGGACACCGGCGTATTTCGCCAGCTCCTCCACCAGTTCCTGGCCGAAGCCCCGGTACTCGATGCCGTCAAACATCCGGCCCAGCACCCGGGCAGTGTCGGCGATGGACTCCTTCACGCCGATCTGGCTGCCGGTGGGGCCCAGGTAGGTGGAGCCCATCCCCAAGTCCTGGGCGGCCACCTCGAAGGCGCAGCGGGTCCGGGTAGAGGTCTTCTCAAAGATCAGGGCCACGTTCTTGCCCTCCAGATACCGATGGGGGATACCGGCCTTTTTCTTGGCCTTCAGGTCGGCGGCGGTGTCCAGGAATTGCTGGATCTCAGCGGGGGTGAAGTCCAGCAGCTTCAAAAAATGGGTGTGGTTTTCCATGTCATGTCCTCACTTTATGTGGAATATCGGGGGAAAGTTGTTATCAAACGTGCAACGAATCCGGAAGTTTTGACTGTTAATGTAACAGTTACTGTCACTGTTACTGCAAAAGTAAATGCAAATGTAAATGTGATTGCTACTGTTACAGCGCGCTCCGGCCTTTGTCAAAGCGGCGCGGCGAGAAAAGAACATTTATCCCAGTGTCTTTTTCATGATGGCAAGGCCCTGGTCCATCTCCTCCCTGGTGATGACCAACGGCGGCAGCAGCCGCATGCCGGGACCGGCGGTGAGGACCAGCAAGCCGCTGTCAATGAGCTTGCCGGCGATCTCGCTTTTGTTGAAGCCCTCCTTCACCTCAATGCCGATCATGAGGCCCAGGCCCCGGGTCTTACCGAAGCAGGGCAGGTCCAGCGCCTCGATCCGCTCACGAAGGTACTCGCCCTTGGCCTGGACCTCCTCCAGGAACGCGTCGCTCAGCGTCTCCTGGACCACCAGGCCGGCGGCGGCGCAGACGGGGTTGGCGCCAAAGGTGGTGGCGTGGGTGCCGGGGCCCAGGACGTTCCGGCACTTCTCATTGGCCATAATGCCGCTCATGGGCAGGCCGCCGGCGATGCCCTTGGCGAAGGACACCACATCCGGCAGGACGCCGTACTGCTGGAAGGCGAACAGGCTTCCCGTGCGGCCCACGCCGGTCTGGACCTCGTCGATGAGCAGCAGCCAGTCCCGCTCCTCGCACAGCTTCTTCACCGCCTGGACATACTCCTTATCCAGCGGCAGCACGCCGCCTTCGCCCTGGACCAGCTCCATCATGACGGCGCACACGTCGTCGCCGGCGGCGGCCTCCAGGGATGCAAGGTCGTTGGCGTCGGCGTAGCGGAAGCCCTCGGTGAAGGGGAAGAAGTAGTTGTGGAACACCTCCTGGCCGGTGGCCATCAGGGTGGTGATGGTACGGCCGTGGAAGGAGTTGTTCAACGTGATGATGGTGGAGCGGCCCTTGCCGTACTTGTCGAAGCTGTACTTCCGGGCCAGCTTGATCATGCCCTCGTTGGCCTCGCCGCCGCCGTTGGCGAAGAAGACGCAGCTCTCGCCGGTGCGCTGGCAGAGGATCTCCGCCAGCTTCGCCGAGGGCTCGGTGTAGAACAGGTTGGAGACGTGGCCCAGCTTCTTGGCCTGGGCCGCGATGGCATCCACCCAGGGCTGGTAGCCGTAGCCCAGGTCGCAGACGCCGATGCCGCTGGTGAAGTCGATGTAGGCGTTGCCCTCCGGGTCGTAGAGGGTGGCGCCCTGGCCGTGGTCGATGGCCACCGGGAAGCGGCCGTAGGTGTTCATGATGTACTGGCCCGTCAAGGCCTTGATCTCGCTGGAAGTCATGTCAGTCCTCCTTTTTCAGCATGGTGCCGATGCCCTCGTCGGAAAGCAACTCGATGAGGATGGAATGGGGGATGCGGCCGTCCAGGATGTGGACCCGCTCCACGCCGCCGGCGATGGCGTCCACGCAGCACTGCATCTTGGGGATCATGCCGCCGGAGATGACCCCCTGGGCCACCAGCTCCGGCACCTCATAGGTGTGGAGCACGTGGATGAGGGTGTCCTCGTCATGGGGGTCCCGCAGGAGGCCCCGGACGTCGGTGAGCAGGATCAGCTTTTCGGCGTGAAGGGCCTCCGCCAGCTTGGCGGCGGCGGTGTCGGCGTTGATGTTGTAGGCGGTGTCATCGTCCATGCCCTGGGCCACGGTGGAGACCACGGGGATGTACCCGGTCATCAATGCGTTTTCCACCGGCTCCGGGTTCACGCCGGTGATACGGCCCACCAGGCCGTACTTCTCGTCCAGCCGCTCCGCCTGGAACAGCTGGCCGTCCATGCCGCACAGGCCGATGGCCTGGCCCCCCAGCCGGTTCAGCTGGGCCACCAGGTTCTTGTTCACCTTGCCGCAGAGGATGGACTGGACCACGTCCATGGTGGTCTCGTCGGTATACCGCAGGCCGTCCACGAACTTAGAGGGGTGATTCAGCTTTTTCAGCATGTCGCTGATCTCCGGCCCGCCGCCGTGGACCACCACCACCCGGATGCCCACCAGGCTCAGCAGGATGATGTCGCTCATGACGGCCTTGCGCAGCTCCTCGGAGATCATGGCGTTGCCGCCGTATTTCACCACGATGGTCTTGCCGGTGAATTTTTGGATGTAAGGCAGGGCTTCCACCAGGGTCCGCGCCTGCTGTTCATGGGATGACATGAGGATCAGCTCCTTTTTCGTGTCTCCCCCCATGGGGAGACAGCTCTCAGGTACGGTAATCGCCGTTGATCTTGATGTAGTCGTAAGTGATGTCGCAGCCCCAGCAGGTGCAGGAGCCGCTCCCCTCGCCCATGGCGACGAGGATCTCGATATCATGCTCCGTCAGGATCTTCTTGGCCTTTATCTCGTCAAAGTCCAGGCCCCGGCCCTGATGGCAGACCTCGATCTCCCCGGCGGCGCTGGCGAAGCGGACGTCCACCTTGTCCGGGTCGAAGTCCTCGCCGGAGTAACCCATGGCGCACAGGACCCGGCCCCAGTTGGCGTCGGCGCCGAAGATGGCAGCCTTGGTCAACGTGGAGGAGATGACGGACTTGGCGATGGTCTCGGCGCTGGGCTCACTGGCGGCGCCGGTGACGGTGCAGGTGATCAGGTGCTTGGCGCCCTCGCCGTCGGAGGCCATCTTCTTGGCAAGGGCCATGCACAGCGCCTGGAGGGCCTCCAGGAAGGCGTCGTAATCGGCGCCCTTCTCCGTAATGGTCTCGTTGCCCGCCAGGCCATTGGCCAGGACGATGCAGCTGTCGTTGGTGGAGGTGTCGCCGTCCACGCTGATGCGGTTGAAGCTGACGTTCACGGTTTCCAGCAGGGCGGTCTTGATCATCTCAGGGGAGATGGCGCAGTCCGTGGTCAAAAAGCAGAGCATGGTGCCCATATTGGGATGGATCATGCCGCTGCCCTTGGCGATGCCGCCCATGCGGACGGTCTTGCCGCCCACGGTGGTCTCCACGGCCACTTCCTTCTTCACCGTGTCGGTGGTCATGATGGCGTGGGCCGCGGCGTCGCTGGCCTCCGGGGAGGATTCCAGGGCGACGTACAGCTCCGGCATGCCATCCTCGATGACCTTCACGTTCAGGGTCTGGCCGATGACGCCGGTGGAGGACACCAGCACGTCCTCAGCCTTGCAGCCGATGGCCTTGGCCGCCGCCTGGCACATTTTGATGGCGTTCTCCTCACCCTGGGGGGCGCAGGCGTTGGCATTACCGCTGTTGGCGATGATGGCCCGGGCCTTTCCGTCGGCCAGGTGGGCCTTGTCCACATGGATGGGGGCGGCCTTTACCACGTTTTTCGTGAACACCGCGGAGGCGGCGCAGTCCACGTCGGAGACGATGAGGGCCACGTCCTTCTTCCAGGCAGCGTGGGTCTTGACGCCCACGTGGATGCCGGCGGCTCTAAAACCCTGGGCGGCGCAGACGCCGCCGTCAATGAATTTCAGCATATTCGTTACCTCGTTTTTTACAGGTTCAGGCCGGTGGTTTCATCAAACCCCAGCATTAAGTTCATATTTTGCACGGCCGCGCCGGAGGCACCCTTGCCCAGGTTGTCGAACAGGGCGGTGATCGTGAACTGCTGGTCGTTGCCCGCCACGATCAATTTCAGGGTGTCCTTCCCCGCCTGGGCGTTGGCGTACAGCTTGGCGGTGTCCGTGGTGTCCACCACATGGACCAGGGGCGCTCCGGCGTAGTAGTCACTGAGCTTCTGCCGGACCTCCGCCAGGGTGGAGACGCCCTGCATCTGGCTCATGTGGAAGGGGACCGTGGTGGCCATGCCCTTGTAGTAGTCGTCCACAATGGGGGTGAACACCGGCTTGTTGGCGAGGCCGCAGACCTTCTGCATCTCCGGCAGGTGCTTGTGGCCCTGGCCCATGCCGTAGGGGCAGGGGGCGAACAGCTCGGTCCCCTTGTCCGCCGCCTCGTACTGGGCGATCATCTTCTTGCCGCCGCCGGAGTAGCCGGTGAGGGAGAAGGCGGAGAGGCAGGCGTCCTTGAGCAGCAGCCCCATGTCCACCAGCGGATACACCACGCTGATGAAGCCGGTGGCGTGGCAGCCGGGGTTGGCCACACGCTTGGAATTCTGAATGGCCGCCCGGCGCTCCGCCGATAGCTCGGGGAAGCCGTAGTCCCAATCCGGGTTGGTGCGGTGGGCGGTGGAGGCGTCGATGATACGGGTGTTGGGGTTTTCCACCAGGTCCACCGCTTCCACAGCCGCCGCGTCCGGCAGGCACAGGAACACGATGTCCGCCCCGTCCATCAGCTTTTTGCGCTCGATGGGGTCTTTGCGCTTATCCTCGTCAATGAGGAGCAAGTCAATATCGTCCCGGACGGACAGGCGGTCGTAGATCTGCAGGCCCGTGGTGCCGTCCTTGCCGTCGATATATACCTTTGGTTTCAATGGGCACATCCCCTTATCACTTGGTGTGGGCCTTCACGAAGTCCTCGATGGCCCCGATCTGGCGGGTGGTCTCGCTGACGGCGGGGCCGCCGTAGCTGGCCCGGAGAGCCATGCAGTTCTCCAGGTTGATGGCCTCGTACACGTCCTCGGCAAAGAGGTCGGAGACGGCTTTCAGTTCCTCCAGGGTCAGCTCCTCCAGGGTCTTGCCCTGGGCCGTGCAGGCGGCTACCAGACGGCCGGTGACGGTGTAGGCGTCCCGGAAGGGCATGCCCTTCTTGGTGAGGTAGTCGGCGCAGTCGGTGGCGTTGATGAAGCCCTTGCCGGCGGCCTTCCGCATATTGTCCGCGCGGACGGTCATGGTGCCGATCATGGCGGCGAACACCGGCAGGCACATCTCCACGGTGTCGATGGCGTCGAACACCGGCTCCTTGTCCTCCTGCATGTCCTTGTTGTAGGCCAGGGGCAGGCCCTTCATGGTGGTCAGCAAACTCATCAAGTCGCCGTAGACCCGGCCCGTCTTGCCACGGACCAGCTCGGCCACGTCGGGGTTCTTCTTCTGGGGCATGATGGAGCTGCCGGTGGCATAGGCGTCGTCCAGCTCGATGAACTTGAACTCCCAGCTGCACCAGAGGATGACCTCCTCAGAGAAGCGGGAGAGGTGCATCATGAGGATGGACAGGGCGGACATCAGCTCCAGAGCGTAGTCCCGGTCAGAAACGCCGTCCAGGGAGTTGCTCATGGGGGCGTCGAAATCCAGGGCCTTTGCGGTCTGCCAGCGGTCGATGGGATAGGTGGTGCCCGCCAGGGCGCCGGAGCCCAGGGGGCACTCGTTGAGGCGCTTGGCACAATCTTCCAAGCGGGTCACGTCCCGGGCGAACATATTGGCGTAGGCCATCAGGTGCTGGGCGAAGGAGATGGGCTGTGCCCGCTGGAGATGGGTGTAGCCGGGCATGACGGCGGTCTGGTACTGCTTGGCCTGCTTGCAGAGGACGGTCTCCAACTCCAGCAGCTGGCCAACGATAACAGGGATCTGCTCCCGGACGTACATGCGGAAGTCCAGGGCCACCTGGTCGTTGCGGGACCGGGCGGTGTGGAGCCGCTTGCCGGCGTCGCCGATGCGGGCTGTCAGCAGGGCCTCCACGTTCATGTGGATGTCCTCGTTGTCGGCGGTGAAGGTCACCTTTCCCGCCTCCACGTCCGCCAGAATGGACTGCAGGCCCTCCAGAATGGCGGCCACGTCCTCCATGGAGATGATGCCGCAGGCCCCCAGCATTTTCGCGTGGGCCATGGAGCCGGTGATGTCCTCCTTGTACAGCCGCTGGTCGAACTGGATGGAGGCGTTGAAGTCGTTGACAAGGGCGTCGGTGTCCTTGCCGAACCGCCCGGACCAGAGTTTCATAGCAATATCCTTTCAGTGCAGACACGGGGCGAAGGGAAATCCTCCGTCCCGCACCCGCTGTTTTCTGTTCAATAGATACCCCGTCTTCAAAAGAAGGGGCCAGGGAACCAAGGTTCCCGGTTCTTTCGCCGGAAGCGAATGAAGGAATTTCAATCATTTTTGTCAGGACAGAAGGTGAATTGCCGCAAAGCGGCAAGAGAAGCCGCCCTGGGGCGTGTGCCTGCCAAAAATTCCCCGGCCCGTGCCCCCTGGGGCACACACACCAGTGAAGAACGCTTCACTGGTGGTGGGGTGGTTAGGAGGGGAGCCTGCTCCCCTCCTACTCGCTTACAGCTTCCCCTGCTCCCGCAGTGCCAGCACCGTATCGGGCAGGCCCCACAGGTTGATGAAGCCGGTGGCGTTGGTCTGGTCGTAGCTGCTCTCGTTGAAGGTCACCAGCTCCTCGGAGTACAGCGACTCGGGAGAGGCGATGGAGGCGGTGATCATGTTGCCCTTGTAGAGCTTCAGCTTCACGCTGCCGGTGACATGCTCCTGGGTCTTGTCGGCGAAGGCGCTGAGGGCCTCCCGCAGGGGGGTGAACCACTTGCCGTTGTAAATCAGGTCCGCGAAGTCCACCGCCAGCTTGGCCTTCATGTGGGCGGTGTCCTTGTCCACGGTGATCATCTCCAGGCACTGGTGGGCCTTGTAGAGGATGGTGCCGCCGGGGGTCTCGTAGACGCCCCGGTCCTTCATGCCCACCAGCCGGTTCTCCACGATGTCCAGCAGGCCGATGCCGTTCTCGCCGCCCAGCTTGTTCAGCTTGCGGATGATGTCGCTGGCCTTCATCTTCTCGCCGTCCACGGCCACGGGCACGCCCTTTTCAAAGTCGATGGTGACGTAGGTGGGCGCGTCGGGGGCGGTGATGGGGGAAACGCCCATCTCCAGGAAGCCGGGCTTCTCGTACTGGGGCTCGTTGGCGGGGTCCTCCAGGTCCAGGCCCTCATGACTCAGGTGCCACAGGTTCTTATCCTTGGAGTAGTTGGTCTCCCGGGAGATCTTCAGAGGCACGTTGTGGGCCTCGGCGTAGTCGATCTCCTCGTCCCGGCCCTTGATGTCCCATTCCCGCCAGGGGGCGATGATGGTCATGTCGGGGGCGAACCGCTTGATGGCCAGCTCAAACCGGACCTGGTCGTTGCCCTTGCCGGTGCAGCCGTGGGCGATGGCGTCGGCGCCCTCGGCCTTGGCGATCTCCACCAGCTTCTTGCCGATGATGGGCCGCGCGAAGGCGGTACCCAGCAGATACTGCTCATAGCTGGCGCCCATCTTCAAAGAGGGGATGATGACGTCGTCCACCATCTCGTCGGTGAGGTCCGCGATGTACAGCTTGGAAGCGCCGGTCTTGATGGCCTTCTCCTCCAGGCCGTCCAGCTCGTCGTTCTGGCCCACGTCGCCGGCCACGGCGATGATCTCGGGGTTATTGTAGTTCTCCTTCAGCCAGGGGATGATGATGGATGTATCCAGACCGCCGGAATAGGCCAGTACGATCTTCTTGATGTCTTTCTTATCCTTTTTCATGGTGGAACCCTCCGTATGTGTTGTTTGATGATGGTATGCATTATACGCCTCATGTGAATATTTATGCAAGCGGTAACTTGCACAACAATTTTCTTCCCAATTGGTTTATTTTGCATATTTTCACAGGCACCCTGCCGTGTCCCGCCGTTTTCGGGAAGGCACCCCCGTCCTTTTCCCCGCTCAGCCTCCGCCCTCGTGGATATGTTTTCGGATTATACGAATATTTATGTATATATGCATGCATGTTTTTTTGCCGCCGCATAAGTCATAACCACCGGCTAAGCCTAATCTCATTAAGATAAGCAACAGACCAGACTGTACGAAAGACG
>CAMCDX010000044.1 GCA_945873695.1 uncultured Clostridia bacterium | reverse complement strand
AGGTATTGTGAAGGCGTCGAAAAAGTCCGTCGGACTTTTTCGACAGCCTGAAGGCTCTCCGGAATGAATCCGGAGAGCCTTTTTCTTAGTAGATCTGCGTATAGATCCCCACCCAGTGCAGCGCGGCAGCCGCCAGGACGAACAGGTGCCAGGCGCAGTGGTCGTACTTCCGATTCCGGGCAAAAGGGATCATCCCCAGGGTGTACACCACGCCGCCGGCCAGGATGTACCACAGCAGGGTCCTGGCGTGGAAATAGAAATTGGGCAGGAACACCAGCCCGCTCCAGCCCAGCAGAAAATACAGCGTGAAGTGCAAAGGCCGCCAGGGGCCCGGGCCAAAGACGGCGATCAGGGTCACGCCCAGTAAAATAATGCTCCACTGGACGCAGAACAATGTGACGCCCAACCGGTCTCCCAGATACACCAGGAAGATCGGCGCGAAGGTCCCGCCGATGAGCAGGTAGATGGAGGTATAGTCGAACCGCCGCCACAGCCGCTTGACGCCGGAGCCCGCCGGCATGGCGTGGTACAGGCAGCTCATCAGCATCATAACGAAGAGGCTGACGCCGTAAAAACAGGAGGCCAGCACCTTCAGGGCGCTGTCGGACTTCAGCAGGAGCAGCACCAGTCCCGCTGCGGCCAGCGCCGCGCCAACACCGTGGCTGACCGCGTTGAGGACCTCCTCCCCTACCGTCAGCCGGGGCGGCTCATTCAGGGCACGGACCCGTTCCCGCCGGGCCGCCCGGGTCACCTGAAACCTTTGCATCCCGTCACCTCTCACAGCACATAGAAGTACACCGCCAGATAGTGGAAGAAGGACCCCGCCAGGATGAGGACGTGGAAGAGCTCGTGGAAGGTCCACTCCAGAGAGATATTCGGCTTTTTGACGGCGTAGAACACCGCGCCCACGGAGTAGCACACGCCGCCCAGGGCCACCAGCGTCAGGCAGGGCTGGCCCAGAGCCTGAAAATCCTCCCAGGCGAACAGCACCGCCCAGCCCATGGCCAGGTAGAAAAAGGTGGACAGCACCCGGGGGGCGTTCATCCACAGCAGCTTCACCAGAACGCCGGCAATGGCTACCGCCCAGATGGCCAGGCAGAACCGGGCCCCCTTGGGCTGGGGCAGCAGCACCAGGGAAAAGGGCGTGTAGCTGCCGGCGATCAGCACGTAGATCATGCTGTGGTCCATCTTCCGCAGCCGCCGTTTCACGCCGCCGCTCTCGGCGTCACCGGGATAGAAGTGGTAGATGGCGCTGGCGGAATACAGGGCGATCATGGACAGACAGAAGCACATGGCGGCAGCCAGGGCCATCACGGGCACTCCCACCCGCACCGCCCGGAACAGAAACAGCACGCCGCCGGCAAAGGCCGCCGCCGCGCCGATGGCGTGGGTGCCGCAGCTGACAGGGTCCTGGGCGTGTGAAAAGAACTTTGTCATAAGATGGTCGTCTCCTTTTATTTATATACTTTAATTATATAATCTAGTTTCTAAAACTATATTATACGTTCTTCCAATTGTTTTCAAGTGGTGTTTGTAAATTTTTTGTGTCCATCCTCCGTTAAATTCCGCCAAAAAAAGAAGGCGCCGAAGCGCCTTCTTCCGTTACTGCCAGAATTCGGTTTTTCCCGCCAGGCCGATGTCTGCCGCGCGGAACACCGGGTCCTTCCCTTCTCTCCGCTGCCGCTGATAGTCCTTCAGCGCCAGCAGGGCGGGCTTTGCCAACAGCAGGATGGCCGGCAGGTTGATGAGGGCCATGCAGCCCATGGTCACGTCCGCCGTGTCCCACACCAGGGAGAAGTCCATCCGGGCCCCCAGGAACACGATATACACCGCCACCAGGCGAAATACCGTCAGTTCCCACCAGCGGGCGTCCCGGCGCAGCAGATACTGGAGGTTGCTCTCGCAGTAATAATAGTTGCCCAGGATGGTGGTGAAGGCAAACAGCAGCGTGGCGGCGGTGATGAACCAGTGGCCGAAGCTCCCGAAGGTCCCCGCCAGGGCCGCCTGGACGTAAGGAACGCCTTTCAGCGCCTCCTGAGGCTCCACGCCGGAGCACAGGCAGAGAAACGCGGTGGCGGAGCAGATAATCAGGGTATCCAGAAACACGGACAGCATCTGAGCCAAGCCCTGCTTCACCGGGTGGGACACGGAAGCGGCCGCCGCCGCGTTTGGTGCGGAGCCCACGCCCGCCTCGTTGGAGAACAGCCCCCGCTTGACGCCGTACATCATGGCGGAGCCGGTGAAGCCGCCGAAGATGGCCCGGAAATCGAAGGCATTGCGGAAAATGGCCGCCAGGACGCCGGGCAGCAGGTCGATGTGCAGGACGATCATCATCAGTGCCACCAGCACATAGGCGCCGCCCATCACCGGCACCAGCACCCCGGTGACCCGGGAGAGTCGGCGGCCGCCGCCGAAGACGCACACCGCCGTCACCAGCGCCAGGGCCGCCCCGGCGATCAGCGGCACCTTATCATCGAAAAAGCCGTAGCCGGAAAAGGCGTCCACCAGGTTGTAGGACGCCACCATATTGAAGCCCACCATGTAGGTCAGGATCAGGAACACGGAAAAGGCCGTGGCCAGTCCCCGGCTGCCCAGGGCCTGCTGGATGTAGTAGGCGGGGCCGCCCCTGCTGCCGCCCTGGCCGTCGGGGACCTTATAAATTTGAGCAAGGGTGCTTTCGATGAAGGCGGAGGCGCCGCCCAGCAGGGCCACCATCCACATCCAGAACACAGCTCCCACGCCGCCCAGGCAGATGGCGATGGACACCCCGGCGATGTTGCCGGTGCCCACCCGGGAGGCGGTGGAGATCATCAGAGCCTGAAAGGAGGAGATGCCGTCTCCATGAGTCTTCTCCCGCAGGACCCGGAAGGCCTCGCCGAACAGCCGGAACTGGACGAACCGGGTACGGAGGGAAAAATACAGGCCTGCCGCGATGAGCAGGATGACCAGGATGTACGTGTAGAGCCAGTCGTTCAGGGTGGAAATGAGAGCCGCCAGCATGGTGTCGTTCCTTTCTTCTTTTGAAATCGAGGTTCGTTCAGAATATCAAAAAGCACACCTTTTTGTCAATGCAGATTTATTCTTTTCGAAAAACGGGCAAAAAATGCGGAGGCTGGATCGCCTCCGCATACTTATGTAAACTGTTCTGTCTCCGGGTCGAACAGCAAACGGCTGGAACCGCCGTCGGCCGTCTCGCAGACCAGCAGCAATTTTCCGTCCTCCTGCCACTCCAGGCCCCAGATGGCGGTCTCCAGGCCGTCCCAGTCCTGGAGGTCATACATTCTGCCCCAGGAGCCCTCGCCGGGCTTCTGCCAGCCCACGCCAAACTCCGTGGGGTTTTCCGTCAGCACGGCGTCCCACACGCCGTCAGCGGACCAGACCCGGTAGCGGGTGATGTTGGCCGCCACACGGTCGGCCGTCATCTCCTTCACCGCTTCCACCTCCGCGGGGCTGGCCGTTCCCATGGGCACCAGCCAGGCCAGTTCCTTGTTGGCGTACCGTTCCGCGGTCTCCCAGTCCGCTCCGTTGGAGAGGTACAGGTCCGTTCCATCGGTGACGATGTAGGAATACCGCTGCTCGATCACATAGCCGCCCTGGCGCATCCGCCGGAGGAAATGGCCGTTTTCATAGATCGTGTCAATGAGCATGGGGGTGTTCTCACCGTAGTCCTGGACCGTGCGGAGCTGGCAGGGCACACCCAGGCGGACTTTCTTCAAAAAGGTCTCTACGGCACCATCGTTTTTCACGCCGTCGTTGGTGTACACCACGTCAGCCGCCGATGCCGTGTCGGCGCCGTAGGTCTCCGGGAGGTCCTCCAAGGACTTGAAGCCGTAGGGCGTATCGGCGGAAATGGCGGCGCCTGTTTTCAGGTGGAACTCCGCCGTGCAAGTCTGTCCCTCCACCTCTTTCACAATGCGGTAGGTGCCGTCAGAAAAATCATAATCGAACATGGAGAGATGGCACGCCATGGCGATGCTCCCGCCCGCCGGGAGTTCATAAGCGATAGCGTTCCAAGCGGCGTTCTCCACAAGCGGAAACTGATACCAGGCACCGTTCTCCCCCAGGGTTTCCAGCTGATAATCCGCGCCGGTCTCCACATCCCGGTCGCTCTCGTTTTTCAGAATATACCAGACGGCTCCCACGGATGGGTCGTATTACTCCCACTCTGTGGTCATGGTGCAATCGCATTCCTCCGCATTATCGCCTGTGTAAGTGCTTTCCGGCAAGGTCATCTCTCCCGCAGGAGGCCCTTTTTCCTCTGTCTTAGCCTCCTGCGCTCCGCAGCCGGCCAGCAGCGCCAAAACCAGCAGCATCGGGATCAGCTTTTTCATGTCCATCACCTCTTATTTCTTTCGTCGCCAAAACCTGCCAGAAAGTTCCCGGCAAACTGTACAAAATCAGGCAGAAAATTTTTCAGGCCGCCTGCTTGCATTTTAGCCCATCTTTCGGTACAATACAAGTACAAGCAAAGATGATAGCTGCAACGAAGTGCTGCGCGCACGGGCTGACACCTATCTTCCTTTGCCGTCGATAGGTGTTTCGAACCAAAGTTGGTTTGAAACGCCTTTTTTCTTTCCGAAAATCAAAAACTCAAGGAGGTTTTTTGTATGATCTTACTGGCAAACGGCAAAGTCATCACCCGGGACCCCGACGGCACCGGCTACCTGAGCGACGGCGGTGTGGTCACCGACGGCGGCAAGATCGTGGAGGTGGGTACCACCGCCGAACTGAAGGCCAAGTACCCCCAGGCGGAATTTGTGGACGCCAAGGGCGGCGTCATCATGCCCGGCCTCATCAACGCCCACACCCACATCTACTCCGCGCTGGCCCGGGGCCTTGCCATCGTGGGCAACAACCCCACCAACTTCTACGAGGTGTTGGACGGCACCTGGTGGGCCATCGACCGGAATCTGGATCTGGAAGCCACGAAGGCCTCTGCCCAGGCTCTGGTCATCGACAGCATCAAGCAGGGCGTCACCACCATCTTCGACCACCACGCCTCCTTCTGCGAGATTCCCGGCTCCCTGATGAAGATTGCCGAGGTCACCAAGGAATTCGGTATGCGTGCCAGCCTCTGCTATGAGGTATCCGACCGTGACGGCGAGGAGAAGTCTATCCAGTCCGTCCAGGAGAACAAGGACTTCATCGACTACTGCGAGAAGAACCCCGACCCCATGCTGAAGGCCATGTTCGGCGGACACGCCCTGTTCACCATCTCCGATAAGACCTTTGACCGAATGAACGCGGCCAACAACGGCCGGGTGGGCTACCACATCCATGTGTCCGAGGGTATGAACGACGTGTACGACAGCCTGCAGAACTACGGCCGCCGTCCCGTTCAGCGGCTCCAGGACCACAATATTCTGGGTCCCAAGACCATCCTGGGCCACTGCATCCATGTGAACACCGCCGAGATGGACATCATCAAGGCCACCGACACCATGTGCGTCAACAACCCCGAGAGCAACATGGGCAACGCCGTGGGCATCTCCCCCGTCCTGCAGCTCTACAAGAAGGGCATCCTCATCGGCATGGGTACCGACGCCTACACCAACGACATGCTGGAGTCCATCAAGGTGGCTCTCTGCTCTCAGCGGCACAACGCCTGCCTGCCCAACGTGGGCTGGTGTGAGGTCACCGACATGCTCTTCAAGAACAACGCCAAGATGGCGGCCCGGTGCGGCTTTCCCACCCTTGGCGTTCTGAAGCCCGGCGCGGCGGCGGACGTCATCGTCATGGACTACAAGCCCTATACCCCGTTCAGCGATGCCAACATCGACGGCCACATGCTCTTCGGCATGACTGGCCGCCAGTGCCAGACCACCATGATCAACGGCAAGATCGTCATGAAGGATCGTGTCCTGACCGAGATCGACGAGGAGGCCGTCAACGCCCACGTTCTGGAATCCGCCAAGCGGCTGTGGGGCAAGCTGAATCACTGCGAATACTGACGTATTCAAGGGGTAGCAGGCTCCCCCTTGAGGAACCCCCACCACCAGTCTGCGGACTGGTGTGTGCGCCCTTGGATAGCCGTTGGCGCTTTAGCGCCTTACGGATATCGCATACCCCTTGCGGGTACAAGGGCGCACAGGTCAATGTATTTTTGCCACGCCGCAGCGTTTAAAAGCGTGCCGGTGGCACGTTTTTAGCGTAGGCCGCAGCGGCTGTGCCGCGAGGAGACGCACCGTAGGCCGCGGCAAAAATAATTGAAATTCATTTCGCCTGCGGCGAAATAGCACATCATCAAGAAGAAATAGGAGGAAATTGAGATATGTCTGAACTGATGACCCCCATTCCTTTCCGGGAATTGATGACCTGGATCACCACCGAATACCAGCGGGACGGCTCCGTGTTCGGCGTCCACAGGCCCTATAAGGCCGGCACCAAAAAGCTGCCCATTTTCGGTGAGACCATTGAGACCCCCTTCGGCCCCGCCGCAGGCCCCAACACCCAGCTGGCTCAGAACATCATCGCCGGCTACTTTGGCGGCGCCCGGTTCTTCGAGCTGAAGACCGTCCAGAAGATGGACGGCGCCGAGCTGGCAGCCTGCATCAACCGCCCCTGCATTCTGGCGGAGGACGAGTGCTACAACTGCGAGTGGTCCACGGAGCTGTATGTCCAGCAGGCTTTTGAGGAGTATGTGAAGGCCTGGTGCGCGCTGAAGATCATGAGCAAGGTCTACGGCCTGGGCGACCCCAACGGCTTCGTGTTCAACATGAGCGTTGGCTACGACCTGGCGGGTATCCAGGGCGAGAAGATCGACAACTTCTTAAACGGCATGATGGACGCCAGCAAGACCCCCATCTTCCAGGAGTGCATTCGGGTCCTGAAGGAGTTCTTCCCCGGAGAGAGCGCCTATATCGACACCATCACCCCCCATGTCTCCGGCAGCGTGACGGTCTCCACCCTCCACGGCTGCCCGCCGGATGAGATCGAGCGCATCGCCAGCTACCTCATTGAGAAGAAACACCTGCACACCTTCGTCAAGTGCAATCCCACCATTCTGGGCTACGAGACCGCCCGCTCCATCCTGGACGGCATGGGCTACGACTACATCGCTTTCGATGACCACCACTTCAAGGAGGATCTCCAGTACGAGGACGCCGTTCCCATGTTCCACCGGCTCCAGGCCCTGGCGGACAAGCGCGGTCTGGAATTCGGTCTGAAGCTCTCCAACACCTTCCCCGTGGACGTGAAGCAGAACGAGCTGCCCAGCGGCGAGATGTATATGGCAGGCAAGAGCCTGTTCCCCCTGACCACCACCATGGCGGCCCGCCTGTCCCGCGAGTTCGGCGGCAGGCTGCGCATCTCCTACGCCGGCGGCGCCGACGCCTTCAACATCGACAAGCTGTTCGCCTGCGGTATCTGGCCCATCACCATGGCCACCACTGAGCTGAAGCCTGGCGGATACCAGCGGTTTGTCCAGATCGGCGACAAGCTGGATCAGCTGGACTTCAAGCCCTTCACCGGCGTGGATGTGGGCGCCATTGAGGCCCTGGCCCTGGCTGCCCGGTCCGACAAGTACCATGTGAAGGACATCAAGCCCCTGCCCCGGCGGAAGCTGTACGAGAAGGTCCCCCTGATGGACTGCTTTACCGCGCCTTGCAAGGGTGGCTGCCCCATTCAGCAGGACATTCCCGAGTACATCGAGCTGTGCCGCAAGGGCCAGTATGCCTCCGCTCTGCGGCTCATTACCGAAAAGAACCCCCTGCCCTTCATCACCGGCACCATCTGCGCCCACCGCTGCCAGACCAAGTGTACCCGGAATTACTATGACGAGTCCGTCCAGATCCGGGCCACCAAGCTGGTGGCCGCCGAGAAGGGCTATGACGCCTACATGGCGAAAATCAAGGCTCCCGTACCCGCCAAGACCAACACCAGGGTCGCCGTCATCGGCGGCGGTCCCACCGGTATGTCCGCCGCCTACTTCCTGGGCCGGGCCGGTATCCCCGTCACCATTTTCGAGAAGGCCGACTGCCTGGGCGGTGTGGTCCGCCAGGTGATTCCCTCCTTCCGCATCTCCGACGACGCCATCGACAAGGACGTGGCCCTGATGTTCAAGATGGGCGTTCAGGTGAAATTGAACACCCCCGCTCCCACGGTCAGCGAGCTGAAGGCCCAGGGCTACACCCACATTTTCTTCGCCGTGGGCGCCTGGAAGGCCGGTCATCTGGACATCCCCGGCAACGTGGTGCCCGTCATTGGCTGGCTGAAGGATTTGAAGGCCGGCAAGGAAGTATCCCTGGGCCATGTAGCCGTGGTGGGCGGCGGCAACACCGCCATGGACGCCGCCCGTGTGGCCCTCCGGGCCGGAGCGAAGTCCTCCACCCTGGTCTACCGCCGCACCAAGAAGTACATGCCCGCCGACGCCGAGGAGCTGGAGCTGGCCATTGCCGACGGCGTGCAGTTCCTGGAGCTGGTGGCTCCCGTGGAGCAGAAGGACGGCATACTGAAATGCGAGAAGATGAAGCTGGGCGAGCCTGACGAGAAGGGCCGCCGCAAGCCTGTTCCCACCGGCGAGTTCGTGGAGATCCCCTGCGACACCGTCATCTCCGCCGTGGGCGAGAAGGTGGAGAGCGAGCTGTTCACCGCCAACGGCATCGAGGTGGACGATAAGGGCATCCCCGACTTCAAGACCAACATTGAGGGCGTCTACGTGGGCGGCGACGCCATGCGGGGCCCCGCCACCGTGGTGGAGGGCATCGCTGACGCCCAGGGCTTTGCCAACATTGTGATCGGCGAGGCTCACAAGGTTACCATCCCTGGCCACGCCAAGGCCACCCGGGAGGCGGCCATCGCCAAGAAGGGCATCCTCTGCGAGTCTGCCAAGTGTGAAGGCGACCGATGCCTGACCTGCAACGTGGTGTGCCAGGTCTGCGCCGACGTGTGCCCCAACAGGGCCAACGTGGTCATCGAGCTGCCTGACGGCCGCCACCAGATCCTCCACGTGGATCGGATGTGCAACGAGTGCGGCAACTGCGCCATCTTCTGTCCCTACGACTCCGCGCCTTACCGGGATAAATTTACTCTGTTCATGACGAAGGAAGGCTTCGATGAGAGTGTGAACAACTCCGGCTTCCTGCCTCTGGGCGGCAAGAAGGTTCTGGTCCGTCTGAACGGAAAGGTCTTTGAGGCCGACCTGGACGGCAAGAACGACCTGCCCGCCGACGTGGAGGTGTTCATCCTCACCGTCCTCACCAAGTACGCCTATCTGCTGGGCTGATACACCGCAAAAAATCGGGGAGCCGCATTGGCTCCCCGGTTTTTATTGCATTACTTCCAACAGACGCTGTATATCCTTTTCAATCAGCGGCGCCATGGAGTCCTTGTAGCGGCTCAAATCCATGGCCTCTACCCTCTGCCGAACAGCAAGCCACAGCTCCCGCTTATACGGCACCACATCCAGCAGCGCCGCCAATGCCTGCCGCACCGCCGTGGGCTTTTCGTCCTCCAGGATTGTCAGCGCCCGGTCCAGATTGCGGTCGATGACGCCAGCCTCGTCCCACCGGGCCTGCTTGCAAAAGAGCCGGAGCCCCCTGCATCGAACAGCCCAGGCCCGGTCGCTGACCATCTCCGCGAACCGCTCTGTGTAAGGATACAGGTCGTCGCTCTCCTCCGAAAGATGCTCCAGCTCCAGCAAAGCGCCGTAGGCCTGCTTTGTGTCCTTCGCTGTCAGCATGGACATCAGGAATTCCATATCCATGATCTCCGCTCCTCCTATTTCTTTTGCAGATCGGAGCCAGCTACTGGGAAAAAACCGCTCCGGCGGTGTGTCATTCCCGCAGCTGAACACAAGTTCCCCGCCTCTTCCGGCGCATGTTACCGCTGCTGATACGTCCGAAGCTCATAGCGGTTCTTGCCGGCAGCCTTGGCGTCGTACAGGGCGCCGTCCGCCTGACGGAACAGTTCCTCATAGGACATATTCTGCCCATCGGCCAGGACGCCGCCGATGCTGCAGGTCACATGGAGATCCCCCTTCAGCGCGGCGGAGCGGGACAGCCGCTCCTGGATTGTCCGACACTTGGCCTCCAGCACATTTTGATCCGCCGTGTTCTTCACCAGAACAAGGAACTCGTCCCCGCCAAAGCGGCCGATCACGTCGGTGGAGCGGAAGGTCTCCCCAAGCAGCTCGCCGATGGCCCGCAGCAGGATGTCGCCGGTGTAATGGCCCAGGCGGTCGTTGACCAGCTTGAAATCGTCGATGTCTAAAATCAGCAGTGCGCAGGTGGTGTGGGACGCGTGACCGTGAAGATAGCGCTCCACCGCCTCCACGGCAGCCTTCTTATTCAGGATGCCGGAAAGGGTGTCCTGGGTGCTGAGCTGCTCGTAGCGCATCCGCACATCGTAGTCCTGAAGGCGCAGGTGCATGACAGTCTGGGCCACAGCCACGGAGAAGGCCGCCCCCGCCAGGGCGTTGAGGATGTCATACCGGCCCACATCGGGGAGCTTGAAGACCATGGCCGTCACGATAAAGACGGCCTCAAACACCAGCATCAGGCTGTAGCTCATCCAGAAGGGCAGGATAAACAGGGTAGGCAGGGCCACGCACAACAACGGAAAGAAGGAAGCCGGTACATTCGGTGCCTGGAATACATCGATGAGGATGATGAAAACAAACAGCACAACTTCGAACAGCAGGCACATCCCAGTCGCCGTCCGTGGCCGGACCTTTTTCCGCCGGCCCAGCTCCGCTCCGGCGCACAGCAGCAGCGACGCAGGCAGCATGAGGGCATGCTGGAGCGTAATGGTCCAGCCCGGGATAATCACCGGCGTCAGGGCGAAAAAGAGCAGCAGGATGGCCGCCGTCACCAGGCTGAGGACCTTCATCAGCCGCAGGTTATTCTCCGCGATCTCGGTCTCGGCCTCCCGGAAATATCGGTTTTTTCGGTCCACTTCCTCCCGAACCAGCCGGGTCACTTTCATCATGCCGCCCTCCTTTCTGGGGTCCCCGCTTTCCGCGGCCGTCAGTTGCTATATAGTTTACATGATTTTTAAAACTGCGCAAGTACTATTTGGTAAATTTTCCTTTTTCGCCCGCTGTCAGGGCGCTGCCCTGCTCCAGGTCATCCCGCCGGAAGGCATTGTGGATGGCGTTCAGCACCCGCTTTTTATCCCCGCTCCACAGCGGCGCCAGCAGATCCCGCTTGGCCCCGTCGCCGGTAAGGCGGTGGACCACCATCTCCCTGGGGATATTCCGCAGGCAGGCCTCCAAAGTGGCAATGTAGTCGTCCAGATCCATCACTCTGACCCGGCCCGCCTGCCACTCCGCCGCCAGGTCGGTGCCCCGGAGAACGTGGAGCAGATGGAACTTGATACCGTCGGCCCCGGAGGCGCCGATGTACCGGGCGGTCTGGGCCATCATGGCCTTTGTCTCCCCCGGCAGGCCCAAGATTTGATGGACCACCACCGTCATGCCCCGGTCTTTCAGCTCCTCCACCGCCCGGTCAAATACCGGCAGGCCGTAGCCCCGGCGGATGTAGGAGGCGGAGGCGGGATGGATGGTCTGGAGGCCCAGCTCCACCCACACCGGCTTTTTCCGATTCATCCCCTCCAGCAGCTCCAAAATCTCCGGGGACAGGCAGTCCGGCCGGGTGGCAATGGACAGCGCCGCCACGTCCGCTGGCTCCATGGCGGCGGTATACAGCTCCCGCAGCCGATCCGCCGGGGCGTAGGTGTTGGTGAAGGACTGGAAATAGGCGATGTATTTTGTGCCGGGCCCCGTTTTGGCGGCCACCCGGGCTTTGGCGGCAGCCAGCTGATCCGGGATGTCCCCCGCCTCGGCGAAGGCCCCCGCCCCGTCGCAGAAGATACAGCCCCGGGTGCCCAGGGTGCCGTCCCGGTTGGGGCAGGAGCAGCCGGAGGACAATGCCAGCTTGTAGACCTTCCCGCCGTATTCCGCCCGCAGGGCGTCGTTCAGACTGTTCCAGTACATTTCAAATCGTCACGGCACCCTCCCGGCGGCAGAAGCTCCGGGAAAAATAGACTGTCATGGCCCGGACCAGGGCTTCGGTGTCCCGGACGCCGGCCACCTCGCAGGCGGCGTGCATGGCCAGCTGGGGCAGGCCGATGTCTACCGTGGGGATGGAGAGATGGCTGCTGCTGATGTTGCCCAGAGTGGAGCCGCCGGGCAGGTCCGCCCGGTTGCTGTAAGACTGGACCGGCACCTCCGCCTCCCGGCAGATCTGGCGGAAGACGGCGTCGGAGAGGGCGTCGGTGGTGTAGCGCTGGCTGGCGTTGTATTTGATGACCACACCGCCGTTCAGCACCGGCGCCTCCTTCTTGTCGGCGTACTCCGGGTGGGCGGGGTGGACGGCGTGGGCGTTGTCCGCCGACACCAGGAAGCTGTTGGCCAGGGCGGCCTGGTAGCGTTCCCCGGTGACGCCCAGGGCGCCGGCAAGGCGCTCCAGCACATCGGTGAGGAAGGTGGAATCCGCCCCCTGGCGGGTGGCGCTGCCTACCTCCTCGTTGTTGAACACGCACAGCACCGGCACGCTGCCGCTGTCCTCCGCCGCCAGGAAGCCCTGAAGACAGCCAAACACGCACTGGAGGTCGTCCAGTCGGGGCGCGGAGATCAGCTCCTCCCCGGCGCCGAACACCGTGGCCGCTGTCCGGGGATAGAGGAACAGCTCGGAGGAGACGATGTCCTCCTCCGGCACCCCAGCCGTCTCAGCCACCAGGCGGCGGAAGGCGCCGCTGTCCTCCCCGGTGCCCAGCAAAGGCGGCAGGTCCACCGCCGGGTCCAGGGTGGTGCCCTTGTTCACGTTTCGGTCCATGTGAATGGCCACGCTGGGGATCACCACCAGGTCCCGGTCCACGTTCACCAGCCGGGCGGCGATGCCATTTCCCTCCCGGACCAGCACCCGGCCCGCCACGGACAGCGGCCGGTCCAGCCAGGAACGCATCACCATACCGCCGTAGGGCTCCACGCTCAGCCGCAGGCAGCCTCCCGCGGAAGGCAGCTCCGCCTGGCGGCGCAGCTTCAGCGTGGGGGAATCACTGTGGCCGGCGGCGATCATGAAGCCACGGAAATCCCGCCGGGGCACCTGGAAGGCCGCCAGAGAGGAATCTCCCCGGATGACGAAGTATTTGCCGCCCTCGGACACCGTCCAGGGCTCCTCCTCCCACAGGCGGTGATACCCCGCCCCGGTCAAAGCCCGGGCCAGATTCTCCACGGCGTGATAGCAGCTGGGACTGGCGTTCAGAAAATCCAGCAGTCCCCGGGTCAGTTCGTCCATAACAAGTCCCTCCACGGATGAAAAAATATGATATTTAAATTATACCAAAAAAGGCCGCCCATTGAAAGCCCTCTCCTTTCATGGTATACTGAAAGCCATAGTGGTGAGCAAAAGGAATTCGCAGGCCAAATCATAAAAGCGCAATGGATGCG
>CAMCDX010000043.1 GCA_945873695.1 uncultured Clostridia bacterium | reverse complement strand
GCATCCATTGCGCTTTTATGATTTGGCCTGCGAATTCCTTTTGCTCACCACTAATCATATTCAGAATAGCACAAGCCGCCCCCGCTGGCAAGCGGAGGCGGTTTGGCGCGGGCATTATTTCCGTCTGCCCAGACGGATGCTCTCCAGGCAGTAGGTGACGTTCAGCAGGAGCCACAGCAGGCACACCGCGAACACCGGAGGCAGCAGATTGAAATCAAAGGCGAAGCTCAGCATGATAAAAATGAGCCAGAGGATGGGACAGGCGGTATTCATCACACCAAAGGCCTTGTAGGCCGCCTGGCCGATCTGCTTCCGCTCCGCCTCGTCGCAGCTCTCGAACCACTTTTTCTTAAACTTCATGTCATAGACACTGCCCTGCTTCTCCGGGTTCATCCGCCGGGTCAGGTCCACGATCTTCTGCTGGGCCACGATCAGAAGTGCCACAGACAGCAGGAAGGCCAGCACACCCGCCAGCACCATCCAACTCTCACTGTACAGATTCTGCATGGCAAAGAAGAGCATATCCAGAATCATCTGAGCCGTGGTCAGCAGCAGTGCCCAGTTCAGCTTTTCATCAGCCTGGTCCATTGCCGTGTCATCCTCGCCGTCCCAGCCGGTGAACAGGCGCTTTGCGGAGCGGTACAGCCACAGGATCAAGGCCAGGGACACGATACTTGTGACCGGGATCGCCCAGGGAGCAATGGCGGTCAAGCCGTTGTTGACGGCGGTAACAATGGTCTCCGAAAGGCTGTCGTGACCCAGCCAGCCGACGGCGAAGCCCAGCACGCCGCCGAAGATGGCGGCCGCCAACAGGATCAGCAGATACTTGGGCAGGGCCTTCCGATTATCTCTCTTTACAGCGTTATTCTCCATCCTTCTCTTCCTCCTCATACGAAAAAATGTCTTCCACCGTGACATTGCAAATTTTGGCGATCTTCAGTGCCAGTGTCACCGAGGGCGAGTAGTCTCCCCGCTCGATCTGGCTGATGGTCTGGCGGGATACCCCCGCCAGGGCGCCCATCTCCTGCTGGTTCACACCCAGCCGGGCCCGGTACTCTTTTAAACGGTTATACAGCGGCATAGGCCGTCCTCCTTTCCTGACAACTTTTCAAGTCAAGTTGACAATTATTCTTGTCAAATATAGGATAGCACTGACAAGTATCCTTGTCAATAGCCAACAGAAAAAATCTCCGGGAAATTTTCCCGGAGATTTTTCACGGTCATGATTTCATGGGAGGGGGCGGGTCCCGCCACTTTTTGGCGGGGACCTGCTTTTTTGCCAGACGGTCCTTCACATAGCCCCGGAACAGAGCGTACAGCACAGAGCACAGGGGGATGAAAAACAGCATCCCCGCCACGCCCATCAGCTTGCCGCCCAGCGTCACGGCGGCCAGCACCCAAATGGAGGGCAGGCCCACAGAGGAACCCACCACGTGGGGATAGATGAGATTGCCCTCGATCTGCTGGAGCACCAGGAACAGCACCACGAACATCAACGCCTTCCAGGGGTCCGTGATGGCGATGAGCAGGGCGCCCACGCCGCAGCCGATGAAGGCGCCCACAATGGGGATCAGAGCCGTCAGGGCAATGAGGACGCCCACCAGCAGGGCGTATGGCATCCGGAACAGCGTCATGGCCACCACGAACATGGTCCCCAGGATGCAGGCCTCCAGACACTGGCCGGAAAGAAAGCCGGAGAAGGTCCGGTCCGTCAGCCGCAGGATCTCCAGTACCCGGTCCGCCGCCTTCAGCGGCAGCAGGGCGTAGAATACCTGCCGGCCCTGGCGGGCCAGCTTCTCCTTTTGCAGCAGGATGTAAAAAGAGAAGATCAGGGCGATGACAAAGGTGCTGACACCGCTGACCACGCCAACCATCAGTCCGCCGCCGGTGGACAGCAGGCTGCCGCCCCAGGACTGAGCCAGCTGGATGGCCTTCTGGGACAGGCTCTTCCAGTCGATAGAGAGGTTCTGCACCCAGTCCTCGATCTGGGGCAGGTACTGCTCCAGGCCTATCAGCTGCTCCTGCAGCCGTTCAAAGGCCGCCGGGGCCTGGCTGGCAATAGACTTCACGGCGTCCTTGACACCGGGCCCGATGACACAAGAGGCCAGTACCAGCACACCGATGACCGCTACCAGGGTCAGCACCAGGGACAGAGGGCGGCGAAGGGCGGCCCCCCGCTTCGTTCCGGGGTAAAGATGCCGCTCAATGGCCCGCATGGGGACATTCAGAATGAAGGCGATGGCCGCTCCCAGCAGAAAGGGCGTCAAAATACCCAGCACCCAGCCGCAGGCCGCCAGCACCGCCGGCAGGTTCTGCAAGGCGCAGTAAAAGGCCACGCCGCCGCAGATCACCAGCAGCAGTCCCTTCCTGTTTTCTTTGTTCCACTCCATGCCGTCAGCCCTTCCGGTACTGCTCCGCGGCGTGAAGATAGCCCCGGGCGGATGCCCGGTTGCCCTCGATCTCCGCCTCCGTCAGGGGGCGGACCACCTTGGCTGGGCTGCCCAGGATCATGGAGCCGGCGGGAGCGTCCATCTTGCCGGTGACCAGGGCTCCGGCGCCCACGATGCAGTCGTCGCCGATGCGCGCGCCGTTGAGGACCACGGCGCCCATGCCGATGAGCACGTTGTCCCCCACGGTGCAGCCGTGGACGATGGCGTTGTGGCCGATGGTGCAGCCGGCGCCCACATGGGTCTCTTCGTGTAGCACGGCACCGTCCTGGATGTTGGTGTCCTCTCCCACGGTGATGGCCCCCTCGTCGCCCCGGAGGACGGCGTTGTACCATACGCTGGCGCCTTTGCCCAGGGTCACGTCTCCCGCCACCCGGGCGCCCTCGCAGATCAGAACGTTTTCATCGGTCTCCCTCAGCTTGTATGCCATATCTTGGTCCCTCTTTCTCTCTTAAATCTCCGGGGCAAAGTTGCCGTTCACGAATACCGGCACCTGACGGCCGTCATGGGTAGTGCCCACGATGGACAGGTCCGGCGTGCCCACCATGAAGTCCACGTGAGTGATGGAGTCGTTGAGGCCCCGGGCCTTCAGCTCGTCCTTGGTCATCTGCTGGCCGCCCTTCAGGCAGGGGTAGGCCTCACCGAAGGCGATGTGGCAGGCGGCGTTCTCGTCGAACAGCGTGTTGTAAAACAGGATCTTCTGGTTGGAGATGGGGCTGTCGTAGGGCACCAGGGCCACCTCGCCGAAGTAGCTGGCGCCCTCGTCCACGGAGATGGCGGCCTTCAGGGTCTCCTCCCCCTGCTCGGCATGGGCCTCCACGATTTTTCCGTCCTTCACCACGAAGTGGAACTTGTCGATGATGTTGCCGTCGTGGGCCAGGGGCAGAGCGGAGTACACCACGCCGTTGACGCCGGTCTTCAGGGGGGAGGTGAACAGCTCCTCCGTGGGGATGTTGGCGATATAGGACCGGCCGGACAGGGTCACGTCGTCGCCGGCCTCCCAGATGTGGCCCTCCGGCAGTTGCACCGTCAGGTCCGTGCCCAGGGAGTTGGTGTAATGGAGGGACTTGAAGTTCAGGGCGTTCATCTTCTCCAGCCGCTGATGGAGGGTGTCCAGATGGGCCTGCCATTTTTCCACGGCCTTGCCGTCGCCGCTGACACGGACGGAGGCGAAGATGGCGTCCCACAGCTTCTCCATGGCCTCGTCCTCGCTGACGCCGGGGAAGACCCGCTTCGCCCAGCTGGGGATGGGGATGGACGCGATGCACCAGGGGAAGCCGCCGCACATCTGCAGCCGGTCAAAATCCTTCAATGCCTTGCCGCTGGCCTGCTGGCTGCGGACCAGCCGCCTGGGGTCCACGCCCTTCAGGTTCTCCGGGTCCGAGGCGGAGATAGCGAGGTACGCCGCGCCCTCCAGAGCGTAGTCGTTGAAGAAATGGCGGCGCCACAGGGCCACCTCGTCGAAGATGGCGTCGTCAGCCCGGAGGTACTTCATCCGGGTCAGGGCGTCGTCGTGCCAGTTCATGATGACCTCCCGGCAGCCGGCGTCATAGGCCTCGGCGGCGCACAGGCGGGCAAAATCCGCGCACTCCACCGGCGCGGAGATCACCAGGTTCTGCCCCGAATAGACGTTCAGGCCCACCCGCACCAGCAGCCGGGCGTATTCCCGCAGTTTTTCTTCCATGATATCGTTCCTTCCTTTCGGTGTTTTCACTAATATGTGTATTTTAGAGTATTTTACCGGAGATGTAAAGAAAAGGGCGTCGGGATTCAAAAAACGTTTACAATGAAAAAGCCGCCCAGCGGCGGCTTTTTCGGATCATTCCGCCCGCTCCTTCCGCAGGCTCATCAAAGTCCCGTTCAGCTCCGCCCCCATGATCAGCACGATGGCGCTCATATACAGCCAGATCAGCACCACGATGATGGTGCCAATGGAGCCGTACAGCACGGAGTAGTTGGCAAAGTTCTCCACATACAGGGAGTACAGGAAGGACAGCCCCATCCAGGCAGCCAGGGCCAGCAGGGTGCCTGGCCACAGGTTCCGCCAGGGCTGGCGGCTGTCCTGGGCCAGGGCGTACAGGAACAGCAGCGCGAAATTGGCCACCACCGCCGCCACCGGGAACCGCAGCTTCACCCACAGCTCCGCCAGGAAGGCGGGAAGATGGAAGTGGACCACCGCGTACTCCAGCAGGTGGTCCCCCACCGTCATCAGCACCAGCGTCAGGGCAATGGTGAGGATCAGCATCACCGTATACAGCAGGGTCTTCATCCCGTGGACCACGGAATTGCGGGGCGGCCCCAGGTGGTATGCCGTCCGAACAGAGCGCATCAGGGCGTTGGTGGCCCGCATGGGGAAGTAAATGGAGAAGAACAGGCCGAACAGCATCAGCTGCATGCTGGAATTCTGCGCCACATAGGTAAGATACATCTCCACCAGGTCCACCACCTCCCGGGGCAGGAAGTCCTCCAGCGCCAGCAGGATGCCCGCCACGTCCAGGTGCAGCAGGCCCAGCAGGGCGCTGATGAAGATCAGGAAGGGGAAGATCATGAACAGCAGGTAAAAGGCCAGGGCGGCACTCTGGATGCCCACGTTGTGGCGCAGATACCGCTTGCCCATCAGATACACGCCCCGGAGGAAGCGGTTTTTCGACGGAGGCGGGACCTTCACAGCGCATCCCTCCTTTCCTGGTAGTATATGGGCAGAACAGTTTCTTACTCCCATTTTGCCCAGATGTCCGGGCAATACCCCACCGTGGCCTCCTTGCCGTTGCGG
Organism: uncultured Clostridia bacterium; assembly: GCA_945873695.1. Classification (GTDB taxonomy): domain Bacteria; phylum Bacillota; class Clostridia; order Oscillospirales; family Oscillospiraceae; genus Oscillibacter. Next base: position 8,442 of record CAMCDX010000043.1, on the reverse strand, counting down.
ACGATGGGGGTCACGAACAGTTCCGGGTGCTCCAGCAGTTTTTCCTCCCGGGCGTCCGGGGTGATATAGGCCATATACAGGTCCTCGTAGGCCCGGCATTTGGTGTTCACCAGGGCCTCGAAGCCAACTTTCTGCTTGACGGACTGGTACTCCCGGGGGGATAATCCCTTTGAGGGAACGTCGATATACTGGTACTTGATGCGGCGCTCCTTGAACCAGCGTTCCGCCTTCTTCGTGTCGAAGGACTTGGAGGAGCCGAAGATCTGGATATTCATAGCAAAGTCTCCTTATTTGGAAATGGAGTGATTTTGATGACAGAAGCAGTCAAACGTTTGAAGGAACTGGTGGACGGCTCCGACAACATCGTGTTTTTCGGCGGGGCCGGCGTCAGCACGGAGTCCGGCATCCCGGATTTCCGCAGCACCGACGGGCTGTACCATCAGGAGTGGCGATACCCGCCTGAAGTGATTTTAAGCCATACCTTCTATGAAAGCAACCCCGAAGAATTTTTCCGCTTCTATCGGGCCAAGCTCCTGGCCCCCGGCGTGGAGCCCAACGCAGCCCACAAAAAACTGGCGGAGTGGGAGAAGGCCGGGAAGCTGAAGGCCATCGTCACCCAGAACATCGACGGCCTCCACCAGGCCGCCGGCAGCAAAAACGTGCTGGAGCTCCACGGCAGCGTCCACCGGAACTACTGCGAGAAGTGCGGCAAATTCCACGATTTCGACTTCATGCTCCAAAGCGCCGGCGTCCCCCGGTGTGACTGCGGCGGCATCGTGAAGCCGGACGTGGTGCTGTATGAGGAGGGCCTGGACCAGCAGATCCTGGACAACGCCGTCCGCTTCATCTCCCAGGCGGACATGCTCATCATCGGCGGCACCTCCCTGAACGTCTGGCCCGCCGCCGGGCTCATCAACTACTACCGTGGCCGGAAGCTGGTGCTGATCAACAAATCTACCGTGGCCCGGGACCTGGCCGCTGACCTGGTCATCACCAATCCCATCGGTGAAACCCTGGCACAGCTGTGAAGCCTTTTGGCGAAACCGCCAAATTCTGCCGTCATCCTATGCCGGATGACGGCGTTTTTACTAAATCCACCCGAAGATATGCAAGTTTAAATTTTTATTTATGCAAAATCTAGGATATAAATTTTATTTATCCCGCTTTTTCCTCTTGAAAATGAAGGACTATAGTGTTAAAATTGCATTCAGAACTGGTGCAGGGCACCACTGAAAGGAGCGCGTCCCAACATGATCTGGAAAGAGAACCGGGAGAATGCCTACTGTGAGATCACGCCTGCCATCCTGTCGCTGAAAGAGCAGTGGGAGAAGAAGAACTACATCGACCCCCGCCTGTATAAGGAATACAACGTGAAGCGGGGCCTCCGCGATGAGGACGGCCGCGGCGTACTGACCGGTCTGACCCGGGTGGCGGAGATCCAGTCCTATCATGTGACCGAGAACGAGAAGATCCTCCCCGCCGACGGCGTGCTCTATTACCGGGGCATCGACAGCCGGGACATCGTCAAAGGCTCCGCGGAGCGGGGGCGCTTCGCCTTCGAGGAGGCGGCCTATCTGCTGCTGTTCGGTGAACTGCCCACGAAGGAGCAGCTCCAGGATTTCTGCGTCCAGCTGGCCTCCTACCGCACCCTGCCCTCCAACTTCTTCCGGGACGTCATCATGAAGGCGCCCTCCCAGGATCTGATGAACACCATGCAGCGGGCCGTTCTGACGTTGTTCTGCTACGACGACAAGCCCAACGACATCGGTCTGGAGAACGTGCTTCGCCAGTGCCTCCAGCTTACCGCCAACATGCCGGTGCTGGCCATCTACGCCTATCAGGCCTGGCGGTACAGCCTGCCGGGCGAGAGCCTGTTCATCCACGTGCCCAAGCCGGAGCTCAGCACGGCGGAGAACTTCCTGCGGATGCTGCGGGAGGACCGGAGCTATACCGAGCTGGAAGCCCGGACGCTGGACGTGGCCCTGGTGCTCCACGCGGACAACGGCGGCGGCAACAACTCCACCTTCACCAACCACGTAGTCACCTCCTCCGGCACCGACACCTACTCCGCCATCTCCGCGGCTATGGCCTCCCTGAAGGGCCCCCGCCACGGCGGCGCCAACAGCAAGGTCATGGAGATGATGGCCGACATCAAGACCCACGTAAAAAACTGGCAGGACGACGGCTGCGTGGCGGACTACCTGACCAAGATGCTGGATAAGGAGGCCTTTGACCGCAGCGGCCTCATCTACGGCCTGGGCCACGCCGTTTACACCCGCACCGACCCCCGGTGCGAGGTTTTCCGGGACTACGTCCACAAGCTGGCGGCGGAAAAGGGCCGGGAGCGGGAGCTGGAGCTGTACGCCAATGTGGAGCGCATCGGCAAGGAGCTGCTGATGGAACGGCAGCACAAAAGCGCCCTTTCCACCAACATTGACTTTTACAGCGGCTTTGTCTACGAGATGCTGGGCCTTCCCCGGGAGCTGTACACCCCCCTGTTCGCCGTGGCCCGCATCGCCGGCTGGAGCGCTCACCGAATGGAGGAGCTGTCCGTGGGCGGCAAGCTGATCCGCCCCCGGTACGAGTGCGTGGAGGCACACCGCTCCTACACCCCTATGGAACAGCGCTGAAATAGCCTGTTTTCCTCCGCCGGAGCCCCTTCCGGCGGAGGAAAAAATTTTTTCGGGAAAAACGAAATTTAAGGTTGACATTGGGGAGAGTTCTGGCTATAATAATCAAGCAGTCTTTTCCAGGGGACAACAAATTTGCGGCTGTGCTGGAACTGGTAGACAGGCCAGCTTGAGGTGCTGGTGTCCGAATCGACGTGTGGGTTCAAATCCCGTCAGCCGCACCATTACCCTTTTGTCCCTGCCATATGCGCGAGTGGTGGAATTGGCAGACTCGCTAGATTCAGGTTCTAGTGTCCTTTACGGACGTGCGGGTTCAAGTCCCGCCTCGCGCACCAAAATCCCACTGGAGACGCAGGTCTCCAGTGGGTCCCCTCGGGGTCTTAACTACATATGGATACGCGCGAGTGGTGGAATTGGCAGACTCGCTAGATTCAGGTTCTAGTGTCCTTTACGGACGTGCGGGTTCAAGTCCCGCCTCGCGCACCATCGTCGGAGCAAGCTTTGTATCGCTTGCTCTGACTTTTTTGTAAAAGTCAGAGCGCGCTTACGCCGCTGCTCCTCCTCTCCAAATCACAACCGCTGCGCTGGGTTGTGATTTGGTATTCCTTTTCGGAAACCTCAAGTTCTGTATTATCACTCGGATCAAAAAAGAGACATCCCTTGGATGTCTCTTCAGCTTGTCGAAAAACCACTGCTTAAAGCAACTGGGTTGCATTTTGCAGGGGGAGTACGAGGGGGCGGGAGCCCCTTCGTGTGGAATCAAATGCCTGCAAAAAGCCTGCGCCAGCAGGCGTTTGCGCCGCGCAGCGGCAGATTTTCGGGCAGCAGAGCGGCCAGAAAATCGAGGTATTGTGAAGGCGTCGAAAAAGTCCGTCGGACTTTTTCGACAGCCTGAAGAGACATCCCTTGGATGTCTCTTTTTTGCGCCTTTTGCAGGCGGCTGTTTCCTCAGTGATTCAAAAACTTCTGGATATCCTTGTCGTTGCCCAGGATGAACATGGTCTCGTCGGGCTGGAAGCAGTGGTTGGGGCCGGGCAGGGCTTCCAGAACGCCGTCCCGCTTGGTGGCCAGAATGTTGATGCGGTACTTCTGCCGCACCGCCAGCTCCACCACCGTCTTGCCCATCCAGGACTCCGGCACCGCCGTCTCCACGATGGAGTGGTCCTTGGTCAGTTCCACGTAGTCGAAGATGTGGTCGCTGCTGTACCGTACCGCCGCCCAGTTGGCCATCTGCTTCTCCGGGTAGATCACGTCATCGGCGCCGTTGCGCAGCAGGAACTTGGCGTGGACATCCCGGGCCGCCCGGGACACCACAAAGGGAGCGCCGTACTCCTTCAGCAGCGCCGTGGTCTCCAGGGAGCTCTGGAAATCGTCGCCGATGGCCACCACGCAGATGTCAAAATTCCGCACTCCCAGGGAGGCAATGAACTGCTCGTTGGTGCTGTCGCCGATCTGGGCGTTGGTAACGTAGGGCAGGATGTCATTGACCCGCTGCTCGTCATTGTCCACCGCCAGCACCTCGTGGTGCAGCTCCTGGAGCTTTTGGGCCATGTGCCGGCCGAAGCGGCCCAGCCCGATCAATAACACAGATTTCATATGAGCTTTCCTTTCTTATCCAACGGTCACTTGTTCCTGGGGATACTGGGAGGCCATGGCGCTTCCGGCGGACAGGGCGTAGATCATGGTCAGGCCGCCCACCCGGCCGAAGTACATCAGGAAGATGAGGATCATCCGGGGCAGCGCCGAGAGATTGGCTGTCCCCACAGCAGAGAGGCCCACGGTGCCGATGGCGGAGGCAGACTCAAACAGCGCCCCCATCAGCGGGATGCCGTCCACACAGCAGATCACCATGCCGCCGGTGAGGAACAGCATCAGGTACAGCAAAAAGATGGCGCTGGCGTTGCGGAGCGTCTCCTCCGGCAGCCGCCGGCCGTAGCAGCCGGCGGTGCCCCGGCGGAGGAACACCGCCCGGACGCACAAAAACAGCACCGCCACCGTGGTGGTCTTAAAGCCGCCGGCGGTGGACCCCGGAGAGCCGCCCACCAGCATCAGCAGGATGGTCAACAGCTGGCCGGGCTGGCTCATGGCGCCGTAGTCCACGGAGTTGAATCCCGCGGTCCGGGGCGTCACCGACTGAAAGGCCGCCGCCATAAACCGCTGGACGGCAGACAGGTCCGCCCACTGGGGCTGGCGGAATTCGTACAGAAAAAAGAACAGGAACGGCCCCGCCAGCAGCACCGCCGTGGTAGTCAGGATCAGCTTGCTCTGGAACCGATAGCGCCGGAAGTGATACCGGTGGTCCGCCGCATCCCGCCAGGTCAGAAAGCCCAGGCCGCCCAGCAGGATCAGCAAGGACACCGTGAAGATCACCAACGGGTCAGCCAGATAGCCGGTGAGGGAGGAGTAGGGCCCGCTCTCCCCCATCAGGTCAAAGCCGGCGTTGCAGAAGGCGGACACTCCGTGGAACACGGCGTACCAAAGGCCCTTGCCCAGTCCAAACTGGGGGCAGAACCGCAGTGCCAGCAGCGCCGCGCCGGCGGCCTCCATGGCCAGAGCCGTTTTGAGGATAAAGCCGGTCATTCGGACGATGCCGCCTACCTGGGGAGCGGAGATGGACTCCTGCATCACCCACCGCTGCTTCAGGCTGATCTTCCGTCCGGAAAACATGAAAATAGCCACGGCCATGGTGACCACGCCCATGCCGCCCACCTGGATCAGCGCCAGCAGCACCGCCTGGCCGAAGGGCGACCAGTAGGTGGCCGTGTCGTGGACCACCAGGCCGGTGACACAGGTGGCCGAGGTGGCAGTGAACAGGGCGTCGAAAAAGGAGGCGCCGCCGTTTTCCCGGGTGGAGATGGGCAGCATCAGCAGCAGCGTTCCCGTCAGGATCATCACCAGAAATCCCAGGATGATGATCCGGGCCGGGGTGATCCGTTCCGCTTTCCAAAATTTCATACAGACCTCCGCGGACAGCCGCCCAAGCCGGCGGCCCAGCGTTCTCCCGATGGCAGGGGCGGCCATACAGCGCCGGCGGTCCTGTCATAAACGGTTTTCTTATTGTAACATAGTATGGACGGGGATTCAATGAAAGGAATTTATTTTCCCCATCCGCCGTCCTCCGCATGCACGCCGGGATGGGAAACCGGCGGGAAATCCGCAGTTGACAAACGGCGGCGGGCTTTTTATAATGGTCACAAAGCAATGATGAAGAGGGACGGAACCGTTTGTCTCCAGAGAGCCGGCGGCTGGTGGGAGCCGGCGACGGGCGATCCCAGGTCCTATGGCTTCTGAGCCGGGAGTTCGAGGGCGCGCCGCGCCGGTAGGGCTTCCCCGTGTATGCTACGTCAGTGCAGCGGGGCTGTCAGGCCCTGAGAGGGGTGCCGTGCCGTGAGGCCGGCGCAATTTGAGTGGTACCGCGGAAGCAGTTTTGACGGCTTTCGTCTCAAAGTTTTCTTTGGGACGGGAGCCTTTTTTCGTCCCCAACACGAAAGGAGATATCATCATGAGCCAGCGCATCGAGACCACCTGCGTCCAGGGAGGCTACACCCCCGGCAACGGTGAACCCCGGCAGATCCCCATCATTCAGTCCACCACCTTCAAATACGCCACCTCCGAGGATATGGGCAAGCTTTTTGACCTGGAGGCCGACGGCTATTTCTACACCCGCCTCCAGAACCCCACCAACGATTACGTGGCCGCCAAGATCGCGGCCCTGGAGGGGGGCACCGCGGCCATGCTGACCTCCTCCGGCCAGGCGGCCAACTTCTTCGCCCTGTTCAACATCGCCACCTGCGGCGACCACATCGTGTCCTCCTCCTCTATTTACGGCGGCACCTTCAACCTGATCTCCGTCACCATGGCCAAGATGGGCGTAGAGGTCACCTTCGTGGCCCCCGACTGCACGGAGGAGGAGCTGAACGCCGCTTTCCGTCCCAACACCAAGGCTGTTTTCGGCGAGACCATCGCCAACCCCGCCCTGACGGTGCTGGACATTGAGAAGTTCGCCAACGCGGCCCATGCCCACGGCGTGCCCCTGATCGTGGACAACACCTTCGCCACGCCGGTGAACTGCCGTCCCTTCCAGTGGGGCGCCGACATCGTCACCCACTCCACCACCAAGTACATGGACGGCCACGGCGCCGCCGTGGGCGGCGCTATCGTGGACTCCGGCAAGTTCGACTGGATGGCCCACGCCGACAAGTTCCCCGGCCTGTGCACCCCTGACGACAGCTACCACGGCGTCACCTACGCCGAAAAGTTCGGCAAGGAGGGCGCCTTCATCACCAAGTGCACCTCCCAGCTGATGCGGGACTTCGGCTCCATCCAGTCCCCCCAGAACGCCTTCTACCTGAATCTGGGGCTGGAGAGCCTTCATGTGCGGATGCCCCGCCACTGCGAGAACGGCCAGGCGGTGGCCGAGTTCCTCCACAAGCATCCCAAGGTGGCCCACGTGAATTACTGCGGCCTGCCCGACGACCCCTACTACGCCGTCGCCCAGAAGTACCTGCCTAACGGCTCCTGCGGCGTGGTGTCCTTCGAGCTGAAGGGCGGCCGGGAAGCCGCCGGCACCTTCATGAAGCATCTGAAGCTGGCTGCCATCGAGACCCATGTGGCCGACGCCCGAACCTGCTGCCTGAACCCCGCCAGCTCCACCCACCGGCAGATGACAGACGAGCAGCTGAAGGCCGCCGGCGTCCCCGCCGGCCTGGTCCGCATGAGCTGCGGCCTGGAGAGCAAAGAGGACCTGATCGCTGACATTGCCCAGGCCCTGGAGCAGGTGAAGTGACATGCCTATCAAAATTCCAAATCAACTGCCAGCCACCAGCACCCTGACCCGGGAGAACATCTTTGTCATGACGGAGACCCGGGCCATCACCCAGGACATCCGCCCCCTGCAGATCCTGCTGCTGAACCTGATGCCCACCAAGGTGGACACCGAAACCCAGCTGGCCCGGGTCCTGGGCAACACGCCCCTTCAGATCGAGCTGGAGCTCATCGCCCCCAGCGGCCACGTCTCCAAGAACACCTCCCAGGCCCACATGCTGGCCTTCTACAAAACCTTTGCCGAAGTGAAGGACCGCACCTTCGACGGCCTGGTCATCACCGGCGCGCCGGTGGAGCTGATGCCCTTTGAGGAGGTAGACTACTGGCCGGAGCTGTGTGAGATCATGGAGTGGTCCAAGACCCACGTCCACTCCACCCTCCACATCTGCTGGGGTGCCCAGGCGGGTCTCTATTATCACTACGGCATCCCCAAGCGGGTACTGGACCACAAGCTGTTCGGCGTCTTTGAGCACACGGTGGAGGACCCCAACTTCATCCTCTTCCGGGGCTTTGACGACACCTTCTGGGTCCCCCACTCCCGAAACACCACCGTGGACCGGGCGGACATTGAGGCGGTGCCGGAGCTGAAGATCCTGGCCGCCTCTCCCGAGGCGGGCGTCTACGCCGTCAAGACTGACCAGGGCCGCCAGGTGTTCCTGATGGGTCATGCGGAATATGACCGGGACACCCTGCGGAAGGAGTACATGCGGGACGTGGCCGCCGGCGTGGATATCCAGCTGCCCAAACACTACTTCCCCGGCGATGACCCTGACAAAAAGCCGGTGATGAACTGGCGGAGCTGCGCCCACCTGCTGTACGCCAACTGGCTGAACTACTGCGTGTACCAGACCTCCCCCTACAATATCGGCGACATCAAAAAAGGCCTCCGTACCGATGACTGAAAAGAGGACCGATTTCCGTTTGGAAATCGGTCCTCTCAGCTTGTCGAAAAACCACTGCTTAAAGCAACTGGGTTGCATTTTGCAGG
>CAMCDX010000042.1 GCA_945873695.1 uncultured Clostridia bacterium | reverse complement strand
CTCCCCCTGCAAAATGCAACCCAGTTGCTTTAAGCAGACGTTTTTCGACAAGCTGCAAGGACCATCCCTCACGGGATGGTCCTTGTTGATTTTCTCAAAGTCCCCGCCAGGCCTCGGGCCGCAGGCGGCTCAGGTCGTGCTCCGCCGTGTCGATGGTGCGGAGCATGGCCTCCCGGTCCTGGTTCAGCGTGCCCTTCAGCACCAGGTAGTTGCTGGCGTGGTTCATGCGGAACACACTGCCGGGGCTGTCCAGGTGCTCCACCAGCAGACGGGTCTCCCGGAGCACCTGGGGCTGGGTCAAAAGCTGGAATTCTCCCTGGCGGACCCAGTCGTACAGGGGCGTGCCCGGCTCCACCATCAGCGTCAGCATGCCGATATACTCCGGGTTCATGGCGTTGAAGGCCTCCGCCGTCTCAATGGCGTGGCGCTCCAGCAGGTCCGGGCCGCCCAGGCCGGTGATGGCCGTGACGGACAGGGCCATGCCGTTCCGGCGGACTTTCTGGCCCATTTCAACGATCTCCGCGGACATGTGGCCCTTCCGCATCAGCTTCAGCACGTCGTCGCAGCCGGACTCCAGGCCCATGTAGATCATGGTCAGGCCCTTTTCCCGCAGGGTCCGCAGCTCCTCGTCGGTGCGGACGCGGATGCTGGAGGGGGAGCCGTAGCTGGTGACCCGCTGGCACTCCGGGAACAGCTCCCGGATGGTGTCCAGAACGGTGTACAGCTCCGACGCCTTGCGGATCAGGGCGTCGCCGTCCGCCAGGAACACCTTGTCCACGTTCCGATAGGTGCGGCGGGCGATGTGGAAGTCCTCCAGCACCTCCTCCAGGGGCCGGAGGGCGAAGCGCTTCTCCTTGTACATGCTGCAGAAGGCGCAGGTGTTGTGGCTGCAGCCGTAGGTCACCTGGACGATGAGGCTGTACGCCTCGGAGGGGGGACGGTAAACACTGCCGTAATATCTCATGCGCCCAGCTTCTCCAAAGCGGCCATCTTCAGGCAGACGCAGAACACGGCGATGGCCTGCTCCAGCTCCTCCACGGGGGGCAGGGAGGGGGCGATGCGGATATTGCTGTCCTGGGGGTCCTTGCCGTAGGGGAAGGTGGCGCCGGCACCCGTCATGGTGACGCCGGCCTCACGGCACAGGGCCAGGGTCCGCTTGGCGGTACCGGGCATGGCGTTCAGGGACACGAAGTAGCCGCCCTTGGGCCGGCGCCAGGCGGCGATGTTCAGGGGAGCGATCTCCCGGTCCAGGGTCTCCACCACAGCCCGGAACTTGGGCGCCATGATGGCGGCGTGGCGCTTCATCAGCTCCAGGGTGTGGGCCTTGTCCTTCAGGTAGAGCACGTGGCGCTGCTGGTTCACCTTGTCGAAGCTGATGACCTGGACGGTCAGCAGCTTCTCCATATAGGCCATGTTGGCCTCGGAGGTAGCGAAGCAGGCCACGCCGGCGCCGGGCAGGGTCACCTTGGAGGTGGAAGCGAACTCAAAGACCATGTCGGGATTGCCGGCCTCCTCGCACAGGGAGAGGATGTCCGGGAAGGGCACGTAGTCGCCCTCGAACTCGTGGATGCAGTAGGCGTTGTCCCACATGATGAGGAAGTCGGGAGCGGCGGGCTTCAGGGCCGCCATGCGGCGGAGGGTCTCTTCGGAGTAGATGATGCCGTCGGGATTGGAGTACTTGGGCACGCACCAGATACCCTTGACGGCGGGGTCCTTCACGGCCTCCTCCACGGCGTCCATATCGGGGCCGTTGTCGGTCATGGGAATGGTGATGAGCTCAAAGCCGAAGGACTCGGTGACCCGGAAATGGCGGTCATAGCCGGGGGCGGGGCACAGCCACTTCACGGTCTCCTCTTTGCACCAGGGCCGCTCACTGTGGAGCAGGCCGTGGGTGTAGGCCTTGGAGATGGTGTCGTACATCAGCTGGAGGCTGGAGTTGCCGCCCACGAACACCTGAGCGGGCCTGCAGCCCAGGATCTCGGCGAACAGCCGCTTGGCGGCGGGGATGCCGGACATCTCGCCGTAGTTCCGGACGTCGATGCCGTCGGAGACATAGTCCTCCGGGGCCTGCATCAGGCCGAAAATATCGCTGACCAGGTCCAGCTGCGCCTTGCCGGGCTTGCCCCGGGCCATGTTCAGGCTGAGCCCCTGGGCCTTCAGTTCTTCAAATTCTTTTTGCAGACGGGCGTATTCCGCCTTGCGTTCTTCGGCGGTCATCTGGGGATACGCGGTCATATCGATCCATCCTTTCTTGATCGGGTGTTTCACTGGATTTTCAACTTATCATCATACAGAGTTTTCCCGAAAGTTTCAACCTCTTTTTGCGCCTCTCCGGCTCCGGCAACGCTTGGTGAAACATTTGAAACGCGCCATGAAACAGGCGTTGTCCGCTTTTATTCTCAGACATCTCCAACCCTTCACCCAATTTTTGAAACGTTTTTGAAACTTATAGTTTCATTTTGCCATTTCATTAAACATTTTGTTTCAGCTGTTGTGAAAATGCCCCCGGGAGGGCCTTGATTTTTCTGGAAAACAGACATTTTGACTATGTGGCATTTTTAACAAAGCTGTTCTGTTAAAAGCAACACAATCGACAAATCTCCCCGGCCTTTTGCGTCTCTTTTTCCGCGCCCGGCCATGTTGGCACGATTCTTGCTTTATATTCAGGCGAAATGTGCGCCGCGAAACCAGACAACCGTTCCGCGGTTCAATCAAGAGGGAGGAAACGATCATGAACAACAAACCCATTCTCGGCGTCCTTCTGGGCAACTCCGCCGGCGTCGGCCCGGAGCTGGTTGCCATGCTGGCAGTCAAGGACTACTATGCCGACTACTGCCGCCCCGTTATCATCGGCGATATCCGGATGTTTGAGCACGGTCTGAAGGTGGTGGGCGGCGACGTGCCCCACTATGTCATCGACGACCTGAGCCAGTGCGACTGGGAGAAGGGCTATCCCGTGCTGGACCTGAAGGACCAGGACCCCGACCAGGTGGTTTACGGCGAGGCCAACCAGTACTGCGGCGCCGGCGACCTGCACCAGCTGGACACCGCCATCGACCTGTGCAAGGCCGGCAAGATCGAGGGCTTCGTCTTCGGTCCCTTCCACAAGGGCGCCATGAAGATGGCCGGTATGCATGACGAGAGCGAGCACACCTACCTGGCTCACGCCTTTGAACTGACCACTCCCTTCTGCGAGGTCAACATGATGGACGATCTGATGACCGTCCGCACCACCAGCCACATCCCCATCAGCGACGTCAGCGCCACCCTGACCGAGACCACCCTGCGGGAGGCCATCGAGCTGGGCGAGATCACCGGCGAGAGCCTGGGCCACAAGCCCCGCATCGCCGTGGCCGCCCTGAACCCCCACTGCGGCGAGTTCGGCCTGTGTGGCCGGGAGGAAGTGGACATCATCCAGCCCACCATCGAAAAGGTGGTGAAGGAGACCGGCTGGAACGTCACCGGCCCCTACTCCGCCGACACCCTGTTCATCAGCGCCCTGGCCGGCGACTTTGACGTGGTGGTGACCATGTACCATGACCAGGGCCAGATCGCCCTGAAGCTGGTGGGCTTCCAGCGGTGCATCACCGTGGCCGGCGGCCAGCCCTATCCCATCGCCACCTGCGCCCATGGCACCGCCTTCGATAAGGTGGGCAAGGCCAGCGTGACCACCGATTCCTTCGAGCGCGCCGTCCGGACCACTGCCAAGATGGTCCTGGCGAAACGTGAAAAAGTCAACGGCTAAACATGAAATAAAGAGAGGGATCAATTTTGGAAAACAAAAAGAAAGGATTCAACCTTCGGTCGATCATCCCCCTGGCCACCGCCATCGTCGCCCTGGTGTTCATCGTCGTGGGTCTGAAGGACTACGGGTTCTGGAACAAAAACCAGCCCACTCCCGGCTTCTTCCCCATCATCATCGCCGTGGTGCTGCTGGCATCCAGCATCGCCTGCTTCATCCAGATTGCCCGGGACAAGGACAGCGAGGATGTGAAGTACAACCGCAACGAGCTGATGGTGATGCTGGGCGCCGCCGGCATCATCCTGTGCACCTTCCTCATCGGCCTGGTGCCCAGCTGCCTCATTTACATCTTCCTCTGGCTCAAGTTCGTGGAGCACGCCCCCTGGAAGGTCATCCTCATCATCGAGGTCATCATGGCCGCCATCATCCTGGGCGTCTTCACCGCCTGGCTGCAGATCCGCTTCCCCGTGGGTCTGCTGGGCGATCTGATTTTCTAAGGAGGGTCTGACATGGAAAACTTCGTATCCCTGCTCAACGGTTTCCAGGTGGCCCTCGCCCCTGAGAACATTGGCGTCTGCCTGCTGGGCGCCGTCCTGGGCCTGGTGGTGGGCGCCATGCCCGGCATCGGCTCCCTGGCCGGCTGCGCCCTGCTGCTGCCCCTGACCTACAAGTTCAACCCCACCACCGCCATCATCATGCTGGGCGCCCTGTACTATTCCAATATGTACGGCGGCTCCTTCAGCGCCATCCTGCTGAACATCCCCGGCGACTCCCCGGCCATCACCACCGCTCTGGACGGCTATCCCATGGCCCGGAAGGGCCGGCCCGGCCAGGCTCTGATGGCGGCCAACGTCGCCAGCTTCCTGGGCGGCACCATCGGCATCCTGATCCTGACCCTGACCGCTTCCGGCCTTGCCACCCTGGGCCTGAAGTTCGGCTACGCTGAGATGACGCTGATCCTGCTGATCGCCATGACTTCCATCAGCTGGCTGATCGGCGAGAACCCCATCAAGGGCATCGTCATCACCATGCTGGGCATTCTGGTGGCCTCCATTGGCATGGACACCCTGTCCGGCGCGCCCCGGTATGAATTCGGCAATATGTACCTGCTGGGCGGCATCCCCTTCACGCCCTTCATCATCGGCTGCGTGGGCTTCGCCCAGGTCATCAAGCTCATCAACGAGCGGGAAGCCGACGAGAAGAAGCGCTCCAGCGAGGACAGCAAGACCAAGCTGTCCATCCGGGAATCCATGCTCACCGCCCATGATTTCAAGCGCATCCTGCCTCCCATCATCCGCTCCGGCGTCATGGGCACCTTCGTGGGCGTGCTGCCCGGCTCCGGCGCCACCACCGGCTCCATGGTGGGCTACGCCATGCAGAAGAAGTTCAAAAGCGAGGAGCCCATGGGCACCGGCGCCATCGAGGGCATCGCCGCCTCCGAGGCCGCCAACAACGCGGCTGCCGCCGGCGCCTTCGCGCCCCTGCTGGCTCTGGGCATCCCCGGCTCCGGCACCGGCGCCGTCCTGCTGGGCGGTCTGATGATGTGGGGATTGAACCCCGGCCCCCTGCTGTTCGACAGCAACCCCGAGTTCTGCTGGGGCCTGATCTCCTCCATGTACATGGCCAACATCTTCACCCTGGCCGTGGCCATCCTGGTGATCCCCTTCCTCATCAAGATCCTCAGCGTGCCTGTGAAGTACATGATCCCCATCATCACCTGCGTGTGCATCGTGGGCGCCTACTCCACTTCCAACTCCATGTACGGCGTCATCGTCATGTTCATCTCCGGCATCGTGGGCTACCTGCTGGACAAGAACGGTTTCCCCACCGCTCCCATGCTGCTGGCCTTCGTGCTGGCTCCCATGCTGGAGAAGAACATGCGCAAGGCCTTCATCGCTTCTCAGGGCAGCCTGCGGATCTTCGTTGACTCCCCCCTGAAGCTGGTGCTGCTGGCCGTGTTCCTGGTGCTGGTGCTGACCCCCGTGGTCAAGAGCATCCGCCGGAAGCTGCGGGCCAAGAAGGCACAGGCCTGACCTCCATCCCTTTGTTTTCCAATTAAATGGAAATATTATTATTGAAAAGAAGGAGAAAAGAAACCATGAAGAAACTGATGGCACTGACTCTTGCGCTGCTCATGACCCTGTCTCTGGCTGCCTGCGGCAGCTCCGGCGAGACCGGCAAGACCGAAGGCGGCAGTTCCGCCGAATCCGAGGGCTTCGTTCCCTCCAAGACCGTGACCTGGATCTGCACCTCCTCTGCCGGCGGCGGCTCCGACATCTTCTCCCGCAAGATCTCCGACATCATGAAGAACGACGACCTGGTCAACGGCCAGACCATCGTGGTCTCCAACGAGACCGACGGCTCCGGCGAGGTCGGCCGCAACAAGGTGGCCACCATGAAGGCCGGCGACGCCGACTACACCCTGCTGACCTTCAACTCCGGCGACCTGATGCCCATGGTCACCAACACCAAGAACCGCGCCGCCAACTTCCGCATCCTGGCCGTCATGGCTGTGGATAAGCAGCTGCTGTTCTCCTGCCCCGGCTCTGACGCCAAGACCGACTACGCCAAGGCCGGCAACGACCAGAACGACTTTGCCGCCGCCATCGAGGCCGCCAAGAACGGCACCTTCGTGGTCATCGGCGGTTCCAAGGGCGACGACATCACCACCTACAACAAGCTGCTGGCCGAGGTGGGCCTGACCGAGGACCAGATGGGCTACATCACCTACGACTCCACCTCCGACGCCATCACCGCCGCGCTGGGCGGCAACGTGGACTTCGTCATCTCCAAGCCCGCCGCCGCTTCCCAGTATGTGGAGTCCGACGACCTGAGCCCCGTCCTGGCCCTGTCCACCGAGCGCTTCAGCGGCAGCCTGGCCGACGCCCCCACCCTGTCTGAGATCGGCGACTACGAGAACGTGGAAGTTCCCGTGTGGCGCGGCGTTGCCGCTCCCGCCGCCATGAGCGACGCCGCCGTGGCCTTCTGGTCCGACGCCCTGGGCAAGGTGGCCGCCTCCGAGGCCTGGAAGACCGAGTACCTGGAGACCTATCAGCTGATCGACGAGTACAAGGATACCGCCGCCGCCACCGAGTATGTCACCGCCTACGAGGCTGACTACATGGCTGAAAACGGCTTGAGCTGATTTCTCTTGAGCTGAACCGAATTTTGTAGTATGATGGGAGCGGGTCCGGATTCGGACCCGCTCCCACTTTTTGATCCTGAGAGGAGGCCCTCCCATGGTAAACGTCATCCTGTTCGTCCCCTTCCCCACCATGATCAATACCGTCAAGGACCGTCTCCAGCACCTCCAGCACAGCGAGGTGCACATCGACGTGGCCCATTACTTCGGCACGCCGGAGGCGCTGGGGCAGCTGTCCAATTACGACGTGATCGTCGCCCGGGGCATCACCTACCGCACCCTCTGCGCCCTGTATCCCGACAAGCACGTCACCAATCTGAACTTTGACGGCACGGACATCCTGGAGGCTTTGCAGGAGTGCCGGGACACCTACCACCCCCGCTCCATCGGCCTTTGCATCAAGCGGGACGAGCTGCAGTCCATCCTGCCCGGTCTGGAGGAGTTCTGCCACGCCCACATCCACCTGTACGAGGTGGTGGACGAGCAGAGCGCCCGGGAGGCGGTGGATGCCTGCCAGCGGGACGGGATCGAGGCCATTGTCAGCGGCGGTACCGTCACCAATCTCTGCCGGGACCGGGGCATCCCCCACATCTATATCAAAATGCGCATGGAGACGGTGGAGCGCGCCATGGCGGAGGCGCTGAAGGCCGCCCGCAGCATCAACACCGAGCGGACCAAGAGCAACATCATCCGCATGATCCTGGACAACAGCGAGGACGCGGTGCTGGCCGTGGACGAGACCGGCCACGTGCTGGAGGCCAACGACCAGGCCTATCAGCTCTACCAGCTGGCCTTCGTGCCGGAGTGGCGGGGCTGCCGGGTGGACGGCATCAACCCCGCCCTGACCTTCATCGGCAGCCCGGATCACCCCTGCCGGAACGGCGACGAGAACCTGCTGAACCTGGGCGGACAGAAGTATTTGGTGAAGTACAAGCTCATCACCGGCGAGGCCTCCGGCACCGGCACCCTCATCACCACCAGCGCCGCCACCCGCATCCTGCAGGAGGAGCGGAAGGTCCGCCGGGACCTGGCTCTCCGGGGCCTGGCGGCCAAGTACTCCTTCCGGGACATCATCGCCGTCAGCCCGGTGATGCGCAGCCAGGTGGAGATCGCCAAGCGCTTCAGCCTGGCCAACTCCAACATCCTCATCACCGGCGAGACCGGCACCGGCAAGGAGCTTTTCGCCCACAGCATCCACTCCGCCAGCGGCCGGCAGTCCCAGCCCTTCGTGGCGGTGAACTGCGCCACCCTGCCGGAGAGCCTGCTGGAGAGCGAGCTGTTCGGCTACGAGCCCGGCGCCTTCTCCGGCGCCTCCAAGGAGGGCAAGGTGGGCCTGTTCGAGCGGGCCCACCACGGCACCATTTTCCTGGACGAGATCGGCGAGATCCCCGTGACCCTCCAGGCCAAGCTGCTGCGGGTCCTCCAGGAGAAGGAGATCCGCCGGGTGGGCGGCACCGCCCTGATCCCGGTGGACGTGCGGGTGATCTCCGCCACCAATGTGGACATCTACCAGCAGATCGAGGCGGGCAAGTTCCGCAGCGACCTGCTGTACCGGCTCAACGCCCTGGAGATCTCCATTCCTCCGCTGCGGGAGCGGCCCGACGACGTCCTGCCGCTGATGGAGAGCCAGCTGCGCATCTTCGCCGCGGAAATGGGCCACGCCCCGCCGGCCCTCACCGCCGGCGCCCAGGAGATCTTCCGCCGCTACGCCTGGCCCGGCAACGTCCGGGAGCTGCGGAACGTCTGCGAGCGGCTGGTGGTCCTGAACAGCGGCCGGGGCATCGACGAGGAGGCCCTGCGGGAGATGCACTTCCTCTTCCCCGCCCAGGGCTCCGCCTCTCCCCGTCCCAGGCCTCAGGCCGAGCCCCAATCCCCCCAGCCCCAGCCCCAGAGCGCCGGGGAGGCGCCCTTCGTCCTGCCGCCGGTGGTGAAGAAAAAGGACCTGGCCCGCCAGCTGGGCGTCAGCCGGACCACCCTGTGGCGCATGACCAAGCGCCAGGAGGAGCAGGCCCGCCAGGCCGCCGCCCAGGGCCAGGAGACGCCGGAAAAACCCTGACCCGCAAAAAATGAAACCGGGAGCCGATGGCTCCCGGTTTTTTCAGCAGCTGGCCGAACCCACACAGTTCTCGGCGCAGCGGATAGTGGGGTCGTCGCAGGCCAGCGTCACGCCGTACCGGACAGGCACGGAGACGCAGACCCGCTGGGTCATGGTGATCGTACAGGTCCCGCCGGCATCGCCGGTGACGCAGGCGATCTCCGGACCGCCCTGACAGCTGACGCTGATAGTCCCCACCACGGCGGTGGGGGTGAACGTCAGCGGCACGGCCACGTCCACACACTGGGTCCCCACCTTGTCGCAGCCGCTCAGGGGACAGGCGCCCTCCCCCTGGTAGGACAGGAGGGGCTCATGCTCATAGGCTTCGCTGATATGCAAACCGGATCCCTCGCTTTCAGGAAATGATGCCCGGCGGCGCGCTTTCCCCGGGCTTTATCCCAGTCTATGCGGGAGGGTCCGTCCCTGTCAGCGGCAGCCTTCAAACTCCGCCAGAGCCGCCAGCAGGGCCGCTTTCGTCTCCTCACCGCAGAAGGCGGCCCGCACCGCCGTCCGCTGGCACGCCAGCAGCTCTTCCCGGCTCATGGCGGCGAAGGACGCCGCCCGGCCCAGCTCCTCCGTCAGGGTCAATCCCCCCAGGAAGGTGGGGTCGTCCCGGTTCAGCGTCACCGCCGCTCCGGCGTCCAGCAGCCGCCGCAGGGGATGGTCCTCCGGCCGGCGGTACAGCAGCGTCAGGTTGGAGGTCAGGCAGACGTTCAGCGGCACCTTCTCCTCCGCCAGCCGCCGAAGCAGCGCCGGGTCCTCCGCCCCCCGGACGCCGTGGTCCAGCCGGTCCGCTTCCAGCAGGTCCAGGGCGTCCCGGACGCCCTCCGGGCCGCTGCTCTCCCCGGCGTGGACCGTCCGGCCGAAGCCGGCGTCCCCCGCCGCCTGAAAGGCGGGCCGGAACCGCTGCCCGGTGAGGCCCGTCAGGGCCTCGTTGCCGTCGATGGAGAGGCCCGCCAGCCGGGGCGTCCGGTGGGCCTTCATGGCCTCCACCAGCGCCACGGCCTCCGCCGCCGTCTGGGTCCGGGAGAGGGACAGGATGAAGCGGCAGTCGGCGCCGCCGGCGGCCTGGCCCCGGTCGAAGCCCGCCGTCACGGCCCGGATGAGCTCCGGCACCGTGAACTGAGGCCAGTGGGTGGGGTTCAGGATGGCCTCCATGTAGAGGATCTTCTCCCGGCGGCTGGACAGAGACAGGTGCTCCGCCGCCTCCGCCAGTTCCTCCTCCGTCCCCACATAGGCGCAGATGCTGTCCAGAAACTTTAAAAAATCGCTCAGGTCTTCGGCGGAGCAGTGGTACAGCTCCGCCGCCGGGCGGGGCAGGCGGCGGCCCTGCCGGGCGGCGAACCGCTCCAGCATTTCACCGGGCATGGTGGACTCCAGATGGACGTGCAGCTCGATCTTCGGCAGCTCCGCCAAAAACGCGGGTGTGATCTCCATTGACGTGCCTCCTTTTCCGTTTTGCCCCAGTGTACCACGGCGGGTCTCTTTCGGAAAGTCCCTTTATCTTTTTTGAAATCTGTGCTATAATGACATCATCACAAAAGGAAGCGTCTGAGGAACATACATGGAAGATAAACAGGAACAAAAATTTCACCAAATGACGGAGGAGCCGGTGGGGCGTCTGATCTGCCACCTGGCCCTCCCCTGCATCATCAGCATGCTGGTCACCGCCTTTTACAACATGGCGGACACCTTTTTCGTAGGCATGCTGGACAGCGACAGCGCCACCGGCGCCGTGGGCGTGGTCTTCTCCCTGATGGCCATCATCCAGGCGGTGGGCTTTTTCTTCGGCCACGGCAGCGGCAACTTCATCTCCCGGGAGCTGGGAAAGCACCATTATGAGGAAGCCTCCAACATGGCCGCCACCGGCTTTTTCTCCGCGCTGGCCACCGGTCTTGTCATCTGCGTGCTGGGCCAGATCTTCCTGGAGCCCCTGGCCTATCTGCTGGGCTCCACGGACACCATCCTGCCCTACGCCAAGGCCTATCTGCGTTTCATCCTGCTGGGCGCGCCGTGGATGACGGCCTCCCTGGTGCTGAACAATCAGCTGCGGTTCCAGGGCAGCGCCGCCTACGCCATGGTGGGCATCACTTCCGGCGCCGTGCTGAACATCGCCCTGGACCCGCTGCTGATCTTCGTGTTCGGCATGGGGGTGGCCGGGGCGGCCCTGGCCACCATCATCAGCCAGTTCATCAGCTTCTGCCTGCTGCTGGTGGGCTGCAGCAGAGGCGGCAACCTCCGGATCCGTGCCTCCCGGGTGCAGCTGAAATGGTCCTACTATTCCCAGGTCATCCGGGGCGGCCTGCCCTCCCTGGCCCGGCAGGGGCTGGCCTCCATCGCCACCATCTGCCTGAACCTGGCGGCCAAGCCCTACGGCGACGCCGCCATCGCCGCCATGGGCGTGGTCCAGCGGATCATGATGTTCGGCGCCTCCGCCATGATCGGCTTCGGCCAGGGCTTCCAGCCGGTGTGCGGCTTCAACTACGGCGCCAGGCTCTATCACCGGGTGAAGGAGGGCTTCTGGTTCTGCGTCAAGACCTCCACGGCCTTCCTCTTTGCCGTCGGCACCCTGGGCTTCATTTTCGCGCCCCATCTGGTGGCCCTGTTCCGGGACAGCCCGGAGGTCATCGCCTGCGGCACCGCCGCTCTGCGGTTCCAGTGCGTCACCTTCTGCTTCCAGGGCTGGGTGGTCATGAGCAACATGATGCTCCAGACCATCGGCCGCACCGTGCCGGCCACCTTCCTGGCCATGGCCCGGCAGGGCATCTTCTTCATCCCCCTGGTGTGGATCCTGTCCGCCCTGCTGGGGCTGACAGGCATCCAGATGACCCAGATGGTCTCCGACCTCCTGACCCTGGCCTGCGCCATCCCCATCCAGCTGAGGGCCCTGAAAGCGATGTCCCAGCCCGCCTGAACCGCAGCGACGCCGCCCTCTCCCGGCCGGAGAGGGCGGTTTTTGGCCGGTTTTTCGCAAACGTTTGAGCGTTGTTTCGTAAAATAGCACAGCGAATTTTCTTTGAAATTATTGATTTTGTCAAACTTGCCAATTGGCTATTGACTTTTCACAGGTACTATCGCATAATATAACCATCCCCGCTGAATGATTTCGGGGGTTTTCTTTCTGATTTTTTCGAAAACGTTTGCGTTGCTTCGGCAGAGAGGTCGTGACGCTGTGCAGCTTGGTCTTTCTTTCTGGGTGCTCACCTTTTTCATCTTTGTTTTTACATACGTCAACGGCTTCCATGACGGCTGCAACGTGGTGGCGACGCTGATCGCCAGCCGGGCCATGAAGCCCCATCCGGCGCTGGCCTGGGCGGCAGTGGTGGAGTTCCTCTCCCCCTTCGCCATCCTCATCATCGGCTCCAGCGTCTCGGACACCATCAAGAAGCTGGTGGGCGAAGCCTTCTACACCGACTCCGGCGCGCAGAGTACGGCGCTGGCATTCATCACCGCGGGGATCCTGGCCGCGATCCTGTGGAACGTGACGACCTGGCGGTTCGGGATCCCCGCATCCTCCTCCCACGCCCTCATCGGCGGCGTGGTGGGAGCCGGCATGGCGGCCTTCGGCACCGGCGCCATCTCCTGGAATTACTTCTGGGGAAAGGTGGTCCTGATGATCTTCCTGACCCCCGCCATCAGCTTCGCGGTGGGCTTTGTCATCCTGAAGCTCCTCCTGCTGCTGACCCGGCACGCCGGCGTGGGCGTCAACAAGTTCTTCACCTACGCCCAGTGGCTGAACATGACCTTCCTGGCTTTCAATCACTCCTACAACGACTCCCAGAAGTCCATCGGCATTGTGATGATCCTGCTGGGCATCTGCGGCGCCGGCACCACTGATATCCCGGTGTGGGCCATTGCCTGCGCGGCGCTGTGCCTGTCCTGCGGCATCGCCTTCGGCGGCTTCAAGATCATCAAGACCGTGGGCACCGGCATCTACAAGGTCCAGCCCATCCACTCCTTCGCCTCCCAGCTGACGGCGGGCACGGTCATCCTCACCGCCTCCCTGCTGGGCGCGCCGGTGTCCGCCAGCCAGATCGTCTCCTCCTCCATCATGGGCGTGGGCTCCGCGGAGCGGTACAAGGCGGTCCACTGGAACATGGCGGGAAAGATCCTGATGTCCTGGTTCATCACCATCCCCATCGCCGGGGCCCTGGGTGCCGTCCTTTACTTCGTATTCTCTATGATTTTCTGATAAAAGGAGTGCTTTCTGATGTTCAAACGTAAGGAAAGTCTCAATTTCTACGCCCTTCTGATCCGGCAGTCCCAGGTGATCCGGGACGCGGTGGAGGCCCTGTGCCGCTTCTGCGAGGACCCCACCCAGGAAAACGGCGACTTCGTCAAGGCCAAGGAAAAAGAGGCCGACGCCGTCCGCCGGGAGCTGGTGGACGACATCAACCGCACCTTCATCACCCCCATCGACCGGGAGGACCTGTTCCGCCTCTCCTCCTCCATCGACGACCTGGCGGACTACGCCTGGACCACGGTGAAAGAGGCCCGGATCTACGACATCCGGCCCGACGCCAACCTGCTGGCCATGGCCCGGACCCTGCTGAAGATGGCGGACGGCCTGGTGGTGTGCATGAAGAACCTGGAGAAGGACCACCAGGCGGTGTACGCAGAGGCCACCAAGGTGAAAAAGCTGGAGAACACCCTGAACGTCCAGTTCCACAAGTCCATCGCGGAGCTGTTTGAAACGGACGACATCAAGAAGATCCTGAAATACCGGGAGATCTACAACCACATGAACCACGCCTCCGACAAGGGCGACGTCAGCGCCGATATCCTGCTGGATATCATCGTAAAATTCTGAGCTTGCTTTCGGCGGCGTATCATTGCCAATCGTGATACGCCTTCTGTTTCTCCTTTCCTTCTATGGCACGGGACCCGCGCTTTGGCAGAGGCGCGGGTCCCGTGTCGTTTCAGGGCAAAAAAGTGCCTGCCAAAAGGGCAGGCGCTGAAACAGGCGCCGCTTTTGCGGCGCCTAAGCTTGTCGAAAAACCTCTGCTTAAAGCAACTGGGTTGCATTTTGCAGGGGGAGT
>CAMCDX010000041.1 GCA_945873695.1 uncultured Clostridia bacterium | reverse complement strand
ACATCACCAAGGGCTTCCCCATCGTCCGCGACGTGAAGCCCGGCGGCGTGTTCCTGATCAACTGCCAGTGGAGCGATGAGGAGCTGAACCATCACCTCGACGCCGCTTCCAAGCGCTACATCGCCAAGAACAACATCCAGGTCTACACCATCAACGCCATCGACCTGGCCAAGGAAATTGGTATGGGCAAGCGCACCAACACCATCCTGCAGTCCGCCTTCTTCTCCCTGGCGAAGGTTATGCCCGAGTCCGAGGCCATCCAGTACATGAAGGACGCCGCCACCCATTCTTACCTGAAGAAGGGCCAGGACGTCGTCGACATGAACCACAAGGCCATCGACGCCGGCGCCACCGCCTACAAGAAGTTTGACGTGCCCGCCGACTGGGCCGACGCCGTTGACACCGTTGAGGATGTCCAGCTGGCCGGCAAGCCCGAGCTGGTGGAGCAGGTCAAGACCATCCTGAACCCCGTCGGCAAGATGGACGGCGACAGCCTGCCCGTCTCCGCCTTCGTCAAGCACGTGGACGGCCAGTTTGAGCTGGGCGCCGCCGCTTACGAGAAGCGCGGCGTGGCTGTGACCGTCCCCACCTGGGATTCCGCCAAGTGCATCCAGTGCAACAACTGCGCTTATGTCTGCCCCCACGCCACCATCCGTCCCTACGCTCTGACTGAGGAGGAGGCCGCCAAGGCTCCCGCCGCCGCCAAGATCGTGGACGTCAAGGCCGGCAAGGGCAAGGGCGTTTACAAGTACACCATGGCCGTGTCTCCTCTGGACTGCATGGGCTGCGGCGTCTGCGTGGGTGTCTGCCCCGTCAACGCGCTGACCATGGTCGCCCAGGAGCAGGAAGCCGCTCAGCAGGATGTGTTCAACTACTGCGTGGCTGAAGTCGCCGAGAAGAAGGACATGCAGGACGACACCGTCAAGGGCAGCCAGTTCAAGCAGCCCATGCTGGAGTTCTCCGGCTCCTGCGCCGGCTGCGCCGAGACCAGCTATGCCCGCCTGATCACCCAGCTGTTCGGCGATCATATGTACATCTCCAACGCCACCGGCTGCTCCTCCATCTGGGGCGGTCCCGCCGCTACTTCTCCCTACTGCACCAACAAGGCCGGCCACGGCCCCGCTTGGTCCAACTCCCTGTTCGAGGATAACGCTGAGCACGGCCTGGGCATGTTCCTGGGTCAGCAGGCCATCCGCAACCGTCTGGCCGATAAGGTCAAGGAGCTGGCCGGTGTGACCACCAACGACGCCAAGAAGGCTGCCTGCGAGGAGTATCTGGCCACCATGGACAGCTATGACGCCAACAAGGCCGCCACCGACAAGCTGGTCGCCGCCCTGGAGGCCGACCCCGACTGCCCGTACAGCAAGACCATCCTGGCCGACAAGGAATACCTGTGCAAGAAGTCCATGTGGATCTTCGGCGGCGACGGCTGGGCTTACGATATCGGCTTCGGCGGCGTGGACCATGTTCTGGCTTCCGGTCAGGACGTGAACATCTTCGTCTTCGATACCGAGGTCTACTCCAACACCGGCGGACAGGCTTCCAAGGCCTCCAATATCGGTCAGGTCTGCCAGTTCGCGGCTGCCGGTAAGGAGATCAAGAAGAAGTCCCTGGCTGAGATCGCCATGAGCTATGGCTACATCTACGTGGCCCAGGTGGCCATGGGCGCCAACCCCGCTCAGACCCTGAAGGCCATCAAGGAGGCCGAGGCTTATCACGGTCCTTCCCTGATCATCGGCTACGCTCCCTGCGAGATGCACAGCATCAAGGGCGGCATGATGAACTGCCAGAAGGAAATGAAGAAGGCTGTCGAGTGCGGTTACTGGAACCTGTTCCGGTTCAACCCCGCCGCCGAGGGCGCCAAGTTCACTCTGGATTCCAAGGAGCCCGCTGGCGGCTATCAGGAGTTCCTGATGAACGAGGCCCGTTACAGCCGTCTGACCCGCGAGTTCCCCGAGCGCGCCGGCGTCCTGTTCGAGCGCAACGAGAAGAACGCCATGGAGCGGTATCAGCACCTGCTGAAGCTGAAGTCCATGTACGCGGAGTAATTTGCCAATTCCAAACAAAAAGGACCACGGGCGTCTGCCCGTGGTCCTTTCAGCTTGTCGAAAAACCACTGCTTAAAGCAACTGGGTTGCATTTTGCAGGGGGAGTACGAGGGGGCGGGAGCCCCTTCGTGTGGAATCAAATGCCTGCAAAAAGCCTGCGCCAGCAGGCGTTTGCGCCGCGCAGCGGCAGATTTTCGGGCAGCAGAGCGGCCAGAAAATCGAGGTATTGTGAAGGCGTCGAAAAAGTCCGTCGGACTTTTTCGACAGCCTGAGGACCACGGGAGAAATCCCGTGGTCCTTTTTTTGACTTGATACAACAATTTTTGTAAAGTTTGACGAAAAAATTTGCAAGAAATCAGTGGATTTGATAGGCGGGGCGCGCTATAATCTCTGCCGAAAGAAGGTCGTATCATGCGTCAAAAATCTGAGACTCTTCGGAAAAACAGGGCGCTTTTCTGCATCCCACTGCTGGCCCTGGCGGTCACCACCGTGGTGGAGCTGTTCAACCACAAAGCCTTCACCGACGGTCCTGGCGCCTTTTTGGAATTCATAAAAAACGCGCCCCTGGCGCTGCTGGTCAATGTCCTCATCGTACTGCTGACGCTGGCGCCGGCGTTTTTCCTGCGGCGCCGGGTGTTCTGGTGCGCCCTGGTGTCGGCGGTGTGGCTGATGGGCGGCGGCGCCAACGGCTTCATCCTCCTGAATCGGATGACTCCCTTCACCGCCGCGGATCTGACGGTGCTGAACACTGGCCTGGACACCCTGCCCAACTACCTCTCCAGCGGGTACCTGGTGCTGCTGGCGGCGGCGGTGGCGGTGCTGGCGGCAGGGCTGGCCCTGCTGCTGTGGAAGGGGCCGAAAAACAGCGTTTCCGGAAAGCGGCGCCTGCTTTCCGGCCTGGCGGCCCTGGCGGTCAGCGGCGGCGCCCTGGCCGGCGGCTGGGCACTGGCGTTCCAGACCAATCAGCTGTCCACGGTGTTCTCCAACCTGGCCTTCGCCTATGAGGACTACGGCTTTTCCTACTGCTTCCTCCAGACCTGGCTGAACAAGGGCATCCGCCGTCCCGACGCTTACAGCGCCCAGGCGGTCCGTGATATCCGGGAGACCGTGGAGGAGCGGGCGGCGGCCGCGCCGTCCGCCGCGCAGACTGACGTGAACGTGATCTATGTCCAGTTGGAGTCCTTCATCGACCCGGCGGAGATCCGGGGGCTGGAGCTGTCGGAGGACCCGGTGCCCAATTGGACGGCCCTGACGGAGAATTACTCCTCCGGCCGCCTGACAGTGCCGGTGGTGGGCGCCGGCACCGCCAACACGGAGTGCGAGATCCTCACCGGCATGAGCATCCGATCCTTCGGCCCCGGCGAGTATCCCTACAAGACCTGCCTGATGGACCGGGCTGTGGAGACTGTGGCCTATGACCTGAAGGAGAACGGCTACGCCGCCCACGCCATCCACAATCATCAGGCCGCTTTCTATGGCCGCAACCGGGTGTATCCCAACATGGGCTTTGACGATTTCACCTCTCTGGAGTATATGCCCAAGGTGGAGACCACCCCCAAAAACTGGGCCAAGGACGAAGTGCTTACCAGTCAGATCCTCAAGGCGCTGGACGCCACCGAGGACCAGCCGGACCTGGTGTTCACTGTTTCTGTCCAGGGTCACGGCAAGTACCCCGCGGAGCGGGTGCTGGAGGACCCGGTCATTACGGTGGTGTCCTGTCCCGATGAGGAGTACCGTTACGCCATGGAGTATTACGGGAATCAGATCCATGAGATGGACGAATTTATCGGCCAGCTGACGGAGGCCCTGTCCCGGCGGAAGGAGAAGAGCGTCCTGGTGCTCTACGGCGACCACCTGCCCTCCCTGGGACTGAAAGGGGCGGACATGGCCAGCGGAAATCTCTACCGCACCCGCTACGTGATCTGGGACAACTTCGGCCTTCAGAAGGAAGATGAGGACCTGACCTCTTACCAGCTGTCAGCCGTGGTGCTGGGCCGCCTGGGCATCACCACCGGCGTGATGAACGGCTTCCACCAGTTCTGCCGGGAGGACGCGGAATACCGCCTGGACCTGCGGATGCTGCAATACGACGTGCTGTACGGCCAGGACTACTTGTATAACGGGGAGACGCCCTATGAGCCAACGGAGATGGTGATGGGCGCGGTGCCCATCACCATTCGGAGCCTGAGCCACAACGGCCAGGTCTGGTACGTCTCCGGCGAGAACTTTACGCCTTACTGCAAGGTAACGGTGGACGGCGACCGCCTGAAGACCGTCTACATGTCCCCCACCCTCCTCCAAGTGCTGGAGGACCCGGGAACGGAGAGTGCGGAGGATCTGTCCATCAGCGTGGTGGATAAGCACAAGGAGATCCTCAGCGACACGGAATAAACGGAAAAGGACCACGGGCAGAGACGCCCGTGGTCCTTCCAGGCTGTCGAAAAAGTCCGTCGGACTTTTTCGACGCCTTCACAATACCTCGATTTTCTGGCCGCTCTGCTGCCCGAAAATCTGCCGCTGCGCGGCGCAAACGCCTGCTGGCGCAGGCTTTTTGCAGGCATTTGATTCCACACGAAGGGGCTCCCGCCCCCTCGTACTCCCCCCTGCAAAATGCCACCCAGTTGCTTTAAGCAGTGGTTTTTCGACAAGCTGAAAGGACCACGGGCAGACGCCCGTGGTCCTTCTTTGATGGAATTCACTTTTCACTCCGCAGCTTCAGCTGCTCCGCCGTGATGGCGTAGCCGTCCTCCGCCCAGCGGTCCACCGGCCGGGCTTCAGGCAATGCCTCGCCCCGGTGGCCGTAGATGGCCTCCGCCACCTTGTCCAGCAGCCGGGGGTTCTTCACCAGAATGGGGCCTGTCAGCTCCGACGCGAACACGTTCTTCCAGTGGAAGCCCTCGGGGGTCTTCCCGCCGCTGTTGCCGAAGCCCAGGGCCAGGTCCGTCAGCAGGGGCGTTTCCACGCCCTGGATGACGGAGCACTTGTTCATGAAGCCCACCACAGCCTCAGGGTACAGGTCCGTGTGGCCGTAGACGTCCTCTACGAACCGCTTCTTTCCCTGGACGGCGGTGAACCCTGCCAGGCCGATGCCGTCGTACACCTTGCCGGTATCGTCGGTGATGGATTTGCCCAGCAGCTCCATGGCGGTGCCGGCGAACAGCATGGTCACGCCGCTTTCGGCGGCGGTCTTCACCGCTTCGCCGTACCGGAGGAAATCTGCCAGGGCGGCCTTTTGGCTCCGCTCCGTGCCGGCGCCCATGAAGAGGAAGTCGGCGCCGGTCAGGTCGGTCGTCTGACCGGGCAGGACCCGCTCCACCGACACGGCGCAGCCCAGTGCCTCCAGATACCGCTTCAGCACCGCCACGTTGGCGTAGCTGCCGTAGAGGCTCATGAGATCGGGATAGAAATGAAAGATCCTGATGTCCATGTTCACGCCTCCTTTTCCACAGCGGGGAGGTCCAGCAGCTTGTCCCGGTCAGAGAAGCAGGTCACCACGTACAGGTCCTCGTCCCCGTGATCCTGGAGCAGGGCCGCGGCCTCCAGGATGTCCTCGCCCACGTCAATCTTCTCCTGGGGGATGCCGGTAAAGCTGAACCGCTCCGCCAGGTCGTTGGCGTACCGGCCATAGAGCATTACCCGCTTTACATGATCGCGGTTCAGCAGGTCGAAATCGATGTCCCACAGCCAGCTGGTCTCGCTGGTGAAATACTTCCGGGAGACAGCGTCCACGATGATGAGGACCGCGCAGTCCGCCTTGGAGGAGGCGATATACCGCAGATTGGTGTCGTAGGCGATGGAGTTCTCGTGCTTGGAGGTCAACAAGGTGCCGTGATGCCGCCCCAGGGTGAACTTCTGCATCCGACCGTTCTTGAGAATATAGTTGTTGATGACGCCGGCGATGGTATCCGGCGCGATGCCGCATTCCCGGCAGGCGGCGTAGGCCGCCAGAATGTTGTACACGTTGTAGATGCTGCGGAAGGCCAGGTCGATGGTGACGCTGTCGTCAATGGTCAGCCGTCCCTGGTCCAGGTCCACCGCCGTCACGGTGTAATCCGTGGCGGGCCTGGCGTGGCCGCACTTCGTGCAGCGGTAGGCGCCGATGTGGTTATAATGGACGTAGTCGTATTCCATGGGGGCCTTGCACACCGGGCAGTAGGCCCCGTCGTGGTAGACGCCGGTGGGGGCCTCGCTGTCGAAGGAGCAGTGGTCCAGGCCGAACCACTTCACCTTGTCGCGGCCGATGGCAAAGCAGCTGGACAAGGGATCGTCGGCGTTCAAAATCAGCTCCGTGTCGGGATGAATGGCGGGCAGGATGGCGTCGTAGACCCACTCCGGGTGGCCATTCCGGGTCAGCTGGTCCCGGTACAGGTTGGTGATGACGAACTGGGTGGGATGGAAGAACTTGAAGCTGTGGGCGGCGTACCGCTCATCCGACTCGATCAGCAGCACGTCGGCCTTGACCTTTCCGCCGAAGGTGGCGTGAGTCAGCACCAAGGTAGTGACGCCCTCGATCTGATTGGAGCCCTCCTCGTTGTACACCACGGTCTTGCCGCCGGCGCGGAGGATGGCGGCGATCATCTCCACAGTGGAGGTCTTGCCGTTAGAACCGGTGACGGCGATGATGTGCTCCGGCAGCCGCACCCGGGCCAGGATATCGGGGCAGATCTTCAGGGCGAACTTGCCGGGCATGGAGCTTCCCTTGCCCACCAGCTTGCCCACAAAGCGGCCCAGCTTGCACACCAGAATGGCCAGAAACATCCTCATTCCTGCAGCATCTCCTTCTCGGCGGCGTCAGGGAAGTCCCGGAACTCGGCGATGGCCCGGACGGGAGCGCCGTCGGCGTTTTCAAATTTCAGAGGCAGGGCGAAGAACATGACATCATTCCGGCCCACCAGCTTTTTCAGGCACAGGTTCTCCACGATGACCAGGCCGCCGTTGAGCAGCACGTGGTGGGCGGGAAAGGTGCCGTCAGCCAAGGGGTCCACGCTGATGGCGTCGGTGCCGACGCCCTTCAGACCGCAGGACACCAGATACCGGGCCGCTTCCGCGTCCAGAACGGGGAAGAGCTCACCCAGAAAGGCCTCGGTGCCCCACTTCTTTTCCCAGCCGGTGTAGAACAGAGCGTAATCGGCAGTGCGGAGATAGCCGTTCTGGGCCCGAAGAAAGTCAGCGGTAATGACGGCGCCGGCACCCAGGTGGGATACATCGATAACGGCGGCTCGGCCACAGAACTGGGAGGGCGGCAGCTGGTCCAGGCCGCAGCCGTCCCGCAGGATGTGGCGGGGGGCGTCCATGTGGGTGCCGGTGTGGGAGCCGATCTGCAGCAGGGTCTCCCGGGCGCCGTCCCGGGTGATGGTGCGGGTGGAGGAGAACGCGGGAGCCGGGGTGCCGGGATAGACAAAGGTCTCAGGGGTGATGGTGTGGGTCAAATCAATGATCATGGAGTTCTTTCCTTCCTATATGCTGCGGGCGCGGCAGTACGCCCGGTTTATAACGTAGGGACAAAAGGCCGGTCACTTCTCCAGCCAGATCATCAGCGCCGTGATATCCGCCGGGGACACGCCGCTGACGCGGCTGGCCTGGCCCAGGTCCAGGGGACGGATGGCGCTCAGCTTCTCCCGGGCCTCCAGCCGAAGTCCCTGGATGGCGTTGTAATCCAGGTCCGGCGGCAGCCGGTGGGACTCCATCTTTCGGAAGTCCTCCACCTGTTTTTGCTGACGCTGGATGTATCCCTCATATTTTACGCGGATTTCCACCTGCTCGGTGACATCCGCCGGCAGGTCCGGCCGGGTGGGGTCGAAGGGGGCCAGCTCGCCGTAGTGGAGCTGGGGCCGCCGCAGCAGAGCGATCATGGGACAGCCGTCGGTGACGTCCGCCGTGCCCTTTTCCGCCAAAAAGGCGGACAGGGCGGGAGAGGGAGACGCGCCGGTGTGGGTGAGGCGTTTGATCTCTTTTTCCACCTGGTCGTATTTTTCCTCCACGGCCCGAAGCCGCTCCTCGGAGACCAGCCCGATCTCGTATCCCCGCTTCGTCAGCCGCTGGTCGGCGTTGTCCTGCCGGAGCAGCAGGCGGTACTCGCTGCGGGAGGTCATGATGCGGTAGGGCTCATTGGTACCCTTGGTAACCAGGTCGTCGATCAGGGTGCCGATATAACTCTCCGACCGGGAGAGAATAAAGTCGCCCTCGCCCCTCAGCTTCCGGGCGGCGTTGACGCCGGCCACGAACCCCTGGACGGCGGCCTCCTCGTAGCCGGA
Organism: uncultured Clostridia bacterium; assembly: GCA_945873695.1. Taxonomy (GTDB): domain Bacteria; phylum Bacillota; class Clostridia; order Oscillospirales; family Oscillospiraceae; genus Oscillibacter. The sequence continues at coordinate 5,753 of CAMCDX010000041.1, read as the reverse complement.
GGAGCCATTGAACTGGCCCGCGCCGTACAGGCCGGGCACCGCTTTGACTTCCAGGGTGGCCCGGAGGGCCAGGGGGTCAATGCAGTCGTATTCGATGGCGTAGGCGGGCCGGGTCATGACGGCACGGCGCAGGCCCGGCACGCTGTGGAGCATCTGCACCTGCACGTCCTCCGGCATGGAGGAGGAGAAGCCCTGAATGTACAGCTCCTCCGTGTTCAGCCCCATGGGCTCCACGAACAGCTGGTGGCGGAGCTTGTCAGGAAACCGGACGATCTTCGTTTCAAAGGAGGGGCAGTACCGGGGGCCGATGCCCTCAATGAGGCCGGAGTACATGGGCGCCCGGTCCAGGTTCTCCTGAACGATGCGCTTCGTCTCCTCCGTGGTCCAGGTCAGCCAGCAGACGGCTTGGTTCTCCGGCTGGCGGCTGGTTGCGTAAGAGAAGGGCACCGGCAGGGTGTCTCCCGGTTGGACCTCCATTTCGTCGAGGTCCACCGTCCGGGCATTCACCCGAGGCGGGGTGCCGGTCTTGAACCGCCGCAGGGGCAGACCCAGCTTCAAAAGGGAATCCGTCAGCCGCCGGGCGGGATGCATCCCGTCGGGGCCGGAGTCCTCCACACATTCGCCGATGATGGTCCGGCCTGCCAGATAGGTGCCGGTGGCCAGAATGACGGCCTTCACATCGAACACCGCCCCGGTGGAGAGCACCACCTGGCTGACAGCGCCGTTTTCCGCACGGAGCTCCACCACCTCGCCCTGGCGGACGGTGAGATGGTCCTGCCGCTCCAGGGTGTGCTTCATCCGCTCCTGGTACTTCCGGCGGTCGGCCTGGGCCCGCAGGCTCCACACGGCGGGGCCCTTGCCCTTGTTCAAAAGCCGGTACTGGATGCAGCATTCGTCGGCGGCCTTTGCCATTTCGCCTCCCAGGGCGTCCAGCTCCCGGACCAGGTGGCCCTTGCCGGTGCCGCCGATGGCGGGGTTGCAGGGCATGTTGCCCACGGCGTCCAGGTTGATGGTGAACACGATGGTCTCCATCCCCAGCCTTGCGGCGGCCAGAGCCGCCTCGATGCCGGCATGTCCCGCGCCGATAACCGCGATATCAAATTGTCCGGCGTGAAATTCGGTCATAAGAACCTCTCGTTTATCCTCTGTGCAGCGTCAGTACCGCCACCTCCGGCCGGTTGAACAGCCGGAAGGAGGCACCCACGTTCCCCAGGCCCCGGCTGACGAACAGGGCGGAACCGTTTTGCTCGTGGAGACCGGCGGTGTAGTCGGGAAACAGTTCCAGGTCGTGGGAGATGAGCCCACCGAGAAATGGCAGGCGGATGATGCCGCCGTGGGCGTGGCCGGAGATGACCAGGTCCGCCCCCAGCAGGCTGTATTGACTTTCAAAGCGGTCGTTTCGGTGGGCCAGCAGCACCCAGAAGGGGTCACCGCAGGCAGCGTAGAGCTCAGCGGCCACCGTTTCCGGCGTCTTCTGGTCGGCGTAGCCGTTGGGGTCGTCGATACCCGCCAGGACGATGGTGTCCCCATCTCGCTCCAAAGGCAGAAATTGATTGCTCAGGACCGTGACGCCGTGGGTGATAAGCAGCTCCTTCAGAGCGGGTACGCCGCCCAGTGCCCACTCGTGGTTGCCGGTGATGTAGTAGGTGGGGGCGATGGCGGAAAGACTGTCCGCCAGCTGCTCCACGTACCCCTCCGGCACCGGCCGGTACTGGTCCAGCAGGTCGCCGGTGAGAAAGATGTAGTCTGGTTCAGCCTCCTGAACGGCCTCCAGGAGCCGCTGGCTGCCGACGCCGAATTCGGCGGTGTGAAGGTCGCTGAGGACTACTGCCCGGCAGCCCTCAAAGCCCGCCGGCAGGTCGGTGAAGGTCAGGTCAAAGGACGCGGTCTCCAGGGAAGTATTACTCCACCGGAGGAAGGCGCCCAACAGGATGACTGCCAGCAGCAGACGCCGGAGCGTCCGAAACAGGCGGCGGTTTCGTGGGTGCTTTGCCATAGTCGCGGCCCCCTCCGCCGCTCACATCAAAAGCGGGAAAAACCCGCGTAAAAGACTTGGTTCGTACTGGAGTTTTATTATATCATAGGTGAATGGCCCTGTGCGAGGGGAAAAATGTACAAAGAAGCACAGAATGACAGCCGGAAATCGGCGGTTTTCTGTGATTTTGCCGGGAGGGCGTGAAAGAACTTTTTTCGGGGAGAAAAAACAGGAGAGCGGCATGTGCGAAACTTACAAATTATGATGAACTTTTTGTTAAATGTGTGGAAAACGCCTTGTAGTGGTGGTAAAAATTTGCTATCCTATAACTGACATCATGAGGAAAGGAGGCGTGAGCTATGATGTGGAAAGACCTGCTGACCACCGGCGATGTGGATGACCTGATCTTCCAGGGCGATACCTGGGACCGCAGCGAACGGTAAGAGAGGAGAATATACGGGAGCCACGCTGATGAAGCGTGGGCTTTTTTTGCGAAAAAACGGGAAAACAGGGGAAAGACCGTGGATTTTCCGAAAAAAATATGATACCCTTATCGTAAGAAAACCTTTAATTGCCGGGCATTGTGTGGGCCTGGCGACTGGGGGAGAGAGGATATGAAAAGACAGAGAACCGTATCGCTGCTTCTTGCCGTGCTGCTTCTGACAGGCTGTGCCGCGGAATCGGACGCCTTTGGGAAAGCGGCCGTTCCGGCGGAGACCCAGCAGGCCGCCGCCTCGGCGGTGGCGGGGGAGCAGCAGGAAGCGCATTTTTCGGCGGCGCAGACGGAGGCCCAGGCCCGGCCCATGAGCGAGGAGGAGATCCTGGCGGCCTATGAGCGGGCGGCAGAGGTCTACGCTTGGTTCGAGGACTCGCCCCTGCCCACAGGGGAGGAGAGCGTCACACTGGACGGCCGGATCTACCGGCGGGTGGAGTACCCCGGCATCGAGGACATGGAGGACCTGCGGACCTATCTGCGGGGCAGCTTTTCCCAGGGGGTCACGGACCGCCTGCTGGAAACGGGCGGCGAGCAGCCGCTGTACCGGAATGTGAACGGGGCACTATATGCGGGACCTGTCGGCCGGAGCCGGGACGAAGAGCGGGGAGAGGTCCGGGCCCGGGTGGAGCAAACCGGCGAGACCAGCTACGTGGTCAACGTGACGGCCGACCTCCTGGACTGGGAGTCCAACGTGGTGGGCGTCGAATGCGGCGCCATCCCCTACGAGCTGGTGGAGGACCGTTGGGTGTTCACAGATTTTCAGATTTTGGGCTAAAGCGCAAAATCTGCGCAAATTTCACGCAAAACCACGCAAATTTCAGAAAAGAGAGGGAACCTTCCCCGGCTGGAGCAGCCGGGGAAGGCCTTTTTGTCAAAAAAATATCAGGATTTGCGCTATGAAATAACAAAATTTACGAAAATTTTCCTGGATATAGTGACATTTTTTATAGGATCAATCTGGAATTTTTAGCTAAAACGTAAAAATTACAACGTTTGCGTAAAAAGAGATGTAAAAGTTACTTGAAAAAACGTTCACGTGTGTTAGAATAATGGAGCACTGAAAAACAAACCAAACCAATAAGGAGTGGAAATCATGGAAAATCTGTTCTGGATCGGCTTCGTCGGCGCACTGATCGCTGGCCTGTTCGCGTGGATGCAGGCTAAAAAAGTGCTCTCTTATTCGGAGGGCAACGAGAAGATGCGCAAAATCGCGGCAAACATCCGCTCCGGCGCAAACGCGTACTTGAAGCAGCAGTACACAACTGTCTTCAAAGTGTTCGTCGTCGTATTCATCGCTCTGCTGGTCATGGCTTTCGCCACCGGCGGAGAGATGCTGTCCAAGTTCACCCCCTTCGCCTTTGTCACCGGCGGTGTGTTCTCCATGCTGGCTGGCTTCATCGGCATGAAGATCGCCACCAACTCCAACGCCCGTACCGCTCAGGCGGCCTCCGAGAGCCTGAACAAGGGCCTGCGGGTGGCCTTCTCCTCCGGCTCCGTCATGGGCTTCACCGTGGTGGGCCTGGGAATGCTGGATATCACCATGTGGTTCTGCATCCTGCGCTATGCCTGCGGCATTGACGATCCCAGCGCCATCGGCAACATCATGGTCATGAACGGCATGGGCGCTTCCTTCATGGCGCTGTTTGCCCGTGTGGGCGGCGGCATCTACACCAAGGCCGCCGACGTGGGCGCTGACCTGGTGGGCAAGGTGGAAGCCGGCATCCCCGAGGATGACCCCCGCAACCCCGCTACCATTGCCGATAACGTGGGCGACAATGTGGGCGACGTGGCCGGCATGGGCGCTGACCTGTACGAGTCCTACGTGGGTTCCATCCTGGCTACCTTCGCCCTGGGCGCTGTGGCCGGCTATGGCTTCCGCGGCATGCTGCTGCCTCTGGCCCTGGCCGTGTGCGGTATCCTCTGCTCCATCCTGGGCTCCTTCCTGGTAAAGACCAAGGAGGACGCCACCCAGGAGTCCCTGCTGAAGAGTCTGCGGACCGGTACTTACACCGCCGCCATTCTGGCCGCCATTCTGGCCGCGCCGCTGACCTGGGTCATCCTGGGCAACATGGGCGTGTATGTGGCCATCCTGTGCGGCCTGATCGGCGGCTGCGCCATCGGCTATTTCACCGAGTACTATACCTCCGACACCTACAAGCCCACCCAGGAACTGGCCGCCGCCTCCGAGACCGGCTCCGCCACCATCATCATCGGCGGCATCTCCCTGGGCCTGAAGTCCACCATGGCTTCCATTCTCATCGTGGCCGTGGCCGTCATCGTCAGCTTCTTCGCTGCCGGCGGCAACATCGAATTCGGCCTGGGCCTGTACGGCATCGGCATTGCCGGTGTGGGCATGCTGTCCACCCTGGGCATCACCCTGGCCACCGACGCATACGGCCCCGTGGCCGACAACGCCGGCGGCATCGCCGAGATGAGCGGCCTGCCTGAAGAAGTCCGGAACCGCACCGACGCCCTGGACTCCCTGGGCAACACCACCGCCGCCACCGGCAAGGGCTTCGCCATCGGCTCCGCGTCTCTGACCGCCCTGGCTCTGCTGGTCAGCTATGTTGACATCGTGCAGACCAAGACCCCTGAGACCCTGGACCTGTCTCTGACCAATCCTCTGGTGCTGGTGGGCCTGTTCATCGGCGCCATGCTGACCTTTGTGTTCTCCGCCTTCACCATGAGCGCGGTGCAGAAGGCCGCCCAGTCCATCGTCGTGGAGGTCCGCCGCCAGTTCCGGGAGATCCCCGGCATCATGGAATACCAGGCCGACCCGGACTACGCCTCCTGCGTGGGCCTGTGCACCAAGGGCGCCCTGCATGAGATGGTGGCCCCCGCTCTGCTGGCCATCATCGTCCCCATCGCCACCGGCCTGATCCTTGGGCCTCTGGGCGTCGTGGGCCTGCTGGGCGGCGTGTCCGTCACCGGCTTCGCCATGGCCGTGTTCATGTCCAACGCCGGCGGCGCCTGGGATAACGCCAAGAAGTATATCGAAAGCGGTCACCACGGCGGCAAGGGCTCTTCCTGCCACAAGGCCGCCGTCGTGGGCGACACCGTGGGCGACCCCTTCAAGGATACCTCCGGTCCTTCTCTGAACATCCTGATCAAGCTGTGCTCCACCGTTTCCATCGTGTTCTCCGGCCTGATCCTGGCCTTCAACCTGATGAGCGTGCTGTAAGCGCCGGCTGACAGTGTTTGCCGCATACGAAAGACACCCTCCGTTTCCTGAACTGCCCCAGATTGTACGGACAACACAAAAAAGGCCCCAGGTAGGAAAAT
>CAMCDX010000040.1 GCA_945873695.1 uncultured Clostridia bacterium | reverse complement strand
CCTGCAAAATGCAACCCAGTTGCTTTAAGCAGTGGTTTTTCGACAAGCTGAGCGGAGGTGCGGACGCACCTCCGTTTTTTATGCCATATGCTCCTCCATGAACCGCAGCAGGGCCTCCTGATAAGCCGGCATGTCCACGTACCAGCTGATGCCGTGGCCGGCGCCGGGCACCGTCAGCAGCTCCACCCGCGAGGCGCAGGCCTCCTGCAGAGCCCGGGCCATGTCACAGGGCACCACCCGGTCCGCCTCACCGTGGATCAGCAGAATGGGCAGTTTGGTCCGCTGTACACAGTCCAGGGCCGAGGCCTCGTCCACCCGGAAGCCCCCGAACCACCGGGCCCCCAGGGCCGCGAAGGGATACATGGGAAACAGGGGCCAGTGCCAGCGGCGGAGGGTCTCCTTCAAAATCCCCGCCGGGGTGTCGTACCCGCAGTCGGCCACGATGCCCCGCACCGTCTCCGGCAGGGGCAGGTCGGCGGCCATCAGCACCGTGGCGGCGCCCATGGAGATGCCCCATAGGAAGATGGGGGTCTCCGAACCACAGCGATAGGCGGCGTACCGGGCCCAGGCCAGACAGTCCTGCCGCTCCCGGACGCCGAAGGTGATGGTCTTTCCCTCGCTCTCCCCGTGGGCCCGCTGGTCCGGCATCAGAATGTGCCAACCCTTTTCCCGGCAGAGCTGGAAGCCGCCGCTGCCGTCCCGCTCTGCCGTGGAGCGGTAGCCGTGGAAAAACAGGATCAGCGGCGCGCCGGGCCTCCCTTCGTAGAACTTTCCCACCAGCTTCAGCCCGTCGTGAGAGCGGATGGTGACCCGCTCATAGGGCGTTTCCAGCAGGGTGTCGATGTTTTTCAGCATTCGGTCCCGGTAATCGTCGTAGTCCTTCCCCCCGGGAATTTCCCGGATGGGAGACTGGCGCCGGGGGTCTCCCCGGAAGGCGACCCGGTAGCCGCACCAGGCCCCGGCAGCGGTGGTCAGGGCAGCGGCTCCCGTGACGGCCGCCGCTGCTTTCAGCGTCTTTTTCACGGTCATTTCAACTCATCCAGCGTCAGGGCGAAGCTGTCCATGAAGGTCTCCAGGAAATAGGCCACCTCCGGCAGCTCGTAAGCCTCCAGGGCCCGCCGGGTCTGGGCGGCGGCCTCCCGGAACTCGTTGTTGCCGGCCTTCAGTTCCTCCACGCACTTGATGTAGGCGGAGAGCTTGTCCGCCGCCTTCACCAGCTGGGTGACCTCCGGGTCCGTGGGGGTGAGGATGGGGGCGTACACGGTTTGCAGCTCCTGGGGCAGCATGCGGAGCAGCTTCCCCTCCGCCACCGCCTCCACATCCTTGTAGGCCTTGCGGATGGCGGGGTTGTCATACTTGATGGGGGTGGGCATGTCGCCGGTGAGGATCTCGCTGGCGTCGTGGTACAGCGCCGCCACGGCCACCCGGCCGGGGTCCGCGGTGCCGCCGAACTTCTCCTTGCGGATGACCGCCAGGGCGTGGGCCAGGACGGCCACCTGGTGGCTGTGTTCCTGGACATTCTCCGGGGCGGTGTTGCGCATGAGGGCCCACCGCTGGATGAACCGCATCCGGGAGATATAGGCGAAAAAGTGGCTCTTCATCATTCACTCCTCGATTTCTCCAAACAGTACGTCGCCGTCGGTGGAAGTGACCCGGACGTTCTTCACCACGTTGTGCAGGTCTTCGCCGTCCACCAGTATCTCCATATAGTTGGGGGCGTGGCCGAAGAACTTGTCTCCCTTGGGCTGCTCGAACAGCACCGGGTACACCCGGCCCACGCAGTCCCGGAGGTACACGCTCCGCATCTCCTCCGCCGCCGCGGCGGCCCGGCGGGCCCGGTCCTCCTTCACGCTTTTGGGCACCTGGCGCATCTCCGCCGCCGGGGTGCCGGGGCGGATGGAGTAGGGGAAGATGTGCATCTGGGCGAAGCCGCAGGTGCGGATGAAGGCCAGGCTCTGGGCGAACTCCTCCTCCGTCTCCTCGGGAAAGCCCACGATCATGTCAGTAGTGATGGCGGGATGGTCAAAATATTGGTTTAAAAGCGCGACAGACTGCGCAAAACGGGCGGTGTCGTACTTCCGGTTCATCCGCTTCAGCGTGGCGTCGCATCCGCTCTGCATGGACAGGTGGAACTGGGGGCACAGGTCCGGCAGGGCGGCGGCCCGGTGGCAGAAGTCCTCGGTGACGGTCCGGGGCTCCAGGCTGCCCAGCCGCACCCGGACGCCGGGGGCGGCGTGACAGATCGCCTCGATAAGGTCGATGAGGGTCTGGCCGTTTTTCAGGTCCTTGCCCCAGGAGGAGATCTCAATGCCCGTCAGGACGATCTCCCGGTAGCCGTCGGCGGCCAGGCCCGCCGCCTGCTCCGCCGCCTTGTCCAGGGGCAGGGACCGCACCGGTCCCCGGGCGTAGGGGATGATGCAGTAGGTGCAGAAGTTGACGCAGCCGTCCTCCACCTTCAGCATGGCCCGGGTCCGCTCCCCCAGGCCGCCGGCGGGCAGCACCTCGAAGGTCCGGCGGTCGAAGGCCCGGTCGATAGCCTCGATGGGCCGTTTCTCCTCCACCGCCTGCTCCAGCAGGTCGATGAAGCCCACCCGGTCGCCGGTGCCGGCAATCAGGTCCACGTCCAGCTCCCGGACATCCCGCACATGGGTCTGGGGGTAGCAGCCGCACAGGGCGGCCACCGCCGCCGGGTGCTCCCGGCGGATGCGGTGGAGCATCTGCCGGGATTTCTGGTCGCTGACCGCCGTGACGGAGCAGCTGTTCACCACGTAGGCGTCCGCCGCAGCGGTAAAGGGCACCACCTCATGGCCCCGGCGGCGGAGCTCCTGCTCCATGGCCTGGGTCTCGTATTGATTCACCTTGCATCCAAGGGTGTAAATAGCAACTTTCATGGTTTTTTCTACCTTACTATCATTTTATCGTTTCCCATCCGGGATTGGGAAGGTCTCACGGCCCAAAAAGCGGAGCACTGTTTCCTGGAAATCCGCCGCCTCCTCATACAGGGCGTGTCCGTATTGGGGATACATGACCAAGCGGCTTCCTTTGATCTCCGCCGCCAGCTCCCGGGAAGCGCCGGGACCCACTACCCGGTCCTTTTCGCCGCCCATCACCAGGGTCTCTGCCCGAATCAAGGACAAGCGATCACAGCACCGGTGACGGAGGCAGGCCTCCGCCATCCCGATAAACCGCTCAAAGGAGGCAGGCCTGCCGAAGCGCCCCGCCGCCGCAAGCGCCAGCCGATGCCGCCGGAGATACGCCTCCGTGTACATCAGCTCCGCGTTGTCCCGCATCAGTTCCCGGTACCGGCCCTCTTCCGCCAGGCCGATCCAGCGGGAGACAGCCGTCTCCAGTACCGGGTTTGGCTGGGAGGCCGTGGCTGCCAGCACCAGCCGCCCCACAAGCTCCGGGAAATCCGCCGCAAAGTGCTGAGCGATCATCCCTCCCTGGGAGATTCCCATCAGATCCGCCCGCCGGATGCCCAGATGTTCCATGGCGGTACGCAGGTCCATCGCCATGTCCCTGGTGGAGCATCCCCGGGGGAGTGGGTTCTTCCTGCTGAACACATATACCCGGTACTTCTCCCCAAACCGCCGGTACATGGCCGCCAGAGGGACGGCCATGCCTCTGACGGTCCGAAGCCCGTCCCCCAGTCCTGGGAGGATGACCAGCGCTTCGTCCCCCTCGCCGAAGGAGACATAGTCCATGGTGGTGCCGTCCATGGCAAGTTGTCCGTTTTTCGCGTGTTTCAGCATACCCGTTTCTCCAGGCAAGGACTTTTGTGGTTTCACCTTGCGCTTTTCGCAATTCCTCTATATAATAGTGAAATGCCATCAGTTGACAAGGACAAATACGCTTGCCAGCGAGAAAGACGCGACAGCCGGGCTGGCGCCCGGTAACGAGGATGACGAAGCCGGATATGATTTCAGCCCCGAAAACCCGTGTTTGCCCTTGTCAGCTGATGGTACGTTTTCTTGTATTATACGTTCATTTTCTCTTCAGGGCAAGTCCCAAGAAAAGGAGTTATCCCTATGATTTATCTGGATCACGCCGCCACCACCCCCGTTCCCCGGGAGGTGGCGGATACCATGTATGAGGTTCTGATGAACCAGTTCGGCAACCCCAGCTCCCAGTACCAGCTGGGCCTGGACATGAAAAAACAGGTGGAGGACTGGCGGAAAACCGTGGCCGGGGCGCTGGGCTGCGAGCCGAAGCAGCTCTTCTTCACCTCCTGCGGCACCGAGGGCGACAACTGGGCCATCACCGCCGCCTGCTGGCAGAACCGGCACCTGGGGCGCCACATCGTCACCACGGCGGTGGAGCACAACGCCGTGCTGGAGGCCTGCAAGTGGATGGAAAAGCAGGGCTATGAGGTGACCTATCTCGCCCCCGATGGAAACGGAGACATCACGGCGGAGCAGGTGCTCTCCGCCGTCCGGCCGGATACGGCTCTCGTCTCCGTGATGCTGGTGAACAATGAGACCGGCAACATCTTCCCCGTGGCGGACATCGCCAAGGGCCTGACGGCGAAAAACCCCAAGACACTGCTCCACACCGACGCCGTCCAGGGCTTTTTGAAGGTGCCCTTCACCGCCAGTGGCCTGGGAGCGGATTTCATCACCATCTCCGGCCACAAGATTGGCGGCCCCAAGGGCGTGGGCGCGCTGTACATCGGCCCCCGGGTCCGGAACCCCCGGCCCCTGCTGCCCGGCGGCGGCCAGGAGGCGGGCCTCCGCTCCGGCACCGAAGCCACGGCTCAGATCGCCGGCTTTGCCAAGGCGGTGGAGCTGCGGATGGACCATCTGGACGAGAAGCTGGCCCACATGGCCCACATCAAGGCCTACGCCAAAGAAAAGCTCACTTCCATCCCCGACCTTCAGGTGGTGGGGAGCGGCGCCGCGCCCCACATCCTCTCCGTGTCCCTGGCGGGCTGGCCCAGCCAGAACATTGTCACGGACCTCAGCGCCCAGGGCATCTGCATCTCCGCCGGCTCCGCCTGCCACCAGGGCAAGCCCAGTCACGTGGTGGCGGCGCTGAAGCTGCCCAAGCGGACGGCGGGCGGCGTCATCCGCCTCAGCTTCGGCCCGGAGACCAGTGAGGCGGACATCGACGCCTGCGCCGAGGCCCTCCGCAGGCATCACGATACCCGAATGCCCATGCTGTGAGGGACTTTAGGAGGGGAGCTGGCTCCCCTCCTAACCACCTCACCACCAGTGACATCGGTCACTGGTGATCGCCGCCCAAGGCGGCTAAATCAAGGTATTTTTGCCACGCACAGAAGGTGAATTGCCGCAAAGCGGCAAGAGAGGCCCCCCTGGGGCGTGCCGCGGCAAAAATGATTAAAATTTTACCAATTAAGGATATTACCATGTTCAACCATCTTCGCCGGGGGTGCGGCTTTTACAAGCGGCTGTTCCGCCTGGCCCTTCCCTTGATCCTGCAAAACCTCATCACCACCTCCCTGGGCTTCGTGGACACCTTCATGGTGGGCCTGCTGGGACAGAACGAGCTGTCCGCCGTCACCGCCGCCAACACCCCCATCTTCCTGGTGCAGATCATCATCCTGGGCCTGATCAGCGGCCTCACCGTGCTGGTGAGCCAGTACTGGGGCCAGGGCAATATCGACGCTGTCAACCGCTGCATGGGAGCGGCGCTGTACGCGGGCCTGGCCATCTCCTCGGCGGTGGCCCTGGCGCTGCTGCTGTTCCCCCGGGGCGTCATGGCCCTGGTGACGGACAATGCCCTGCTGGCGGAGCTGGGCGCGCCCTACGTCCGCATCGTGGGCGTCAGCTATGTGTTCAACGCCGTCAGCTCCGTGTACATCGGCATGCAGCGCAGCACGGAGAACCCAGCCATGGGCATGACCGTTTTCGGTGTCTCCATGCTGCTGAACACCATCTTGAATTACGTCCTCATTTTCGGAAAGTTGGGCGCTCCCGCCCTGGGGGTCGTGGGCGCCGCCGTGGCCACCCTCCTCTCCCGGATCGCCGAGTTCCTCATCACCCTGGCCTACGCCCTCCGCAGCCGCCGGGTGCCCCTGCGGCCCGCCGCCATCCTCCGGCCCGGTGCCGCCATCTGGCGGGACTTCGCCAAATACTCCTCCCCTGTACTGGTGAATGAGACGCTGTGGGGCCTGGGCATTTCCGTCATGACCGCTATCATGGGCCACATGGCCGTCAGCGCCGACATCCTGGCGGCCTACGCCGTCATGGGCAACATCGAAAAATTCGCCACCGTGGCCTGCTTCGGCGTGGCGGGAGCCGCCTCCGTCATCGTGGGCAAGCGCATCGGCGAGGGCGCTGAGAAGGAGGAGGTCTACTCTCTGGGCTGCTGCCTGCTGATTGTCTCCTTCCTGGTGGGTCTGACGGTGGCGTTGGTGCTGGCGGCGCTGCTGCCCACCGTGTTCATTCCCTGGGTCTTCCCCCTGTTCCACCTGGAGGGGCTGTCGCTCCGCATCGCCTCCATCATGGCGGTGGTGCTGATCTGTATGCTGCCCCCCAAGGCCTTCGACATCACCAACATCACCGGCATCCTTCGGGCCGGCGGCGACGCCCGAATGGCCTCCGTCATTGATCTCACCTGCCAGTGGGGCATCGCCGTGTCGCTGTCCTTCCTCACCGCTCTGGTGCTGGACGCGCCCCTGGCGGTGGTGTGCTTTGCCATCCAGTCGGAGAATTTCTGCAAGATGCCCTGGGGCATTCACCGCCTGCGGAGCCGGAAGTGGATCAACAACGTCACCATCCGGGAGGGGGGAACGCCATGACCAGCCTGTTCCGCTGCCCCGTCTGCGGCGGGGCCCTGACCCGGGAGGCCCACGCCTGCCGCTGCGAAAAGGGCCATAGCTACGACATCGCCAGGGAGGGCTACACCTACCTGCTGCCCCCCAACCAGAAGCACTCCGCCGCCCCCGGCGACGACAAGGGCATGGCCGCCGCCCGGCGGGAATTCCTCTCCAAAGGGTATTATGCCCCGCTGCTGAATACGCTCTGTACTGAAATTTTAGCCCGTACCGGGGATTCTCCCACCCTTCTGGACACCGGCTGCGGCGAGGGCTATTACACCGCCGGGGTGTTCCAGGCCTTGCTCTCCGCCGGGAAAACGCCCCGGATGGCGGGCACCGACATCTCCAAATCCATTCTCCGGCTGGCGGCCAAACGGGAAAAACAGGTGGAGTTTGCGGTGGCATCCTCCTACCACCTGCCGGTGACGGACGGGACCGTGGACGTGCTGCTGAACTGCTTCTCCCCTTTGGCCATTGAGGAATTCCGGCGGGTTCTGAGGCCCGGCGGCGTGTTCCTCTACGTGGTGCCGGCGGCGGACCACCTGTGGGAGCTGAAGCAGGTGCTCTACGACCGGCCCTACCCCAACGAGGAGAAGGAGACCCCTTACGAGGGCTTCACCTACGACGCTATCGTCCCGGTGGACGCCCGCGTCACCCTGGAGAGCCAGGCGGACATCCACGCCCTGTTCCAGATGACCCCCTACTACTGGAAGACCCCCAAGGCGGGCGCGGAGCGGCTGGCGGCTCTGGATACCCTGGACTGCCGCATCGCCTTCCGTGTCCACATCTTCCGAAAACTGTAATGGAGGCACCGCTATGAAACCCAATCCCACCCGTTCCGCTTTGCTCCTCATCGACATGGAAAACGGCTTCGTGGACCCCCGGGGCGGCCACTGCATCCGCTTCGCCCAGTCCACCGTCCCCGCCTGCGCCCATGCCCTGGACCTGGCCCGGGCCAAGGGCATCCCGGTGTTTTTCGTCAAACGTGTCTACCGCGCCGACGGCAGCGATGTGGAGCTGACCCGCTACGCCGCCTGGAAGGCCGGCGGCCACGCCTGCACCCCCGGCTCCACCGGCTACAACAGCGCCCAGGCGCCGGAGGCCCTGCGGCCCCAGCCCGGGGACTACACCATCATCAAGCCCCGGTGGAGCGCCTTTTTCCAGACGGAGCTGGACCTGATCCTGCGGCGGCTGGACGTGCGCACCGTCATCCTGGCGGGCACCACCACCCCCAACTGCGTCCGCACCACCTGCTACGACGCCATCGCCCTGGAGTACAACACCGTGGTGCTGACGGACTGCTGCTCCTCCCAGACGGAGGAGATCCAGCGGGTGAATCTGGAGGACATGCAGCGGGCCGGTGCCATTTTGATGGACAGCGCCGCCTTCGCCGGTTACGGCCCGGACACCATCCCCGATCTCTCCGCCGCCATCCGGGCGGAGATGGCAGAGAGCGACGTCTTCCCGGAGCCCTTCGCCGTCGGCCTGGACAGCGTGGGCTGGACGGATAAATGGTGAGAAAGGACGGAATACCCATGTCTGACATCGCGGTCATTTACAAATCCCACTACGGCTTCACGGAGGCCTACGCCCGCTGGATCGCCGAGGAGCTGTCGGCGGACCTGCTGGAGGCCGGAATGGTCCGGGGCAGGGACCTGGAGACATACAGCGCCATCGTCTACGGCGGTGGGCTGTACGCCGGCGGCGTCAGCGGCATTTCCCTGCTGACGAAAAACCTTGACCGGCTGAAGGGCAAAGCCCTCTATCTCTTCACCGTGGGAGCCGCCGACGTGTCGGACCCGGAGAACACCGCCTCCATCCGCCGGTCCCTGGCGAAATCGCTTCCGCCGGAGCTGATGGAGCGGACGCGGATCTTCCATCTGCGGGGCGGTCTGCGGTACTCCGGGATGAGCCTGGTCCACAAAACCATGCTGACCATGCTGCGGAGCAAGGTCCTGAAAACGCCGGAGAGCCAGCTTCGGTCCGAGGACCGGATGTTCCTGGAGACCTACGGCAAGGATATCAGTTTTCTGGACCGGGCCTCTATCGCCCCTCTGGTGGAGCGTGTCGTTCAGGATCGTGAAAAAGAGCGTGCCCAATAGGGCACGCTCCAGCTTGTCGAAAAACCACTGCTTAAAGCAACTGGGTTGCATTTTGCAGGGGGAGTACGAGGGGGCGGGAGCCCCTTCGTGTGGAATCAAATGCCTGCAAAAAGCCTGCGCCAGCAGGCGTTTGCGCCGCGCAGCGGCAGATTTTCGGGCAGCAGAGCGGCCAGAAAATCGAGGTATTGTGAAGGCGTCGAAAAAGTCCGTCGGACTTTTTCGACAGCCTGGAGCGTGCCCAATAGGGCACGCTCCTTTTTGGGTCCTTGTCACACAGTCCGCAGCTCCGCCTCCCAGCGCTCCGCGAAATCCCGGAAGGCCTGGCCGATGAGAGCCTGTCCGGCGGAGTTGGGATGGGTGCCGTCCTCGCACAGCAGCGTATCCAGATGCCAGTGGTCCAGGAACGCCCCCCGGATGTCCACCAGGGGCACGTTCTCCTCCCGGGCCAGCCGCTCCACCGCCCGGGAATACCGCTCCTGATGGGCATAAATATTGCAGTCACTGCCCAGCCACCGGCGCACGGCCTTCTGGTCCAGGCGGCCGCACCACCACTCAAAAAACATCTGCGGCTCCAGGGGCGGCAGAGTCGTCAGGATGGGTACGATGTCCCGCTGCCGCAGCTTTCCGATCATGTTCCGGTAGCGGCTCACAAACTCCGGCAGCGGCACGGCGGGCGGATGCTCCGCCGCCGGCGCCGCGGCGATCTCCGCCCATTTGAAGTCGCAGTCGTTGCCGCCGAAGTCCATCACCACGCCGTCACAGTCAGCGCCCCGGTCCAGCATGCGGTCCAGCAGCCGTTCGCCCTTGACCGTGGACGCGCCGAAATGGGAATCATTGCGGACAGTCAAATCAAAGTCCCGCTCCAGCTCCGGGATGCCGATCTCGTTCCGGGTAATATACCGCTTGGTCTCCGGGTCCACCTGGACGCCTTTGAGAATGGAATCCCCAAGGGCCACGATCCGTGCCAGATGCTTCATAGAACAACCTCCAAACCGCTTGATTTTCGTTTACGGGAACGCCGGCACCAGCACCCCCGCCGTCTCCGGCGTCACCGCAAAGGCCGGTCCCGCCAGCCGGCGGACCTGCTCCGCGGGCCACAGGCGGAGAAAGTCCTCCGCTCCCGCCACGTTGGGCAGGCCGTAGGGGGCGTGGCGGTAGTGCATGGGCACCACCCATTTGGGGCCGATGGCCTCACAGACCGCTTTGGCTCCGGCGGCGTCCACGGTGTACACGCCGCCCACCGGCACCAGCACGCCGTTCACCTTTCCGATGGCCGCCAGCTGCTCCGCCGACAGGAGATGGCCCAGGTCCCCCAGATGGGCCACGGACACGCCGCCGGCGGTGAACACCCGGATGGTGTTGGCTCCCCGCAGGGCGCCGCCCCGGTCATCGTGGAAGGACGGCACCTCCCGGACGGTGAAGGGGCTGTTCCCCTCCGGCAGCAGCGTCACGTAGTCCACGGCGTCGTGGTCGAAGTGATGGTGGCTGCAAAAGATCTCGTGGGCCTTCGCTTTCAGGGGCGGATAGCCCTCCACCCCGGTGTAGGGATCGGTGACGACGATATACCCGTCCTGCTCCAGAGCAAAACAGGCGTGGCCCAGCCAGGTGAGCTTCATAGGGGTCCCTCCTTTTGATTGAAAAAGAGGCGGGGTCTCCCGCCTCTTCTATGATATCAGGTCCCGACCTGTTTGTCATCCTTCTTCTTTTTGCGAAGGGGCAGGCCCGGCAGCTTTTTCCGCCGCACCGCCCGGACCGCCAGGATCACGACCACCGCCAGCGCCAGCCACCACATCCAGCTGTACGCGAAGCCCACTGCCAGGTCCTCCATGCTGTCCAGGAAGTTCCGCCAGCCGTCGCTGAAGGCCCCGCCCAGGCGGCTTGCGAAGGTGGTGGGGGCCTCCTCCACGTTGGACAGCTTATAGACCTCCTGCAGGGAGATGTTCACCGTGGAGTACGCCACCAAAGCGTCATAGCGGCGCAGCTGGCCGGACAGGGACTCGATCTGGGCCTCCGTGTCGGAGATGGCGGATTCGATGGTGATGATGTCCTCCATGCTCTCCGCCCTGGCCAGCAGCGCCTGGAGCCGCTCCAGCTTGGTCTGCTGGGTCTTCAGACGGCCGTCCACGTCATAGTAGGCCTCCGTCACGTTGTCGGTGTACGCCTGCTTGTTCAGCACGTGGCACAGCTCCCCGGCCCGGGTCAGAAAATCGTCGTACCGCTCCGCCGGCACCCGGACGGTGTAGCTGGCGTCCCGGTAGCCCCTGCCCCAGCTGCTGACGCTGCTGGACTCAAAGTACCCGCCGCATTCCGCCGTCAGGTCCTCGATGGCCGCCGCGGCCCGGTCGAACTCCGTGGTCTCCATCCGCAATTCCGCGGTGTAGATCAGCTTCTCTCCCGTCTCCTGCCGCTGGGCCCGGGTCCCGCCGGTGCCGCTGTTGAAGCCCTCTTCCGTGGCCGCCGGAGCCTCCATGGGCATGCTCATCTCCGTCTCCGCCATGTCGGCGGCAGCGCTCTCCTGCTTCATGCCGGAGCCGCAGCCCGCCAGCAGGGCCACCGCCAGCACCGCCGCCAGCAGCCAGTTCCATCTTCTTTTCATCCCTGTGCCCTCCTTTTTATGATGTTTGGGGGTCTTTGTCCATATAGACGGAAATTTTTCCAGAAAGGTTCCGCTCCGGCGGTTGTTTTTTTCCTGCCGGGGCGGTACAATGGGCATGCCAAACCATCAATACATCTTCGGAGGGAAACGATTATGACCTATCAGGAAGTTCTGGCCCAGGCCCGCACCTGCTCGGGCCCCCACTGCAAGGCCTGCCCTGTGTGCAACGGCCTGGCCTGCAAGAACACCGTCCCCGGCCCCGGCGCCAAGGGCATCGGCACCGGCGCCATCCGCAACTACCAGAAGTGGCAGGAGCTGTGCGTGAACATGGACACCATCTGCGAGAACAAGCCGGTGGACACCACCGCCCAGCTGTTCGGCCGGGAGTTTGCGCTGCCCGTCTTCGCCGCCCCCGTGGGCGCCATGCAGCTCCACTACGGCGACAAGTACAACGACCTTCAGTACAATGACATCCTGGTGTCCGCCTGCGCCGAAAACGGCATCGCCGCCTTCACCGGCGACGGCACCAACCCCGCCGTTATGGAGGGCGCCGCCGAGGCGCTGAAGAAGTCCGGCGGCTGCGGCGTGCCCACCGTCAAGCCCTGGAACATCGAGACCATCCGGGAGAAGATGGAGCTGGTAAAGGCCGCCGACCCCTTCGCCATCGCCATGGACATCGACGCCGCCGGCCTGCCCTTCCTGAAGAACCTGACCCCGCCCGCCGGCAGCAAGACGGTGGAGGAGCTGCAGGAGATTGCCCGGATCGCCGGCAAGCCCTTCATCCTCAAGGGCATCATGACCGTGGCCGGCGCCAAGAAGGCCCTGGAGGCCGGCGCCAGCGGCATCGTGGTCTCCAACCACGGCGGCCGGGTGCTGGACCAGTGCCCCGCCACTGCCGAGGTGCTGCCCGCCATCGTGGACGCGGTGGGCGGCAAGATGACCGTGCTGGTGGACGGCGGCATCCGCTCCGGCATGGACGTGTTCAAGGCCCTGGCCCTGGGCGCCGACGGCGTGCTGATCGGCCGGCCCTTCGTCACCATGGTCTACGGCGCCGGCGCTGAGGGCGTGCAGGTGTTCGTGGACAAGCTGAAGGCCGAGCTGGCGGACACCATGGCCATGTGCGGCGCCCACAGCCTCAGCGACATCAACCGCTCCATGATCTACGGCTATTGAGCCTCAGACGCGAAAAAACAGCTTCCCGGACGGGGAGCTGTTTTCTCTTTATCCGCCGAAGACGCACATGGCGGTAAAACACGTCTCCTCCGGGCCGACGCCCTCCATCCGATAGGTGTCCCCCTCCCGGAAGCCCTTCAGCCGCAGCTCCTGGCCCAGAGTGGCCTCCCGGCTGTAATCGATGAAGAATTCCCGCAGCGGCCGGTCCTGAAGGTCCGCCGGCAGGGCGTCCCAGACGATGTCGCCGTATTTGGCGCTGTACAGGTGGCCGTTGCCGTCCAGGTCCGACCACACCACCCGCCGCGTTCCCAGGTCCTCCAGGCCCTCCCTGGGCAGAACGATCTTCCTGGGGTCCGGGCAGTCCGGCTCCCGGTCAGTGGTGCCCAGTTTCCGGGCGGTGAAGGTCCCCGGCCGCAGGATGCGCCGGGTCTCCGGGTCCACCAGGATCCAGTCGCTTTTCACCGACACACAGACCGCCCCGGTCTCGTCCCGCATCTCGTAGATCCGCCGCATGTGGGCGCCCTTGGCGCCGGCCTCCCAAGTGGCAATGTCCAGCACCTCCCGGTACCGGGGGCAGCGGTGGATGCGCATGGCCACCCGGGACAGCAGGAACACCTCCCGCATGGCGTACAGCTTCTCATGGGTCAGGCCCCGGGCGTCGTAGTCGTACCCGGCGAAGGAGGCCACCTTGCTCAGCAGGGCCGCCGCCCGGACCCGCTTGTTCCGGTCGCAGTCCGCGAAGGTCAGCTCCTCCTGGCGGGTGTAGCCGTTTTCTTCCAAAGTCTGTTTGAAATCCCTCAAAACTCTGATGCTCCTTTTTCCGCGTATGACGGTATGATACCACTTTTTGCCGGATTTCACAACCGGGACTGGTTGACTTTTCTTCCCCCTGTGCTATGATAGGGCTACCACACTATCATCCCAAGGAGGAATTGTTTCATGAAAACCGTGATTTCCACCCCCAACGCCCCCGGCGCCATCGGCCCCTATTCCCAGGGCTGGGTCGTGGGCGACCTGGTGTACACTTCCGGCCAGATCCCCGTGGACCCCGCCACCGGCGCCGTGCCCGAGGGCATCGCCGCTCAGGCGGACCAGAGCTGCCGGAACGTGGCCGCCGTGCTGGAGGCCGGCGGCGCGGCCCTGACCGACGTGGTCAAGACCACCTGCTTCCTGGCCGACATGGGCGACTTCGCCGCCTTCAACGAGGTCTACGCCAAGTACTTCACCTCCAAGCCCGCCCGCAGCTGCGTGGCGGTGAAGGACCTGCCCAAGGGCGTCCTGTGCGAGATCGAGGCTATCGCCTCCAAGTGATATCCGTTTGGGGTAAAAAGCAACAGGGACCGTCAGGTCCCTGTTGCTTCAGGCTGTCGAAAAAGTCCGACGGACTTTTTCGACGCCTTCACAATACCTC
>CAMCDX010000039.1 GCA_945873695.1 uncultured Clostridia bacterium | reverse complement strand
AGATGATGCCCTCTTCCTCGGCGTGCTCCACCTCTTCCTTACGGGCGGGCAGCTCCTCCATGCCGCGACGGTATACGATGTACACCTCGGCACCCAGGCGCTTGGCGCAGCGGGCGGCGTCCATGGCCACGTTGCCGCCGCCCACCACGGCCACCTTCTTGGGATGGACGATGGGGGTGTCGGAATCGGGCTTGTAGGCCTTCATCAGGTTGATGCGGGTCAGGAACTCATTGGCGGAGAACACGCCCTTGTAGTTGACGCCGGGGATGTTCATGAACATGGGCAGGCCGGCGCCGGAGCCGATGAACACGGCCTCGAAGCCCTGCTCCTCCATCAGTTCGTCCACGGTGATGGTGCGGCCCACCACGGTATCAGTGGCGATGGTGACACCCAGGGCCTTCAGGCCGTCCACTTCCTTCTGGACGATGGACTTGGGCAGACGGAACTCGGGGATGCCGTAGACCAGCACGCCGCCGGCCAGGTGCAGAGCCTCGAACACGGTGACGTCGTAACCCTTCCGGGCCAGGTCGCCGGCGCAGGTCAGGCCCGCGGGGCCGGAGCCCACGATGGCCACACGATGGCCGTTGGAGGCGGGCTTTTCAGGGGCGGCGGTGCAGTTGGCGTTGTGCCAGTCGGCCACAAAGCGCTCCAGACGGCCAATGCCCACGGGATCGCCCTTCTTGCCCCGGACGCAGTACTTCTCGCACTGGTTCTCCTGGGGACAGACACGGCCGCAGACGGCGGGCAGGGCGGAGGTGTTGGAGATGATCTGATAAGCGGCCTCAAAGTCGCCCTTAGCCACCTCGGCGATGAACTCGGGGATATGTACCATGACAGGGCAGCCGGTCATGCAGGGCTTGGCCTTGCAGTTCAGGCAGCGCTGGGCCTCGTCCAGGGCCTGGGCCTCGGTGTAACCCAGGGCCACCTCGTCAAAATTCTTATTGCGGACATTGGGGTCCTGAGAGGGCATGGGATTTTTCGTCAAAGACATGTTGGCCATGATCATTCAGCCTCCTTCTTGAAAAGGTTGCAGGTCTCCTCGTGCTTGTGCATCTCGAAGTCCCGGTACATCTGGTTGCGCTTGACCGCCAGGTCCCAGTCCACCTTGTGGCCATCGAAGTCGGGGCCGTCCACACAGGCGAACTTCATCTCACCGCCGACGCTGAGGCGGCAACCGCCGCACATGCCGGTGCCGTCCACCATGATGGGGCTCATGGACACGGTGGTGGGGATGCCGTAGGGTTCGGTGGTCTTGGAGACGAATTTCATCATGATCATGGGACCGATGGCGAAGACCTCGTCATACTGGTTGCCAGCGTCGATCAGCTCCTTCAGAGCGTCGGTGACCAGACCCTTCTGACCGTAGGAGCCGTCGTCGGTGCAGATCTTCAGCACGTCGGAGGACTTGCGGAAGTCATCCTCCAGAATGACCAGGTCCTTGTTCTTGAAACCGACTACCGCATGGACCTCAGCGCCGTCGTCGTGGAACTTCTTCAGCACGGGATACGCGATGGCGCAGCCCACGCCGCCGCCAACCACGCAGACCTTTTTCTTGCCCTCGGTGACCGTGGCCTTGCCCAGGGGGCCCACAAAGTCCTGGAGGTAATCACCTTCGTTCAGGTGGGTCAGCTTCTCGGTGGTGGCGCCCACGGTCTGGACAATGATGGTGACAGTGCCCTTCTCGGGATCGTAGTTATTAATAGTAATGGGGATCCGCTCACCGTTCTCGTCCACCCGCAGGATAATGAACTGGCCCGGCTGCGCCTTCTTGGCGATCAGGGGAGCCTCGATCTCATACAGAGTAACGGTAGGACGGAGCGCCTCTTTTCTCACGATACGATACATACTCTCTTTCCTTCTTTCCGAAATCTCGATTTTATGGACTGCTGGCTATGGGGTCTGCATCCTGGCTTTTGACACATTATATGTAGTTTATCACCTGGCCGGTGGTCCGTCAATCTGTTTTCTCATGATTTTGCCAAAAATTTAACGTTCCGTCGGTTCAGGGTCAATCCAGCAGGGTAAACCGGCGGCCGTCAGACCGAAGAACCCCCTCTTCCCGGAGCCTCTTCAGCTCCCGCATCATGGCGCTGCGGTCCGTTGCGATGTAATCCGCCAGGGTGCTGAGGGAAAAGGGCAGGACGATCTCCCGGCTTCCGCTCTTGTCCGAGAGATGATGGAAGTAACACAGCAGCTTTTCCCGGATAGACCGGCGGGAGAGGACATCCACCCGTTCGCTGAGGTTCTGGGCCTTGCCGGCCATCAGCCGCAGCATGTTCTGCACCATCAGGCTGTGGTGGGTGCAGGCACGCTCGCACCGTTTGAGGATGTGAGGATAGTCGATGAACACCACGTCGCAGGGGGTGCGGCAGACGACCTCCAGGCTGTCCCGGCTGGAAGCTGCGTAGGCCAGAGTCCGTCCGAAGACACCGCCGGTGCCCAACTCCTCCATTACCGTGGCCACGCCGTCCTCATCGATGCGGATCAGGGCGGCCTCTCCCCGCTCGATAACACCCACAGCATCCCCCTCCGGCGCAGTCAGGTCGTAGATCAGGTCGTCAGCCCGGAAGCTCTTCTCCACCGCCTGGAAGCAGGTCAGGATCTGCAGGTATTCCTCATAGCTGATGTCTGTGAACAGCGGGCTTTTCGCCAGTTCCTCTCTGGTCAGCATTGTACCGTCTCCTTCTGTTGCATATATCACAGCACTTGTTATCATAGCAGGACCGGCGGAAAAAGTAAAGAGTTCTTTCATGCAAATTTCATAGATTATTCATCATTTGACAGTCTTGTTCCTGTATACTATTTCCAGAGGGCTGGAACAGCCAAATACGGGCGTGCCCACGCTCCGAGAAATGAGGCGTTGAAGTGAACATTGCTTATTTTCTGCTCCCCAAGAACAGTGTCGCCTATCTTTACGATGACTGCACCTTCCGTCAGGGGCTGGAAAAGATGCGGCACCACGGGTACACAGCCATCCCCGTCATCACCCGGGACGGACAGTACGTCGGCACCGTCAGCGAGGGAGACTTCCTCTGGCAGCTCCTGGACGACGGCCGGGAGATCTCCCGTCCCCATTCCATGAAGGACCTGGAGCAGCTGCGGGTGCGGGACATCCTGCGGGGCAACCACTACCCGCCGGTCCGTATCACCGTCAGCATGGAGGAGCTCCTCAGCAGCGCCATGAACCAAAACTTCATCCCGGTGGTGGATGACAGCGGCAGTTTCATCGGCATCGTCACACGAAAGGATATCATTCGGTATTTCGCCAAGGAAAAAGACATGGAGGCGCCGCGCCTCCTTCGAAAGATCGTATAAGGTACAGGTCAAGACCGGCGGGGTTTCTCCCACCGGTCTTTTTTCTTATCTATCCAATCATCCGCAGCAGCGTTTCCAGGTCCAGCGTCCGAAGCAAGGGCGCCTCTCCCCTGGCGGCGGACACACCGGCGAAAAAGCCGGGGAAGGTATCCAGAGGCCAGTATTCTTCTTCCGGGGCCAGGGGGCTCTCCCCCCGCAGCTCCACCGGGGCGCCGGTGCGCTTGGCCCTGGCCTCCCGGCGGACCCAGCTTTGGAAAAACACGTCCACTGTTTCAGCGCCGAAGCGGCGGAGGAGGCCCGCGCCTACCAAGCGGTGGACCTGGATGTCCACGCCGACGGGCTGGTCGGACAGGCCCACCAGCACCGCCCCATCGGTGTGACTGATGCTGAAGCAGATGTCCGGCCGTTCCGGGAAAGCGGGCTTTCCAAGGGGGCCCAGAGCGATGGCCGGCAGGGCCGTTAACCCCCAGCGCTTCCGCAGAGCCAGGCGCAGAAGCCCATAGGCGCAAAGGGGCTCCCGGCGCTTGTCCGGCGCCGTCCGCTCCAGCCGCTGCCGCCGCTCAGACGGCAGCAGAGCCGCCAGGCAGGCCGTTTCTGCCGCTGTCAGTGGCCGGTCCAGCCGGGCCGCCCACAGATCCGCCATGGTTCTTCCCTGCCTTTCTCATCTGTAATCACAGTAAATTTCATTGTATCTTTTGCGCCGGATTCTGTAAAGGCAACGTTTCCTACAAAAATTTTTTAAAAAATTTGTGAAAAAAAAGAGGAAATCCGAGCTCGGCGGGGTATATCTAAAATGTCTCCCGGCAATACCGGCCTTTTTTCGGTATGGCCGGCGGGAATTTTGGCAAAACTGACCGAAAGGAGGGGCATGGTCTATGGCGTTCCCCCAGGCATTTCTGGATGAACTCATCGCCCGCAGCGACATCGTGGATGTGGTGGGCAGCTATGTGCAGCTGACCCGGAAGGGCGCCAACCTGTTCGGCCTGTGCCCTTTCCACAGTGAGAAGACCGGCTCCTTCTCCGTCTCCCCCGACAAGCAGATCTACTACTGCTTCGGCTGCAAAAAGGGCGGCGGCGTGGTGAACTTCATCATGGAGGAGGAGAACCTCACCTTCCCCGACGCGGTGCGCTTCCTGGCCAAGCGGGCTGGGATGGAGGTACCCGAGGAGGAGGGCGACCGGGAGGCCGGCCGCCGCAGGCAGCGGCTGCTGGATCTGAACCGGGACGCCGCCCGCTTCTATTACCAGCTGCTCCAGCAGCCGGAGGGCCGGGCGGTTCAGGACTATCTGGACAAACGGCAGATCAAAAAGTCCACCGCCGTCAAATTCGGCATGGGAGCCTCCCCGGACGCCTGGGACGTGCTGCTGACCGCCATGACGAAGAAGGGCTACACCAAAAGCGAGCTGCTGGAGGCGGGCCTTGTGGTCCAAAACAAGAACGGCGGCCTTTACGATAAGTTCCGTAATCGCCTGATGCTGCCGGTCATCGATACCAAGGGCGACGTGGTAGCCTTCGGCAGCCGGGTGCTGGACAAGTCGGAACCCAAGTATATGAACTCCTCGGAGACGCCGGTATACTCCAAGCGCCGGGTGCTGTACGGACTGAACCTGGCCAAGAAGACAAAGCGGCCCAACATCATCCTCTGCGAGGGCAACCTGGATATCGTGACCCTCCACCAGGCAGGCTTCGACAACGCGGTGGCCTCCATGGGCACAGCGCTGACAGTGGAACAGACCCGACTCCTGAGCCGGTTCACGAAAGAGCTGGTGCTTTGCTACGACAACGACAACGCCGGCAGGATCGCCACAGAGCGGGCGCTACAAATTCTGAACGACTCCGAGTTCTCCGTGAAGGTCCTCCAGCTGCCACGGCGGCTGGTGGACGGGGAGTACGTGAAGCAGGACGCCGACGACTTCATCAAATTCCAAGGCCCCGACGCCTTCGAGCGACTGCTCAGTGGCAGCGAGAACGGCGTGGAGTTTCGCATGGCCCAGGTAGCTGGAAAATACGATCTTGCCAATGACGAGGCCCGGGTAGCCTACTGCGAGGAGATCAGTCAACTGCTGGCCACCCTCCCCAATGCCGTGGAGCAGGAGATCTACACCGTCCGGGCTGCGGAGGCCGCCAGGATCACCCCGGAGGCCATGAAGCTGGAGGTCCAGCGGGCCTTCAAGCGCCGGGCCGCCAAAGAGCGGAAGGCAGAGCTTCGAAAAGAGTTGAACCCCGCCGCCCAGGCTCAGCCCAAGGAGCGGGCCTTCCGGTATGAGAACCTGCGCTCCGCCAAGGCGGAGGAGGGCATCCTGCGGCTGCTGAGCATGGACAACTCCCTGTTCCCGCCGGAGCCGCCGCTGAAGGAGGCGGACTTCTCCTCCCCCCTGTTGGGCCGGGCCTACGCCCTGCTGTGGCAGGCGAAGGAGGAGGGACGGACCGTGCCGTTCACCATTCTGTCAGAGCATCTCGGTCAGGAGGAGATGTCCCACGTCACCTCCATCTGCCAGCAGCCGGAGTCTCTCCGAAACCGCCAGCAGGCTCTGGCGGATTACATACGCATCGTAAAAACCGAAGCTGATAAACGCGCCGGTGGGGCAAACATCGATCCCCTGCTGGCGGCGACAGAAAAATACAAAGACAAAAAGGGTACTGGAGGAAAGCAGCATGGCTAAAGATTTAGAAGGAATGACTCCCGCGGAACTGAAGGCTCAGGCTGACGCCATTCTGGCGGCTGCCGACGCGGAGGCCGCGATGGAGGAAGTGGAAATGCCGGCTGCCCGGCACGCCAAGCGTCCCAGCAAAAAAAAGGCGGCAGAGGCCCAGGAGCCCGCGCCAGTGATGACCGATGAGGAGGCCAAGAAGGCCGGCATCGTCCGTTTGGACGACAAGCAGGTGGCGGCTCTGCCCGCCGCCAGCTGGCTTATCAACCAGGAAAAGCTGCGGGAGCTGCTGGCCAAGGGTAAGAAGAAGGGCAAACTGGAGTCCGCCGAGCTGATGGAGGCCGTGGATGACCTGAACCTGGAGAGCGAGCAGATGGACCAACTGTACGACTCCCTGGAGGCGCTGAACATTGACATCAGCGCTGACGAGGACCTGCTGCCGGACCTGCCCGACGACGAGCCTGCCGCCGAGGAGATCGCCGACGTGGAGGAAGAGGAGCTGGTGGACCCCAACACCCTGGTCAACAACTTCTCCATCGACGATCCCGTCCGCATGTATCTGAAGGAGATCGGCAAGGTGCCCCTGCTGTCCCCTGACGAGGAGATTGAGCTGGCCCAGGCCATGTCCGCCGGCAACGAGGCGGACCGCCAGTTGAAGGAGCTGCAGCGCCAGCGGGAGGCCGGCGAGGAAGTGACCGTCACGCCTCAGGAGGAGCTGGCCTGGAAGCGGGACTCCAAGCTGGGCGAGCACGCCAAGCAGAAGCTGGCGGAGGCCAACCTCCGTCTGGTGGTATCCATCGCCAAGCGGTATGTGGGCCGGGGCATGCTGTTCCTGGACCTGATCCAGGAGGGTAACCTGGGCCTCATCAAGGCCGTGGAAAAGTTTGACTACACCAAGGGCTACAAGTTCTCCACCTACGCCACCTGGTGGATCCGGCAGGCCATCACCCGGGCCATCGCCGACCAGGCCAGGACCATCCGTATCCCCGTCCACATGGTGGAGACCATCAACAAGGTCATTCGGGTCAGCCGGCAGCTCCTCCAGGAGCTGGGCCACGACCCCTCCCCCAATGAGATCGCCGCCGAGATGAACATGCCGGTGGAGAAGGTCCGGGAGATCCTGAAGATCGCCCAGGAGCCCGTCTCCCTGGAGACTCCCATCGGTGAGGAAGAGGATTCCCACCTGGGCGACTTCATCCCCGACGAGGGCGCCAGCGAGCCCAGCGAGGCCGCCAGCTTCACCTTGCTGAAGGAGCAGCTGATGGACGTGCTCTCCACCTTGACTCCCCGTGAGGAGAAGGTGCTGAAGCTGCGCTTCGGCATTGAGGACGGCCGCACCCGCACTCTGGAGGAAGTGGGCAAGGAGTTCAACGTCACCCGGGAGCGCATCCGCCAGATTGAGGCCAAGGCCCTGAGAAAGCTGCGGCACCCCAGCCGCAGCAAGAAGCTGAAGGACTTTTTGAACTGATCGATATTGCAGAAAGGACATGGCCTGTAAAGGCCATGTCCTTTTTATATATTCTCATGTTTCAGAGGGCCAGCGCCTCTTTCAGTGTTCTGAGAGAGCTGATGTGGCCCTCCAGCATAGGCAGGGTCAGGTCCTCCATCTCCAGAGATACGTCTCCGTCGTAGCCGCACATGCGGACCACAGAGAAAAACTCCTTCCACCACTGGGCGCCGTGACCGGCACCCACCGCCACATAGTTCCAGGACCGCTGTCGGAACTGGTCGATGGGCTTGGTATCCAGCATCCCATTGGGGCCCCATATCCGCCGCTCCGGCCGGGAGTCCTTGCCGTGGATGTGGTAGATAGCTCCCGCCTCTCCCAGCACCCGGGCGGCTTCCATGGGGTCGCCTCCCATCCAGAAAAGATGGGAGGGGTCCAGGTTCATGCCCACCATAGGCCCAACGGCCTCCCGCAGACGCAGAAGCGTCTCCGGATTGTACACCAGCTGCATCCCGTGGTTTTCCAGGGCGATGCGGCGGATGCCGCAGTTTGCGGCCACCCGCACCAGCTCACGCCACTTGGGGATCGCCACCTCGTTCCACTGGTAGTCCAAGATATCCTGGGTCTCCGGTGGCCAGGAGGTGGTGACCCACACCGGCGTCTTGTCCCCGGGGCAGCCTGCCGGCAGGCCGCTCATCATGACCACCTTCTCCACCCCCAACAGCTCCGCCAGGCGGAAGGTCTTTTCCGTCACCTCCCACTCCCGCTTATAGGCCAGGGGATTGCCGGAGCAGTTCAGGGCGCACAGCTCGATACCCCGGCGGCGGAGCTGACCGCTCCACCGCTGCCGGGCCGTCTCAGAGGACACCATTTCGTCCAAATCGATGTGGGGTGCCCCGGACCAGTTGCCGGTACCGATCTCCACGGCGCCGATTCCCTGCTCCACACAAAAGTCCAGCATCTCCTCAAAGGGCATATCCAGGGTGCAGGTCTTGATGGCAAGTCTCATAGGGAGGTCCCTCCTGTTGTCATATTGTCATCATGATACCAGATCGGTCCCCCGGCGTAAAGAGGCTCACAGCCCCAGCAGCCAGGTGGCCAGCTGGAAATAGACCACCAGGGAGGCAGCATCCACCACCGTGGTGATGAGAGGGCTGGCCATCACCGCCGGATCGAAGCCCAGCCGCTTCGCCGCGATGGGCAGCGCCGCGCCGATCAGGTCCGCCAGGATCACCGTCACCGCCAGGGTCAGACTGACGGTCCACGCCACAGCGGGGCCCACGCTGCTCATCACCAGCAGCCGCAGGAAGTTCACGGCGGCCAGCACCACCGCGCACAGCACGCTGATCCGCAGTTCCTTCCACAGCACCCGCAGCCAGTCGGAGAATCGGACCTCGCCCAGGGACAGGCCTCGAATCACCGTCACCGAGGACTGACTGCCGCAGTTGCCGCCGGTGTCCATCAGCATGGGGATGAAGGCCGTCAGGGCCACCTGGGCCGCCAAGGCGTCCTCGAAATAGGAGATGATACCGCCGGTGAAGGCGGCGGAGAGCATCAACAGCAGCAGCCAGGGGATGCGGCTGCGGAAGACCCGGAGGGTTCCGCTCTCCAGATAGGGCGCCTCCGAAGGCGTCATGGCGGCCATCATCTCCATGTCCTCGGTGGTCTCCTCCTGGAGGACCGTCATGGCGTCGTCGGCGGTGACCATGCCCTCCAGGCGGTTGTCGCCGTCCACTACCGGCAGCTCCAGCAGGTCGTACTCCTCCATCAGCTGGGCCGCCAGCTCCTGGTCGTCCTCTGGCCGGAGGGTGGCGAATGGGTGGGTCATGACGGTGTCCAGCCGGGCGTTGCCCCGGGTCAGCAGCAGCGTTTTCAGGCTCACCAGCCCCAGCAGGACGCCGTCGCCGTCCACCACACAGCAGTTGTTCATCTCCACCCCCGCCGGGCCCACCTGCCGCAGCCGCTCGATGGCTTCGTTCACCCGGAAGGATGGCGGCAGCACCACCGGCTGGCGCATGATGGCAGCCACGGTATCCTCAGTGACGGGGATGTTCTCATAGATCTCGTCAAATGTCTTCTTCATGGTTCGTACCTCCTTGTTTCATTGGGAGCGTTTGCTCCAATTGACAGGGAGGCCGGACAAAGCGCGCCTAACCGGGACAGACGCCGCTTCGTCCGTCCTGACGGCTGTTCCGGTCATGTGGTTCGTCTGGCCTTCGACTGCCGGCGTCCATCTCGTTCACCTCGCTTTTTCAAATCTGACCGCAAAAAACACGCGTCCCGAATGGTGGACGCGTGTTCTGCACGACTATTCAGCTGCCACCGTTCGAGCTTCAGCTCCGCCGGGCGGTGAAATCGCGTTAGGTCATGCCTTGTTTTCGACAAGCCCTGTTCAAACCATCGCGTGATGTCTCCATCACTTTGCGGCAGCGATCCATATCCCTGCGGTAGCCTTACCTACCGGACGCATATGCGGTTGTAAATTTACATTACCGCAGAATGCGGCCCTTGTCAACCCTCTTTTTCAACTTTTTTGTTTCCCAGACTGGATAATGACAAGTCAGTCCTCAGAGGCGGCGATCTCCGCCAAAAACTGCCGGCCGTACCGCTCCGCCTTGGCGGCGCCCACGCCGCCGACGGTCTGAAGCTCTTTCATGGTGCCGGGCCGGGTCAGGGCCATCTCCCGCAGGGTCTTGTCGGTAAAGACCACGTAGGCGGGAACACCCTGCATCCGGGCCAGCTTCGCCCGCAAGGCCCGCAGACGGCCAAACAGCTCCGCCGCCGGGCCGTCCAGGTCGGCTGGGACAGCCCGTTTGGTCAGGGCAGGCTGGACCTCCTTCTCCCGCTTCATCAGCAGAGGCCCGCCGTCCCGGAGGAAGTCTGCCGCCCCCTCCCCCAGTTCCAGCACCGGGTATACCCCGTCGCTGAGGGCCAGGACCCGCTCCTCCACCAGAAAGCGGATACACTCCCGGACCTGCTTCTGGCTGCTGTCCTGAAGCAGACCGTAGCTCTCCTCCCGGTCCAGGTGGTACTTGCGGACCTTGTCGGTATCGGCGCCGCAGAGGGTCTCTGCCACCACGCCGACGCCGAAGTGACCGCCCAGCTCCGTGACGCACCGAAGGATGGCCCGGGCCTCCCGGCTGACGTCCACCTCCTCGAAGTTTGTCAGGCAGTTGGCGCAGGAACCGCAGTCGTCGGGAGCGGACTGTCCGAAATAATGAAGGATGTACTGGCGGAGACACCGGCGGGTCTGACAGTAGCCGGTCATCTGCCGCAGCCGCTGAAGGTCCCGCTCCCGCAGCATTTCCGCTGTCCGCTGGTCAAGGTCTTCACGGCTCTCACCGTGCTCGATGAGGAACCGGGCCATTCGCACGTCCTGGCCGCCGTACAGCAGGATGCAGCTGGAGGGAAGGCCGTCCCGGCCCGCCCGGCCCGCCTCCTGGTAGTAGCTCTCCAGGTCCTTAGGCATGTTGTAGTGGATGACATAGCGGACATCGGACTTGTCGATGCCCATGCCGAAAGCGTTGGTGGCCACCATCACCTGGGCCCGGTCATAGAGGAAATCCTCCTGGTTCCGCCGCCGCTCCTCTGGCTCCAGGCCGGCGTGGTAGCGGGTGGCCGCCACGCCCGCCTCCTGCAAAAGGCCGCAGACCTCCTCTACGGTACGGCGGGTGGCGCAGTAGACGATGCCGCACTTGCCGGGACGGCTCCGCACCAGCTCCAGCAGCGCAGCCTGCTTACTGGCGGGCTGCCGGACCTCAAAAAACAGATTCTTTCGGTTAAAGCCGGTGGTTATCCGCAGGGGATTTTTCAGCTCCAGCAGTTTTTCGATGTCCTCCTTCACATCCGGGGTGGCGGTGGCGGTAAAGGCCCCCACCGGAGGGCGGCGCTTCAGGCTGTTCACAAAAGCGGGGATATTCAGGTAGGAAGGACGGAAGTCCTGGCCCCACTGGGAGATGCAGTGGGCCTCGTCCACCGCCACCAGAGAGATGTCCGCCGCCTCCGCGAAGGAACGGAACCCGTCGGTCTCCAGCCGCTCCGGGGCCACGTAGATGATCTTATACCGCCCCGCCTTGGCCCGGTCCAGGGCCAGCAGGTATTGCTGAAAGGTCAGGCTGCTGTTCAAAAACGCCGCCGGAATACCCATCTGCACCAGTGCCGTCACCTGGTCCCGCATCAGCGATACCAAAGGTGAAATAACCAACGTGATGCCCGGAAGCAGCAGAGCCGGGATCTGATAACACACCGACTTCCCGGCGCCGGTGGGCATGATGGCCAGGGTGTCCCTGCCCGACAGCAGGGCGTCGATTGCCGGCTGCTGGCCGCCCCGGAATTCATCGTAGCCAAAATAGGTTTTCAGGGCTTCATATTTCGTCATGGAACTTTTCCTTTTCGTTTTCTTTTTATGATACCACAATTTCATGCCGTTTCCAAGCCTTCGGCAAAAGGGCCGCCCACGAAGGGCGGCTCTTTTCCGCGTCTGCTCTCATCCCAGCCAGCTCAGCAGCCGGCCAGCCTCCAGGGCCGCCAGCGCCCGGACGCCGTCAAAATCCACGTATGGATTGTAGATAGCTTCCAGGGCGTCGTGGCTGGCCTTGGCCTCCTTCAACGCGGCCACACCTTCCTGCCGCAGCAGAGATGCCATCCGGCTCTGGAACCGCAGCCGTGCCTTGCCCTCCGGCTCCGCCATAGCGTCCAGCCGGATACGGCGGAAAGGCCTTTTCCCGTAGTCCATCCCCGGCCGGGAGGTGACAAAGGCCAGCCCCAAGCCGGGGATCAGCAGGTGTTCCAGCCGGTTCGGGTCCTCTGGGGAGGGACAGGCGATGGTGTCCCAGCCGCGCCTCTCCGCCGCGTCGTGGAGCCGGGCCAGGGACGGCCCCGCTTGCTCCCAGCTGTCGGCAAATTCGTAGACCTTGGAGCACAGCGCATCCACGCTGTCGAAGCGCCAGATGTAGCCCTTGTGGGTCAGGCTGCCCAGGAAGCGGCGGGTGGTCTTTCCCGCCTGGCCGCCGGAGCGGCGCAGTTCTCGGGCGATGATGCCCTCCACCCGCCGGGCGGCCTTGTCACCATCGAAGGTCTTCCCCACCTCCGCCACCGCGTCCAGCTCCACTTGCCGGGCGGCCTTCAGGCTGTGGTAGGCCCGGACGTACGCCGCCTTATAGTCGTGGGTGCGGGCCTTCACCTCCTCCGCCGAATTTTTGGCGGCAGTGAGATCATAAAACCGCCCCAGGTCCACATATCGGTCCACCGCCGCCGGGTACCTGGGCTCCAGGACGTGGGGGCTGGTGCCGTCCGCGATGGCACACCGCAGCTCCGGCAGTACCACACCGTCCAGGGAGTCGGGGTCGCCGGAGCACCACAGGTATTCTACCGCTGTTCCCGCCTGCTCCATGGTGCGGCCGATCTCCCGCATGAAGGTGTTTTTCCCCACCCCGGGACCTCCCTTCAGCACCATGAAATCATATGTATTCTGGATGTCCACCAGCTCCGAAAAAAGGTTCTGGAAACCGTCGCCGCTGTTGGCTCCCGCGAAAAAGTTCGTTACCTGCGCCATATCGTCGCCCTCCCGCTTTGTTTTCCTCTCCAGATTATGTGGCAGCGGCTTGGCCTGACAGCCTTTTGGGCGGATGGGACAGGAAAATTTCCGCTCTTTTCTGTAACAGAGAAAAACAGAGGGTGCAATCTTCCGCCGGATCTGTTATAATGTTTTTATCAAACTGCGGACAGGAGCATCCCATGGAAGATCGATACACACCGACCATTTCCGAAGAAGAACGGGCTGCCCGCCGGGCTCAGCGGGCAGCGGCGAGAGAGAAGAAGCGCCGGGCCCGCCGGCGGCGGCAGCTGGTCCTGCTGGCTCCAGTGGCGGCTCTGATCCTGGTAGCGGTGGGCCTGGTGACCGCCTGGGCTCGTCGGGAGCCGGAACCAATGGAGGAGTCTCCCGCCGTCCAGCCCATCGCCCAGGTGGAGAAGGAACCGGATCCCGAGCCAGAGCCCCTTTGGACTCCTGTGGAGACGGCGGACACCATTCATTTGGACGACAGCCTTCCCAGTGCCTACGCCGTGGTCATTGACCGGGCCGATGGCACCATCCTGGCGGAGAAGAACTCCGAGGCCGTTATCAGTCCGGCTTCCATGACCAAGATCCTGACGCTGCTGGTGGCGGCTGAAAACCTGAAAAGCCTGGAGGACACCGTTGCCATCACCATTGAGATCACCGACTACTGTTACGTCAACAAATGCAGTGTGGTGGGTTACGAGGTAGGCGAGACAGCCACAGTACGGGAGCTGCTGTACGGCACCATCCTCTCCTCCGGCGCCGACGCGGCCCTGGGTCTCGCCACCTATGTGGCCGGGTCCCAGGAAGCTTTCGTGGAGCTGATGAACGAAAAGCTGGAGGAGCTGGGGATCAGCGATACCGCCCACTTCACCAACTGCGTGGGACTGTACCACCCGGACCACCACTGCACTGTCCGGGACATGGCAGTGATTCTAAACGCGGCCATGGACAACGAGCTGTGCCGGGAGGTGCTCTCCGCCCACACCTATGAGACCGCTCCCACGGAACAGCACCTGGAGGGGCAGGTCCTCTCCAACTGGTTCCTGCGGCGCATTGAGGACAAGGATACCAGTGGCATCGATGTCATCGGCGCCAAGACCGGGTATGTGGCCCAATCCGGCAACTGCGCCGCCAGCTGCGGCCGGGCCGGCGATGGCAGCGAGTACATCTGCGTCACCGGCAACACGTACAGCTCCTGGCGGGCTATCTACGACCATGTGGAGCTTTACAAGACATACTGCAACTAAAAAGCGGGAGGCTCAGCCTCCCGCTTCAGCTTGTCGAAAAACGTCTGCTTAAAGCAACTGGGTTGCATTTTGCA
>CAMCDX010000038.1 GCA_945873695.1 uncultured Clostridia bacterium | reverse complement strand
ACCATATACATATAAAAAAGCCCAGCCACAGCTGGACTTTTTCGACAGCCTGAGAAGCCGCTGCCTGCTGGCAGCGGCTTCTTTCCTATACTTGAAAGAGAAAACCGCCGCACCGGACCTCGCAGGTCCGGCGCGGCGGTTTATTGTTTTATCAGGGAAGTTCCAGCGCGTTTTCCGCTCAGGCCTCGTCGGCCATCTTGCGGTACTTGGCGTACCGGGCCTTCACGTCGGAGATCTCCTTGGCGTAGAGGGCGTCGGCCTTCTCGGGGAAGTTGTTCTTCAGGGAGGCGAACCGGTTCTCGCCCATCAGGAAGTCCATCAGCTTCTCGGTGTCCGGCTCGGGAGAATCCAGCTGGAAGGGATTCTTGCCCTCTTCGATGCGGCGGGGATCATAGCGGTACAGGTGCCAGTAGCCGCACTCCACGGCTTTCTTCATCTCGTCCTGAGAGCAGCCCATGCCGGCCTTGATGTGCTGCTCCAGGCAGGGGCAGTAGCAGATGACGATGGCGGGACCGGGATAGGACTCGGCCTCACGGAGAGCCCGCAGGGTCTGGGCCTGGTCATAGCCCATGGCCACCTGGGCCACGTACACGTAGCCGTAGCTCATCAGGATGGCGCCCAGATCCTTCTTAGCCACCTGCTTGCCGCCGGCGGCGAACTTCGCCACAGCGGAGGTGGGGGTGGACTTGGAGGACTGTCCGCCGGTGTTGGAGTACACCTCGGTATCCAGCACCAGCAGGTTCACGTCCCGGTTCTGAGCCATGACGTGGTCGATGCCGCCGAAGCCGATATCATAGGCCCAGCCGTCGCCGCCGATGGCCCAGACGGACTTCTTGGCGAGGTACTCCTTGTTCTCCAGAATGTAGGTCACGTCCTCGGTCTGTTCAGCGGCCTCCAGGGCGGCGATCAGGGCGTCAGACACGGCCCGGGACTTCTCGCCGTCGTTCCAGTTGGCCTGGTAATCGTCAATCGCCAGAACAGCAATGCCGGATTCCTTGATGCTGTCCAGACGGATCAGCAGCTCCTTGCGGATGGCGTCCTGGGCGTGGAAGAAGCCGTAGGCAAATTCGGCGTTGTCCTCGAACAGGGAGTGCTCCCAGGCGGGGCCGCGGCCCTGGCTGTCCTTGCAGTAAGGCAAAATGGGGGCGCCGCCGGAGATGGCGGAGGAGCAGCCGGCAGCGTTGCCAGCGTACATCCGGTCGCCCACCATCTGGCTCAGCAGCTTGATGTAGGTGGTCTCGGCGCAGCCTGCGCAGGCGGCGGAGAACTGGAAGTAGGGCTTGGCAAACTGCATGTTCTTGACGGTCTTGTTGTTGATGACGTCCTTCTTCAGGTAGGCGTCGTTCATGGCTACCTTGTCGAAGTTCTCCTGCTCGATCTTCATCTCCTCGAAGGGCGTCATGACCAGGGCGTCGGCGGTCTTCTCGTTCTTGTTGGCGGGGCAGGCGGTCAGGCAGACGCCGCAGCCCAGGCAGTCATAGGGAGAGACCTGAATCCGGAAGGAGTAGGCGGGGGCGTCCTTGCCTAGGCCCTTGGCGGGCACGGTGACGAAGGAGGCGGGCACCTGGGCCTTCTCCTCCTCGGTCAGCAGCACGGGACGGATGGCCGCGTGGGGGCAGCACATGGCGCAGCGGTTGCACTGGATGCAGCTCTCCGCGTTCCACTTGGGCACCTTGGTGGCGACACCGCGCTTGGAGAAGGCGGAGGTTCCGTTCTCCCAGGTGCCGTCCAGCACACCGTGCTTCTTGAACACGGAGACAGGCAGCTTGTCGCCCTTCTGGCGGTCCATGGGGATGACGATGTCCTTGACGAACTGGGAAGCGCCCACAGGCTCGGCTACGGGGGTGTCCTCAGCGTCGGCCCAGCTGGCGGGGATCTCCACCTTCACGGCAGCGCTGATACCGGCGTCCACAGCGGCGTTGTTCTTATCCACGATGGCCTGACCGGCCTTCTTGAAGTAGGAGTTGTAGTTGTTCTTCTTCATGTCCTCCACGGCCATGTCCAGGGGGATAACCTTCGTCAGGGCGAAGAAGGCGGCCTGCAGGATGCTGTTGGTGCGGTTGGCGCCCAGGCCCACGGAGACGGCCAGCTTGGAGGCGTCGATGATGTAGAAGTTGGCGTGCTTCCGGGCCAGGTCCCGCTTCATCTTGCCGGGCAGGCGGGTCTCCAGCTCCTCCACGCTCCAGGGGCAGTTCAGCAGGAAGGTACCGCCGTCCTTCAGGTCCTCGGTGGTGTCGTACTTGCTGACATAGGTGGGGGCATGAACCGCCACGAAGTCCGCGGAGGACACCAGGTAGGTGGAGCGGATGGGCTGGTCGCCGAAGCGCAGGTGGCTCTGGGTCAGGCCGCCGGACTTCATGGAGTCATAGGAGAAATACGCCTGGGCGTACTTGTTGGCCACCAGGCCGATGGTGGAAATGGCGTTCTTGTTGGCGCCCACGGTGCCGTCGCCGCCCAGGCCCCAGATCTTGCAGGAGACCTCGCCGGGATGCTTGAACTCCACTTCCTTGTAATCCAGGGAGGTGTGGGTCACGTCGTCGTTGATGCCGATGGTGAAGTTGTTCTTGGGAGCGTCCTGCTTCAGGTTGTCATACACGGCGATGATCTGGCCGGGGGTGGTGTCCTTGGAGCTGAGGCCATAACGGCCGCCCACCACGCGGATGTCGCCGCGGCCGGCCTGATTCAGGGCGGTGACCACATCCAGATACACGGGCTCGCCCACGGAGCCGGTCTCCTTGGAGCGGTCCAGCACGGCGATGCGCTTGCAGGTGGCGGGGATGGCGGCGGCGAAGTGCTTCACGGAGAAGGGACGGTACAGGTGGATCTGCACCATACCCACCTTGCGGCCCTGGGCGTTCAGGTAGTCCACAGTCTCCTTCACAGTCTCGGAGGCGGAGCACATCACCACGATGACCTCCTCCGCGTCGGGAGCGCCGTAGTAGTTGAACAGCTTGTAGTCCCGGCCGGTGAGCTTGTTGATCTCGTCCATGTAGTGCTGGACGGTGTCGGGCAGGCTGTTGGCCTTTTCGTTGGCGCCCTCCTTGCACTGGAAGTACACGTCGGGGTTGACGTTGTTGCCCCGGTTGGTGGGGTGCTCGGGGTTCAGGGACTGGTGGCGGAAGGCCTTCAGGGCGTCCTGGTCCACCAGGGGACGCAGGTCCTCGTAGTCCAGTGCCTCGATGCGCTGCATCTCGTGAGAGGTGCGGAAGCCGTCGAAGCAGTGCATGAAGGCGTACTTGCCGCTGATGGCGGACAGGTGGGCCACAGCGCCCAGGTCCATTGCCTCCTGGGGGCAGGAGGACATCAGCATGGCGTAGCCAGTGGTGCGGCAGGTCATGAAGTCGGTGTGGTCACCGAAGATGGAGTGGTGGTTGCTGGTCACCACGCGGGAGGCGATGTGCATGACGCTGGGCAGGAACTGGCCGCCCATGGCGTACATGGCGGGAATCATCAGCATCAGGCCCTGGGAGGAGGTGAAGGTGGTGGTCAGGGCGCCGGCCTGCAGGGAGCCGTGGCAGGTGCCGGCGGCGCCGGCCTCGGACTGCATCTGGATGACGTCCACGGTGGAGCCAAACAGGTTTTTTCTGCCCTTCGCGGACCATTCGTCCACTTTTTCCGCCATCGGAGAAGACGGCGTGATGGGGTAAATGGCCGCGACTTCGGTAAACGCGTAAGCGACGTGCGCCGCGGCGGTGTTGCCGTCCATGACAACGATTTTTTTGCCCATGTTTCGTTTCCTTTCTCATCGAATCTTTTTCGGCCGCCGGCAGCCGGGAATGGGGAGAGAGTCCGGGATTCCAGAGAGGTAAGGCGGCAGGGAATTTTTGCAATTTTCCGTTGTACGGAATTTGATTCCGAAAAATCACATAAAAAGATTCACAAGCTGCCATCCTTGTGTTATACTCATCATAGGCGCTTCGACATCATTTGTCAAGTAATTGTCAAGCAACTTTGAAAAATGAGCACTTTGTACGAAAAGACCCCGCTTTTTTCATAAGAGCACCGTAAAATAATTGCGGTACATGGGCTGGATCGGATTTCACGGCACGGCGGCCACCTCGAAAGGAAGGGAAAACAGTATGGCGAAAGAACAAGTCTCCAGCATCGTCCGGGCACTGCAGATCCTGGAGTGCTTTACGGACAGAGAAACGGAGTGGACGCTGAAGGCGCTGGTGGATCATCTGGACCTGCCGACTACCACGGTCTTCCGGCAGGTGTCCACCCTGACGGACCGGCAGTACCTGGAGCAGGACCCAGTGCGCAAGAGCTACCGTGTGGGTCCCCGGCTGCTGCTGCTGGCCAGTGCCATCCTGGGCCAGTCGGATCTGCGGCGGGCGGCCCGGCCGGAGCTGGAGCGGCTCAGCGACACAGTGAAGGAGACCATCAACCTCAGCGTGCTGCTGGAGCATGACATCTTCTATCTGGACAAGGTGGAGACCCACCGTTCCATCGTCTGCAACACCCAGGTGGGCAGCCGGGCGCCGGCTTACGCCACGGCCAGCGGCAAGATCATGCTCTGCTGGCAGAGGGATTCCGATGTGGAGGAGTACTGCCAGTGGATGGCCCGGAAGGCCAGGCCCCTCACCGACAGCACCATTACCGACCCGGACCGGTTCCGGGCGGAGCTGGTCCAGGCCCGGACCCAGGGCTATGCCATGGACGACGGAGAGATCGAGGTGGGCCTGATCTGCGTGGCGGCCCCTATTTACGATATGAACCATAAGGTGGTGGCGGCGGTCAGCGTATCCGGTCCCAACTATCGGATGCGGGAGGACCAGGAAGTGATGATCCGGGAAGTCCGACAGGCGGCGGAGAACATTTCCCGCCTCCTGGGCCACCGGGGATAAAGAGAAAAGGAAGACGCTGCCTCTGGGCAGCGTCTTCCTTTTCTTGCAGGCACTGTCTCCTCAGTCCCGGCCCGCCGCCAGACAGGCGGAAAGGGACCAGCTGCGCCAGTTGGCGCAGTCAGCGGCGGCTTCGGCCCGTTGCTCCGCAATGAGGGCATCCAGGCGGCGCCAGCCGCCGGTGTACCAGTCCCGGCGGAGCATCCCGCCGTCCAGCCGCTCCAGCTGGGAGAGGGCGTCGTAGGACAGGTCGTACAGCAGGTACTCCACGTCAATGGAGGCGCTGGCGCCGTTTAAATAGCGGTCCACCTGGTCCTTGGCCACCAGGTAGTCCACGGGGACGCAGTTGATCACCAGCCAGCCCGCCAGGGCCAGGGGCGCGGCGAGGCGGAGGAACCGGGCGTCAGGGCGCCGGACCTTCCAGGCGGCAGTCAGCAGGAACAGGGCCATCATGGCCATGCCCCAGTAGGTCATCAGCCGCTTGAAGCTGAGACCGTAGACCGTCACATACAGCGTCATCCGCCAGGCGGCGGAGGCCAACAGCACCAGACTCTCCGCCACCAGCAGGGCGGCCAGCAGCCGGAGGGCCTTCCAGCTCTGGCCCTCCCGCCGGGCAAGAGACAGCGACGCCAGAATGGCGGACAGGTTCACCGCCGTGACGCCCACCATCTGGAAGAAGCCGCTGCGGGCCCACTCGGCGTAGGAGATGCCCCGGGCCGACAGATATTCCGGACCGCCGAACAGTCCCGCCGACTGGACCGCCAGAAACAGCAGGTACAGTCCGTCCAGAGCCGCCAGGACGATGAGGAACAGCAGGCCGTCAGCGGCAATAGCGGGGACGGTCCGCTCTTTCGCCGGGGCGGGACGGCGGAGGCGGTACACCAGACCGAACAGGAAGGGGGTCAGCACCAGGGCCAGGAGCAGCTTGCACAGGCCCTCCGTCAGGTGTTCCGCAATGAAGCGCCGCAGACCCGCCGTGGCGGCGGCGAACAGCGCGTCGGCGGAGGAGAGGATGGGCACCAGGAAGCCCAGCAACGCCAGGGCGGCAGCCGCCCCCAGGACGGCGGACAGGACCCGGTGAGGGTCCCGCTTTTTCCCGGCGGGGACCAGGGCGGCAAAAGCGGCTCCCAGCTGGCCGAACAGCCCCCGGACCAGCAGGAGCAGCCGCTCCGGCACCATGGAGAGGGCCCACCAGGGCTGCCGGGCCTCGACCGACAGGCCGCAGGCGTGGACCGGCGCCAGGACCAGCAGAGCCAGGAAGTTCCAGAACCGGAAATAGAAGGAGGAGGTCAGGGCGAAGGATACCGCCAGCAGCAGGAGGGCCATCAGCAGAACCCGGCTCTCCCGGGTCTCAAACAGCCGGCGGCCCAGGGCGGCGGCCAGCAGCAGCGTCCAGCCGAACACGGCGGCGGTGACGCCCATGCCGTGGGGCCAGGCCCAGAGAACGGCGTCCACCGCCAGAAGACACCAGGCCAGCACCCCGGCCAGCAGGAGCCGCTCCCGGCGGGTGATCTCATCAATTTTGCGGGAAATTTGGGCAGGCTTCGCCAAGCCCTCGACAGGGAGGGCGTTGTTCTTTTCACACATATGCAGTTCTCCTTATTTACTGTCCGTCACTCTCGGACGGTACGAATTCCAGGATATCTCCGGGCTGGCAGTCCAGGGCGGCGCAGATGGCCTCCAGAGTGGAGAAGCGCACCGCCTTGGCCTTGTTGTTTTTCAGAATGGACAGGTTGGCCAGGGTGATGTCCACTTTTTCAGAAAGCTGGCTGAGGGACATCTTCCGCTTGGCCATCATCACATCCAGATTCACGACGATCATGGCGGCACCTCAAATGGTCAGGTCGTTTTCCGCCTTCAGCTCCGCCGCCTGGCGGAACAGGGCGCTCATCACCAGGCACAGCAGGCCGAACATGGCGAAGATAGGGACGAACAAGGCGTTGTAAGAGGCCAGCGGCATGGGAGAGCGGTAATAGAATACGCTGAACACCACCCGCACCAGGGCCGCCGCGGAAATGAGGAAGCCGCAGACGGCGGCCCGGCGGAGAGCCCGGGCATTTTCCTCGCAGAAGGGATGGCTTTTCAGGATGCTGTCCAGCACCCGGAGGGCCTGCCGCAGGATGACGGCGGTGCAGACGCCGGAGACCACCAG
Source organism: uncultured Clostridia bacterium (assembly GCA_945873695.1). Taxonomy (GTDB): domain Bacteria; phylum Bacillota; class Clostridia; order Oscillospirales; family Oscillospiraceae; genus Oscillibacter. The sequence goes on along the minus strand of CAMCDX010000038.1, from coordinate 7,611 downwards.
GAACAGGGCCAGCATTCCGGCGTACGCGTCCCGCCAGACCCAGAACCAGGCGAGAAAGCTGCCGGCGATGCCCGCCATGACGATGTCATCCTCACCGGGGAAGAAAATGCCGGCCAGGTATTCCCGAACACCGCTCAGCAGGTCCTGACTGTCCAGCAGCACCGCCGCGGGGACCAGGTATAAAATGATGAGGTTGCAGACCAGCGCCGCCAGTACCAGGCCCCGCAGTACCCGGGCTATCTTTTGTACGGAAGCGGTTTCCATGGATATCTCCTCCTTTTACCGGTATCCTATCACGGAGGTTATTGATTGTCAATGATTATTTATTGTTTTTCAATAAAAACTATAAAAGGCAACAGGAAAGCGGGCAGCCCCTTCGGACTGCCCGCTTTCCTGTTTGATATAGAGAAAGGAGAGGGAAAAATGGTGTGTATCAATCAAGCGTCCTGCTTGATGTGTTCATCATACAAGCCGCCGGAGCGAAAGTCAACCGTCTGGGGAGAACCTTCACAATTTGTTTACAAGAACAGCGGTTTCCAAGAATTTCGTTTACAAATCGTTCAAAATATATCGTGGTTTTGCATATTGACGGAGCAGCGGCAACGTGCTAATATTTAGCGTACTAACTTTTAGCACACTAAATAAAAACGGAGGTGATCCGCGTGTGCAATGACAAGGCTCTGGGGCCCATGCTGGGGCGGTGCGCCCACCTGGCCCGGGAGCGGATGGACGCCCGGATGTCCAAGTATGGGATGACCCCGGCCCAGACCCACGTTCTGCTGAACCTGCGCCAGCGGGGCGGACAGCTGCCCCAGTGTGAGCTGACCGCCCTGATGCGGGTGAAGCCCTCCACCGTCAACGGCATCCTGGATCGGATGGTAGAAAAAGGCTTGCTGGAGCGCACCGTCAGCGGCATGGATGCCCGGCGGCGGTTGGTGACGCTGACGCCGGCGGGCGTGGAGCGGGAGAGCCAGGTGAAGCAGAGCTTCCAGGAGGCGGAGGCCCTGATCGCCCGGGGGATGACGGAAGAGGAAACAAAGACGCTTCGGGCGCTGCTGGAGCGGGTGATACACAATCTGGAGGAGGATCGGACCCTATGATCAAACAACTTTGGCCCCATGCCAGGCCCTACGCCAAATGGATCGGCGCCGGCGTGTGCTGCTCGGCGGCGGAGGCCGTTTTCGAACTGCTGATCCCGCTGGTGATGGCCGACATCGTGAACATCGGCATCGCCAGCCAGGACCAGGGCTTCATCCTGCAAAAGGGCCTTTTGATGGCGGCGATGGCCGTCATCTCCCTGTGCTTCGGCCTGGGGGCGGCGGTCTGCTCCTCCGTGGCGGGCCAGGGCTTCGGCGCCAACCTCCGCCGGGCGGAGTATGAGCACATCCAGGACTTCGCCTTTTCCAATATTGAGAAGTTTTCCACCGCGTCCCTGGTGACCCGGCTGACCAACGACGTGAACAACATGCAGATGACCCTGATGATGGGCATGCGGTTGCTGGTCCGGGCGCCGGTAATGCTGGTGGCGGCCCTGGTGCTGTCCATCCGGCTCAGCCGGCAGCTCAGCGGCGTTTTCCTGGTGGCCATCCCCCTGCTGGGCGTGGTCATCGCACTGATCCTGACCCGGGCCAACCCCCTGTTCCGCTCCCTTCAGGAGAAGACCGACGCGCTGAACCTGGTGGTCCAGGAGAACCTGACCGGCATTCGGGTGGTGAAGTCCTTCGTCCGGGAGGACCACGAGCGGGAGAAGTTCGCCAAGCGGAACCACGACCTGCGGGACACCTCCCAGCGGGCCTTCGGCATGGTGGTCATCAACATGCCTGTCATGATGCTGATCGTGTACAGCACCATCATCGCCGTTTTGTGGTTCGGCGGCAGGATGGTCTACGCCGGCACCCTGCCGGTGGGGGACCTGACTGCCTTCTTCACCTATATCACCCAGATTCTGATATCGCTGATGATGGTGTCCATGATCTTCATGATGATGACCCGTTCCATCGCCTGCGCCCGCCGGATCGTGGAGGTGCTGGACGAGGTCCCCGCCATCACCGATGAAGCGGCGGAGGCCGGCGCCTCCGTGGCGGACGGCAGCGTGGACTTTGACCACGTCTCCTTCAAGTACAGCGCCGAAAGCCCTGAGTGGATTTTGCGGGATATCGACCTGCATATCCGCTCCGGCCAGACCGTGGGCGTCCTGGGGGGCACCGGCAGCGGCAAGACCACCCTGGTGTCCCTGATCCCCCGGCTGTACGAGGTCCAGGAGGGCACCGTCTCCGTGGGCGGCCGGCCGGTGAAGGCTTACACCATGGAGCACCTGCGGGACGCGGTGAGCGTGGTGTTGCAAAAGAACACCCTGTTCTCCGGAACCATCCGGGAAAACCTGCTGTGGGGCAATCCCGATGCCACCGAGGAGCAGCTGTGGGCGGCCTGCAAGGCTGCCTGCGCCGACGAGTTTCTGGAGCGGATGCCGGACGGCCTGGACACGGACCTGGGCCAGGGCGGCGTCAACGTCTCCGGCGGCCAGAAGCAGCGGCTGTGCATCGCCCGGGCCATTTTGAAGCAGCCCAAGGTGCTGATCCTGGACGACTCCACCAGCGCCGTGGATACCGCCACCGACGCGAAGATTCGGAGCGCTTTCGCCCATGAGCTGAAGGACACCACCAAGATCATCATCGCCCAGCGGGTCACCTCCGTCATGGACGCGGACCTGATCCTGGTGATGGACCAGGGCCGGGTGGCGGCCCAGGGCACCCACCAGGAATTGATGAAGACCTGCGGCATCTACCGGGAGGTCTACCAGTCCCAGCAGGAAGGAGTGAGCATCGGTGGCTGAGAACAGAACGAGACACGGTCACGGACCCGGCGGTCCCCACGGCCCCCGGGGCGGGTTCCAGAAGCCCAAGAATCTGCGGGGCACCGTGGGAAAGCTGATGCGTTACCTGGGGCGGTACAAGCCGCTGCTGTGCCTGGTGGTGGTGCTGCTGGTCATCAGCTCCGCCTGCACCGTGGGCGGCTCCTACCTCATCAAGCCCCTCATCAACGACTATATTCTCCCCGGCGATTTCCCGGGCCTCGCCAGGATGCTGTGCGTCATGGCCGGCGTATATGTGCTGGGGGCCCTGTGCTCCTTCGGCTACGCCCGCATCATGGTCCATGTGGCCCAGAATACCGTGGCGAAGATCCGGGCGGACCTGTTCGATAAAATGCAGACTCTGCCGCTGAAGTACTTTGACACCCACACCCACGGCGAGCTGATGAGCCGCTACACCAACGACATTGAAACGGTGTCCGAGGCGCTGAACAACAGCTTCGGCAGCCTGATCTCCTGCTCGCTGAACTTTGTGGGCACCATCGCCATGATGCTGGTGCTCAGCCCCCTGCTGAGCCTCATCACCTTCGCCATGCTGGCGGTGATGATGGGCGTGGTGAAGACCATCGGCGGCCGCAGCCGCCGGTGCTTCGCGGCCCAGCAGAAGGCCATCGGCGAAGTCAACGGCTATATCGAGGAGATGATCGAGGGCCAGAAGGTCATCAAGGTCTTCAACCACGAGGGGGCCGCCAAGGAGGGCTTCCGGCAGCGGAACGAGACCTACCGCCTGGCGGCCACCCAGGCCCAGGCCTACTCCGGCTCCATGATGCCCACCATGGGCAACCTGAGCTATGTGAACTACGCCGTCACCTGCTGCGTGGGCGCCATCCTGGCCATCGGCGGCACCGGCTTCTGGATCGGCGACCTGGCGGCGTTTCTGCAGTACACCCGGCAGGTCAGCCAGCCTATCACCCAGATTGCCCAGCAGGTGAACACCATCCTGGCCGCCGTGGCCGGCGCGGAGCGGGTGTTCGAGGTGATGGAGACGCCGCCGGAGCCGGACGAGGGCAAGGTGGCCCTGGTCCGGGTCACTGAGGACCGGGCGGGGAACCTGACGGAAGCGGAGTTCGATACCGGCGCCTGGGCCTGGAAAAAGCCTGACGGCACCCTGGTGCCCCTTCGGGGCGATGTGCGGTTCGACCATGTGGTCTTCGGCTACAACGAGAATCAGACGGTGCTCCACGATATCTCCCTGTTTGCCAAGCCCGGCCAGAAGATCGCCTTCGTGGGCTCCACCGGCGCCGGCAAGACCACCATCACCAGCCTGATCAACCGCTTTTACGAGATTCGGTCCGGCACCATCACCTATGACGGCATCGATGTGCGGGACATTGAAAAGAACTCCCTTCGCCGGTCCCTGGGCGTGGTGCTCCAGGACACCCACCTGTTCACCGGCACTGTGGCGGACAACATCCGCTACGGCCGCTTGGACGCCACCGACGAGGAGGTGGAGGCCGCCGCCCGGCTGGCGGGAGCGGACAGCTTCATCCGCCACCTGCCCCACGGATACCAGACGGTGCTCTCCGGCGACGGCGGCAGCCTGAGCCAGGGCGAGCGGCAGCTTTTGAACATTGCCCGGGCCGCCTGCGCCAACCCGCCGGTGCTGATCCTGGACGAGGCCACCAGCTCCATCGATACCCGGACGGAGAAGCTCATCGAAAAGGGCATGGACCGGCTCATGGCGGGCCGGACCGTGTTCGTCATCGCCCACCGGCTCAGTACGGTCCGCAATGCCAAAGCCATCATGGTGCTGGAGCAGGGCCAGATCATCGAGCGGGGCGACCACGACGACCTCATCGCCCAGCATGGACGGTACTATCAGCTGTATACGGGACAATTGGAACTGGATTAAACGTCAAAAACGCACCCACATCACCGTGGGTGCGTTTTTCTGTCAGTCGAACTGCCAGTGGGCGGGATCGCTATCGGTGTCGAAGGTGTCGGACCAGGTGAGGTTTTGGTCCTCCTCGTCCAGAACATAGGGCGGAGCATCGCTGACGACGGTTTGGCGGCCGTATTCATCTGTCACCAGAGCGGCCACTTCCAACTGGTCTTCCCCGGTCAGGGTGACGGTCATGTCCGGCAGCCGGTAGAACTCCCGGCCTTCAAAGCCCTGGAAATTGGACGGCTGTTCACAGGGTGTCCCCCAGGCCAGCAGCTTCCGGTTTTTGAACAAGCCGACCTTGAGTTCGGTGATCGCCGGGGAAGAATCATCCCGCCGGACCGTGATGTAGAAATCCGAGAGGGTGAGGACGCCGCCGGGGGCCTCGGCGTACATCAAGCGGTGGTCTTGCAGATCGACGGAAGGCAGCGTTTTGCTGTACATGCCGGAATAGGTGTCCAGCAGCTGGGTCTCCCGCTTGCCGCCGGACTCAAAAACGATGTACAGGCTGATGTCATCCGTCAGGGCCACCGCCACCTCGCCGGCAAAGGTCTGTGCCTGTGGCTCATAGGGGCCATAGGTGAACTTTGCTCCGCTGCTTTCCACCTCCAGCCAGGCCGTCATCCCCTCCGAAAAGGTCTTGGGGATGGCCCGGAAGGAGAAGGTGACCATGTTCCCGGGGAGGTCCGTGGAGGCTACTTCGGTGCCGTAATCGGCGGTCAGGTTGTTCTGAGACTTCAGGATTTCCTCTACCCGGTCAGAGATGCCGTTGATCTGTTTGTCGACGGTGCGCTCCACCAGAGAGATGTTGTTGTGGATGCTCTCCTGCTGCATCCGCAGCACATCCAGCTCTTCAAACAGGTTGAAAACGGCAAGGGCCAGCACCGCAGCGGCGATCACCCAGGGCCACCGCCGCCGGGGCTTTGGCTTGGGCAGAGCGGCGATGTAGCGGTCCACGATCTCCTCCACCATTTTGAGCTGTGTTTCCGTCAGCTCGCTGCTGGCTTCCGGTGCCGGGGCGGCGTCCTCCTCCACCCCCAGCAGCCAGCCCACGGATACGCCGAAGAGCTTCGACAGGGCGATGAGCTTTTCGATCTCCGGCAGGGCGGAACCGGACTCCCATTTATAGATGGACTGGCGGGATACCCCCAGCCGGTCCCCCAGGGCCTCCTGAGAGAGCCCCAGTTCTTTTCGCTTTTGCGCGACGCGCTGGCCCACGGTCATGGCATCGGCTCCTTTCTGTTTGCTGACACCAGTATAGCGGAAAACGGCGATGATTTCCACCAACCGGGGCCGCTCTTTTTGTCAACCGACGGTTAGCACCGGGAAAATCCCGGGGGATTTGGCGGAAATCACGATTGAGAGCGGTGGGCCCCTGTGTTACACTGAGGGGCGGAAAAACGAATCGGTACAAAGGAGTACGAGAGCAATGAAACGGCCACAGCAGGACCTGACCACAGGCCCCCTGGGAAAACAGATCTTCTTGTTCAGCATTCCGCTGATTTTATCCAATCTTTTGCAGGTCCTGTTCAATATGGCGGACGTGGCGGTGGTGGGCCGGTTCGCCGGCCCCATGGCCTTGGGCTCCGTGGGCTCCACCACCACGCTGGTGGCGCTGTTCACCGGGCTGCTCATCGGCATGGCCGGCGGCGTCAACGTACTGACGGCCCTCCACTTCGGCGCGAAAAACAAAAGGGAACTGGCGGAGACTGTCCACTCGGCGGCCCTGCTGTGCGCCCTGGCGGGCCTCACGCTGCTGACGGTGGGAGCGGTCTTCGCCCGGGGTATTCTGGGGCTGCTGGGCACCAAGGAGGAGCTTATTGCCAGCGCGGCGGTGTATTTTCGCATCTACTGCCTGGGTATGCCGGCCCTGGGGGTCTATAACTTCGGCAACGCGGTGTTCAGCGCCGTGGGGGACACCCGGCGGCCGCTGCGGTATCTGTCCGTGGCCGGCGCGGTGAACCTGGCGCTGAACCTGCTTTTCGTCGTCGTCTGCCATATGGACGTGGCGGGGGTGGCTATCGCCAGTGTGGCGTCCCAGTATATCTCGGCGGTCCTCATCACCCGGGCCCTGTTCAGGGCGGGGGCGGAGCCCTACGGCCTGCGGCTGGCGGAGCTGCGGCTGAGCCGGAGCCGGGCAAAGGCCATCCTGGCCATCGGCATCCCCTCCGGCCTCCAGAACGGCATCTTCTCCCTGGCCAACCTGTTCATCCAGGCGGGCGTCAACACCTTCAGCGCAACCATGGTGGCGGGCAACTCCGCCGCCGCCAACGCCGACGCCCTGATCTACGACGTGATGAACGCCTTTTACATGGCGTGCAGCAGCTTCATCGGCCAGAATTACGGGGCCGGGAAAAAGAAACGGATCTGGAAAAGCTACCTGGTCAGCGTGGGGTATTCCTTCGGCGCCGGTCTGGTCCTGGGCCTGCTGCTCCTGGCGCTGGGCCCCCGGTTTTTGGCGCTGTTCACCAAGGAAGCCGCCGTGGTGGAGGCGGGCATGCGGCGGCTGACCATCATGGGCCTGTCCTACTGTGTGTCGGCTTTCATGGACTGCACCATCGCCGCCTCCCGGGGCCTGGGCCGGAGCGTGGGACCCATGGTCATCGTCATCCTGGGCTCCTGCGTGTTCCGCATCATCTGGGTGTATACCGTCTTCGCCTGGTTCGGCACCATTACGTCGCTGTATCTGCTGTACATTTTCTCCTGGACCATCACGGCGGCGGCAGAAATCTGGTACTTCGTCAGGGCCTATCGGAAAGAGACCGCCGGAATGGCGTAAAAAAGGCTTGGAGCTCAGCTCCAAGCCTCAGCTTGTCGAAAAACGTCTGCTTAAAGCAACTGGGTTGCATTTTGCAGGGGG
>CAMCDX010000037.1 GCA_945873695.1 uncultured Clostridia bacterium | reverse complement strand
TATTTTCCTACCTGGGGCCTTTTTTGTGTTGTCCGTACAATCTGGGGCAGTTCATCTTCTGATTGGGTATTCGCTTTTTCAGACCAGTGGCTTATTCAGCAGTCTCATCCTTACGCTTCTTGCCGGAGATGGTCAGCCACACCAGGCCGATGCCGGACGCGGCGGCTGCCAGGACCCACATCAGGGCCGTGTCGCCGGTCTCGGGAGCGTCAGCCTTCGGCACATCCGGGTTCTCCACGTCAGAGGGCTGGTCAGGATCGGTGGGAATGGTGGGGAGTTCCTCGCCGGGGACCTCGGGCTCGGAGATGTCAGTGGTCTTTACGTAGTACACGTTGATGACCTTATCCTTGTTCATAGTCCCCTTCAGAGGATCGCCGGTGGTTTTGTCGTAGGTATAACCCTCGATCTCAATGGCATCGTAGGCAGTCACATCGTAGGTGCGGCCCTTACGGATGCTTTCCTCGTGGCTCTCAGCGATTTTCTCGCCAGTTTCCTTATCCAAGTAGTTCACGGTGACATCATAGTACTTGGTGGTAACATGCTTGGTCTCGCGGTCATAGCGCAGAGTGATGGTCGCTTCGAAATCGTCGGTCACAGTGATGGATGCGGGGGTGGCGCCGGTGTAGTCGTAAGACTTGCCCTCATAGGCAGTGACCTTGGTGATATCGGCAGCGCTGATTACGTCGCCCACCTTGGCGCCTACTCTCGTGGAAATACTGCCGTCCAGCTTACCATCGGTGTAATACTCGTGGACCACCCTATAATTAGCTTCGGCGCGGACGTAATTAATGGTGATGACGTTCTTCGCAGCGTCCTTATTGACCGTGATGGTGTAGTTGGCGGGATCGGCGCTGTCGAAGGTGTAGGCCAGGCCGCCGTTTTCGGTGCGCAGAGTAGCGGTGTAGGAATCGGCTTCAAGAACGCTGGCGGTCTCAGTGTAGGAAGCCTCGGTCTTACCTTCAGTCAGGTCATCCCCATCGTGATAGTAGTTATGGATGACCGTGGCAGTGGTGGAGACGCGGGTATCGACTTCCTTCACATAATAGATGTGGATGACGTTCTTACCACTCTGGAGGATAATGCCGGTGCCCTCAGTAGCGCCGTTGGGCAGGACCTTGGTGATCTCAAAGGTGCCGCCCTTATCGTTGGTAGTAGCCACAAAACTCTGGCCGGCGTAGAAAACGTAGCCCAGCTTATCCAGGTTCTCGCCCTCAATCCAGGTGTAATCCTTAACATTGGGATTGGCATCCTTGATGGTGTAATGGTGGACGACCTCCACCTGAGCGGGGTTGGTCTGGTCCACTTCCTTGTACCAGTAGAAGTCCACGTAGGTGATCTGTTCAGTCAGTGTGATGATCTCAGCGGGCTGGATAACACCCAGGCGGGTATCGACATCATAGCCCATGTCATTGCCCTTGCCAGTGGTATTGAAGGTCTGGCCCACATAGTAGCCGCCATAGACCTCGCCGGTATTCTGCCAAGTGTCTGTGGACTCACTGTACTTGCCGTTCTCATCGCTGGTCTTGGTCACCAGGGTGTAGTGGTTGCGGATGACCACGGAAGCGGGGACCCGCTCGTCAACGGTCTTGCTGTAAACAATCTGGATGACGTTCATGCCCGCGCCGAGGGTAACGGTGGCGTCTTTCGTGTTGCCTGCGTCGGCAGCGTCATAAGTAAAGCCGTCCTTCGCATAGGCGCTGATGGAGGCGGTGACCTTCTGGCCTCTGTAATACTCGCCCTCCAACTTGGTCATGGCGGACCACTCGGTGTTCGTCAGGACCGCTTTGCCATCGAGGTCGATGGAATAGGTCTTGTAGATGGGCTGGACATACCCCTCAGCGCTCACCAGCCGGTTATCATCCTTGGAATAATAGATGTTGTATTCGCCGCCTTCGCCCTCCAGGGTGACCAACAGGTCCTCAGTATCGGCGTAGGTGAACGTAAAGCCGTTTTCTTCCTTCGGTTCTGCCTCAAAGGTATCGCCGGGAACACCATAGACGGGATCATCGGACTTCGTGTAAGAGGACAGCTCATTCTTGATGACCTCGCCCTTCGCGTTCACGTAGCTGGTGTAGGTCTGGTAGATGTGGTTGACGGTGACGTCGGCCACAGCTTCCTCGCCGGTGTACTTCTCATAATACAGGTTGAACTCGTTCTTGCCGGAGGTCAGGACACCGCCCTCCTCATCGGACAAGTCCATGTTCAGCTGGTAGCCATTGGGGATCCGGCGCGGGATATACGTCTCGCCCTCATAATAGGTGCGGTCAGGGCCCAGGCCGGTCAGACTGTCATTCACGGAAACCTCAGTCCACTCGCCTTCGCCGGTCACGGGATCAACGGTCCACTCGTAGTCAATGTAATAGTGATTCTCGACCACAGTGACGGGAACGCGGATGTCGCGGATATACTCCACAACGATGGTGTAGGCCTTATCCTTCTCAGTGATCTGAACAGAGAGGTCGCTGTAAGCGGTCTGGAGCGTGTAGGTGCCGCCCTTGGTATCGGGAGTGGCATACCAGGTCTCGCCGACGTAGACCTTCTGGTCCTTCATTTCATACTTGGTCTCGGCATCCTCCAGCTGAACACCGTTGATAGTCCGCACAAAGTATTTGTGGACAATGGTCAGCGTTGCGGAATCAACGGGAGGCTCCGTGGGATCATAGGAGTAATAAACATTGATAATGTTCTTCTCCGGGTCTTCTTTTGTCAGGTCAGCCACGCGGCTGTCCTGCTCCACGCCATTTACGACCACTTTGTCCAGCACATACTTGCCGTTTTCATCCTTGTCGGGAGCGGTAACGAATTTGCCCTTCCAGGTGAAGCCGGTCTCCATTTTGGATCCGTCCTCCACATAGTCGTTGGCGGTGTATTCGTACTTTCCGTCCCCGTTGATCGCCCAGGAGCCGTCACGGTAGAAGTAGTGGATCTCATAGGGCATCTTGGTGCGGTTGTCGACCTCGGTGGTGTAGTAAATGTTAATGACAGTCTCCGCAGTTTCCAGCTTGATATCAGTATAGTCATCCGTGGTGTAAGTCTCCCCACCCACCAGAACGCTGTCTACCAAGGTATAGTCCGTCAGCAGGTCCTCTTCCGGAAGCGTGAAGGAATCGCCCTTCCAGAGCTTGCTGTCTCCAGCGGGATAGGTGTCGACATCCACCTTGGTGGGTCCGGCGGTCTCCTTGCCATCATTGTCGGTCAGCGTGGTGGTGACCAGCCAGTGGTTGACCGTTACGGTGACGGGAGTGAGGCTGTAATACAGCTGCATGACCATACCGTCCTGGCTGAGGGTCATCTGAGTAGTTCCGGACACGGTGTAATTTTCGCCGTACTTGGTCTCATAGCCGTCGGGGGCGGTTACTTTGCTCCACAGCTTAACGTTATCATAGGTATTGGAGTCAGTGGGAGTCTCAGGATAATTGCCGTTCTGGTCCATCTTGTAATACTCGATGGTATAGCTGACCAGGGGCTTGTCACCCTTCACGCCGGGGACGGTGAAAGCCAGCTCCTTGTCGCCCACCTGCAGGTAGGTGTACTTGTTGGTGGGATAATAGACGCCCTCCTCGAAGCCCTCGGCGGCGGTGTCCAGGGTGATGGGATACGTAATGGTATAGGTGTAGGTCGTCACACCATCCTGAGTCGTCTTCGAGGCATTCTCAGGGTCCAGGGTCCAGGTGATGCCGTTGCCGTTCTTTACCACGCCCTGGTCGTCCAGGTTGGACACATCACCCAGAATGATGTAATTGCCCATGGGATCGGTGACGGTGGTGCCGCCGCCGGTCATGCCGGAGGTAGAGGATTCGGAAATGCTCTCAAAAGCCTTGTTGATCTCATCGTCATCACCGGCATTGAAAGCGTAGGTCACATCGGCGGTGGCCGGCGTGGCGATCTCGTTCTTCAGATAGTCGCCGATCGTGACGTTCGTAGTGGTAGTGTACTGGTTCGCACGGGTGCTGTCGCAATAGAGCTTGCCGTTGTAGGTATTCCAGTAGTCGTAGTTGTAGCAGTACTTACCGAACCTGCCTTGAATATGCTCGTCCTCAGCCTTGCCGCACCTGGAGCACAGCTCCACGTGCTCAGCCTCGGTCTTCTCGCAGTGTACACATTTATCCTGAGTGGTGGTGTACAGGGTATCGCCGCTGACGCCGTAGCAGATGGTGTACAGCTTGCTCAGGGCCTTGACTTCGGTGGCCACCGCCTTGGCCTCGTTGCGCTCGGCTTCGGAGGTCTGACTGCCACTGCCGTCATTCGTATTTCCGCCGGTGCCGGCTTGACCCTGCTTACCGGGTGTTCCTGCCTCTTCCGTGCTGGTAGCCTTGGAGTTATCGCTCACGCGGTAGGTAGGAGCGCCGTCGGTGAGGAGGACCGTGTACTTGTTCTCCGCGGCAACGCCGGAGATATCGCTCATGCCCAGGCGGTTCCGGGCCAGAAGCAGGCCGGCCTCCAGGTTGGTGCCGCCATCAGCGTCCAGATTCTTGCTGTTGATGGTTTTCTTGACAGTCGCCGCGCCGGTGTCGGAGGTGATGTCGGTCCAGCCGCAGATCGTCTCCGCGGTCGTGTCAAACTTCACGACGGACACATAGATCTTGCCGCCGTTATTCTTCTTGTTGTTGGATACCAGAGTGTCGATGAAGCCGCCCTCTTTCTTCAGGGCATCGATGGTGGCGGTCATGCGGTTCGTCGTACTGTCGCACATGGTATTCGTTCCCGGCACCTTGTGGGGGGACAACGTGCTGGACTCCGTTTCCTTGCCGCACTTGGCGCAGTAGCGCATGGAGCCGGAGTTGTCGATGACGATCATGACCGCCGCGTCCTTGGTGGTCACGACCTGCTGGGTCACGACCTGCAGGGTCACATTGAACTGATTATCCCCGCTGGCTGCGGAGATTTTCTTCGTCAGGGTAAATCCATCCTCCGTAACGGTATCGCCAACGATCTTGGCCGCGCCGGTCTCGCCAGGGACAATATGGTCGTCTGCGTCAATCTCATAGTTGCCTTCCATGATCTGGCTGGTGTCCGCCGCGAACGCCGTGATCTGCACCAGGCTCAGAGCCATGACCAGGGACAGGAACAGGGACAAGCCCCGCCGGCCCAGGTTTTTGTACTTCGTTTTAATTGCCATCATTTCAATCTCCTTTCTGATTTTGAAGACGAAATGCTTGGCAGCTGGGCTGACCTGGCAGCGGGTCTTCCCTCTGCTTTAGTCCCCTGGCTTTGCGTCCCGGCGTTTCCGCCGGTTTGCCGTTTCAGTCATTTCTATACGCGGCTCCCGCCGCATGGGTCTGCGTCGTTTGTTGCCTTGGTGAAAAGAAGCTTAACCTCCTTCCGCTTCCAGCGCGCTGTTCATCAGCATCAGCAGCTCCAAGACACTGCGGAAGCTCTCTTCCCGTCTGCCCTCCAGCCAGGACACGGAGCCCTGCCAGCTGGCGTTCTGCCGGAAGATCACCCGCACCGCGAAGGTGGCGCGTTTTCCGGTTTGTGCCTCGCCTCCAGGTGGAGCGTGGGCTGCCCGCTCCGTGGGCTGTGAGAAGCTGCGGTTGGCCATGAAGGACTGGGGAAAATTCATGTTGTCCAGCAGCTCCTCCATCTTCAGCAGAAACTCCATCACACTGCCGAACTCCGTCACACCCCAGTAGGAATTGTACAGCCGGCCCCGCAGGACCTTCCCGCCGTATGCGTCCACACACACGGTCGTGGTCCGAAATTCGTCGCCCCAGGCTCTGCCTTGCACCAGGGTCCACCTCCCTTCCTTCAGCTTACACGGGCAGTATACCACTCGCCGGTTACAGAATCGGTTACATTTCCGTTTTTTACGTTCAAGCATTCGAAAAAAAATGCCTAAATTTTGCTGTCGTTCTTTGTGCCGATTTTACATATTTGCCTATTTTGCATGACATATCACTTTATATATCCTATTTCTCGACAAAAACCGCCTCCCGGGAGGTCCCGGGAGGCGGTTACGGAACAATTCAGCCATTCAGCCGGCGGCGGAGCTGGTCGGAATTATCGGCGTAGTCCAGAGCGGTGTCCAGGGTGATCTGTCCCGCCTGGTACAGCGCCAGGATGGACTGGTCCTTGGTGATCATGCCCTCCAAAGCGCCGGCGGCGATGGCCCCGGCGATCTGGTGGTTCTTGCTGTCCCGGATCATGCTGCGGATGGCGGGATTCATGTGCATGATCTCGCAGGCGGGCACCAGGCCGCCGTTTTTGTCCGGCAGCAGCTGCTGGGATACCACCGTGTGCAGCACCATACTCAGCTGGACCCGGATCTGGGCCTGCTGGTCGGGAGGGAAGGCGTCAATGATGCGGTCGATGGTGTTCACCGCGCCGTTGGTGTGGAGGGTGGCAATGAGCAGGTGGCCCGTCTCCGCCGCCGTCATGGCGGTGCGGATGGTCTCGTGGTCCCGCATCTCCCCCAGCAGGATCACGTCCGGCGCCTGCCGCAGGCAGGCACGGAGGGCGGAGAGATAGTCCCGGGTGTCAATGGCGATCTCCCGCTGGCTGACGATACTCTTCTGGTCCCGGTGGAGGTACTCGATGGGGTCCTCCAGGGTGATGATGTGGGCCTCCCGGGTGCGGTTGATCCGATCAATGATACAGGCCTGGGTAGTGGACTTGCCGCTTCCGGCGGTGCCGGTGACCAGCACCATGCCGTGGGCCACGTCCGCCAGGTCCATTACCGCCTCCGGGATGCGCAGCGTCCGCCAGTCCGGGATGTCGAAGGCCACCACCCGAACCACCGCCGCCAGGGAGCCCCGCTGGCGGTAAGCGTTCACCCGGAACCGGGCAAGACCCGGCACGGCGAAGGAGAAATCATCGTCCCCCGTCTCCCGGTAGCCGTCCATGGAACGGTCCGCCAGGCGGTAAATTTCCGTGATGAGGCGCTCCGTCTCCTGGGGGAACACCTTCCCGTCGCTGATGGGCTGGATGCGGCCCTCCAGCTTTTCGCTGACCGGGCCGCCGGCCACGATGAACAGGTCCGAGGCCTGGTGGGCCACCGCCTGCTTCAAGTAATCCATCAATTCCGCCATGGGTCGCTCCTCCTTGTCATTCCCCCAGGTCCGTCACCGGGTTGCCGTCCCACAGGTCCAGGGCCTCGTCCGCCGCCCAATCGGCGGTGGACACTGCCTGCCAGCGCAGAACAGTATACGATGCGCCTTCCAGCCGGACCTCCACCGCCAGGGCCCGGGTATCAGAGATGGGGCAGGTATAGGCGCAGGTCCTGCCCTCCGGCGTGATGGTCACCTCCACGCCCTCCGGCAGCTCGCCGTCCCGAAGCCGGGCCAGGACGGCCTCCGCCTGACAATCCGCCTCATAGTAAGCGGAGACGGCCTCCGCCGAGGCGTCGGACAGGCGGCCGTCGGCCTGGACAGTGGAGAGCCCCAGCAGGGCAAACACCGTCAGGCACAGCACCGCGAAGATCACCAGCAAAGAACTGCCGCCCACGGCGGGAGCGGAAAACCGGCGTTCATCCATGGTCCGCCACCTCCTGCCACGCCACTGGGAGGGAAGCCAGCACGTCGCCCTCCGCCGTGTACACCGTCACCTCGGCGCTGCCAAGCAGCGCCTCACCGCTGTCCGCCGGGATCACCAGAACGTGGTAGGCGTCGCCGTCCCGCCCCCAACTTTCGTCATAGGACCGGCCCCAGAGCTGGCCGTTCCAGGTACCACCGTAGAGGTCCGCCGCCAGGGCGAAGTCCCCATGGACGCTTTTCAGTTCCTCCGCCGCGTTCTGGGCCGCCAGCACCGCCCGGTCCCGGGCCCCGTTCCGGCGGGAAGTCCTGTCGGACAGCACGAACACCTGGACGCACAGCGCTGCCGCCAGGGCGAACACCAGCACCATCACCAGCTGCTCCATCAGGGCCAAAGGCGCTTTGCTCCTCATGGCCGCGCCCCCTTTCCGCCGCGAAGTGCCAGCACCAGCCGGGTGGTCTCCCCGTTCGCGTCCGTGATCTCCGCGATGATCTCATGATCGGTTGGGCCGGGGGAGAGCCTCAGGTCACAGGCCTCCAGGACCTTCTCTCCATCCTCCGGCGCCAGCTCCGCGTCGGTGGAGGAAAACTGCTCACGAATATAACCGTCATGGTAATAGACCCGGGTGACGTAGGTCTCCCCGTCGATCTCCTCCTCGAATACCAGAGCGTCCCGGCCGCCGAAGTCCTCCACGGACACGCCGTTCCATTGGTCTCCCTGCCGGACCTTGGTGGTCAGGTACTGGGCGGCGGTACGCCGGCCGTAGGCCTCCCGGTCCCGCTCCGTCAGGCGGCGGTAGCTGTCCGCCCCCGTCAGCAGCACCGACAGGACGCACACAGCGAACACCCCCAGCAGCAACAGGGCCAGCAGGCCGCCCATATCCGGTTTTCTCATTCGTTCTCTCATGGCTCGTTTTCCAATACCGTGATGTCCGGCATCAGGTTGGAGGCGAACACGGCGTAGTCCACCGTGTACCGCGTCTCATCCACCTGGATGCCGTAGTGGTCCTCCAGATACGCCAGGTCCGGGGGATAAATGCCCTCGGCGGCGTAGCAGGCCACCGCCGCCCGGCGGATGGCGTCCTCCAGCTGCGCCCGGCCCTCGTCCCAGTGGCCGGTCTCCAGGTTGCAAACCGCCGTCAAAAACCACAGCAGCGCCGCCAGAGCCACCGCCGCCGGCAGCAAGGCCCGGCCCAGTTGTCTCGCTTTTCTCATACGCTCACCCGATGGCCGTCATGATGTCCATCAGCGGCAGCATCACCGACAGCAGGATCACCCCCACCAGCAGGGAGGTGCCCAGCACCAGGGCCGGCTCCACTTTGGCCACCTTCCGCTCCAGGGCCAGGTCCGCCTCCTCCGACAGCCGGCGGGCGATCTCCTCCATGACGGTGTCGCCAGTGCCGCCCCGGAGCCCCAGGGCCAGCAGCCGGACGGCGGAGGGCGGCAGCATGCCGGTCTCCCCCAGGGCCGCCGTCAGGTCGGCGCCCGCCGCCAGCTTCTCCCGGCAGGCCCGGCACCGGGCCTGGGCCTCCGGCACGTCCCGGACCATGGTCCCCGCCAGGTCCACGGACTCCTCCAGGGGCAGGCCGCTGCACAGGCCCATGGCCAGAGCCTGGGCAAACCGGGCATCGTTCCGCTTCCGGGACACCCCCCTGTCCCCCCGGCACTTTCGCCAGGCGGCCAGCACCTTCTCCCGCGCCGCGCCGCTGAGGGAGAACACCGCCACAAAAGCGGCGGCCAGACCCAGCAGAACGCACAGCAGCGGCAGAATGCCGTCCAGGAACCGCCCCAGGCCCAGCAGGCCGCCGGCCACGCCGGTGAGCCGTCCGCCCAGGGAGGCGTACACCTCATTGAATACCGGCAGCACCTTCGCCAGCAGCACCACGATGACCACCAGCATCAACAGCAGCAGGATCACCGGGTAGGTCAGGGCGCTTCGAAGCTGCTGGTCCGTCCGCTCCCGGGCCTCATAGTAGCCCGCCAATGCTTCCAGAGCCTCCTCCGTCCGGCCGGAGCGCTGGCCCATTTCCAGAAGGCCGGTGACATAGGCCGGAAAAGCCCCGGAGGCCTTCATGGCGGCGGCCAGGGGCACACCCTCGTCCACCTTGGAGGCCATGGCAGTCAGCACCTCCCGGAGGCAGCCCTCCGGCGCTTCCTTCGCCAGCAGGGAGACGGCGTCCCCCGGTCCCACGCCGGCGTGGAGCAGCAGCGCCAGCTCCCGGCACACCGAGGCAGTCTCAATACGTGTCAGATAATGCTCTCTCATAAAAATTCCCCGATCTTTCCACTTGAAAAATGGGCTCACGGTCTTTCCGCAAGCCCATTTTGGCTCCAAAGTCTCTTCGGACGAAGGCCCATTCAGTAGAGATATTTGGTGGTGTAGTTCTTACTGTCGCCGATGTACTGCATGATGGCCTGGCTCTGCTTGCCGGTGGAGGCAAAGGTGGGGTCCATCCGCTGCCAGGAGGTGCCGTTGAAGTAGATGAAGCCCTCCACCCAGCCGGTCTCCTCGGACCAGACGCTGATCCAGGCGTGGTAGGCGGTGCCGGCGTAGCCCACCACCAGCTTGCAGGGGATGCCCTGGCTGCGGAGCATGCCGGTCATCAGGGCCGCGTAGTCGAAGCAGATACCGCTCTTTTTCGCCAGCACCGTGTCCAGCACCGGCAGATAGCCGCTCTGGACCGTGGCGGCCAGCTGCTTGTCGTAGGTCAGGTTCTTCACCACGTAGTCGTAGATCGCCGTGACCTTGGAGAGCGTGTCGGCTTTGTCCTGGGTCAGCTCCGCTGCCTTGGCCACGGTGTCGGGGGCGCTCTCATAGTCCACGTACTGGTTGGGCCGCAGGAAAGGGGCGAACTCATCGGTCAGCGTCACCGGGAAGGAAGCGGTCAGGACGGTGGAATACTTGGTGCCGGAGATGTTCTCGTAGACCACCACCTGGTAGCTGCCGTTGCCGTCGGACAGCGGGTAGGTGTCCCAGGCGTCGTCAGCGGCGATATTATAGGTATAGGTGATCGCCGGGCCCTTCACCTGGACCTTCAGCTTCTTGTTGGTGGCGGCGGTGTATTTCACCATCACGTAGCCGTCCTTTGTATTGGAGTAGTCGATAACGGCCTTGCTGTTCTCCTTCACCAGGGTGCCGGAGGCCTCCGGCAGCAGCAGGGTGGGCAGGACCGGGGTCTCGGCCAGGGCCACCAGTTCCTCCTCCAGATCCACTTCCCCCAGAGATGTTTCCTCCGCATACACAGGCGTCTCTTCCTCGGCGGTCAGGGCCGCCGCCTGGCCGCAGCCAGGCAGCAGAGACACCGCCAAAAGCAGCGGCAGCAGCCGTCTCCATGGTTTTTTCACAGATTGGTCCTCCTTTTGGCCCGCTTTCCGCAGTCGGTTCCATTTGTACGGACAGTATAACACAGGACTTTCAAGAAGGAAAGCACTTTTTATATTATTTTTTCATTTTTTATTTTTTTGCGTAACTTCTTTTGTTTTACCATTGCAAAATCTGGGAATCTGTGATATACATTTTATAGATGCCTCTTGTGCCGCTTCTGCGGGACCTGGGGCAGAAAACGCGGATCCGCGTTGGGAAGGAGAGTTGTGGCATATGGAATCCGTGGATCTGGAAGTTCGGATGCTGGGTGGATTCTCGGTCCGTATGAAAGATCAGGAGATCTCCGACAGTGACAACCGTTCCCGCAAAGTCTGGCTGCTGCTGGCGTATATGATCTACTGTCGAAACCGCTCCATCCCGCCGGAGGAGCTGGTGTCCCTGCTGTGGAGCGAGGAGGAGGGGAGCAGCAACCCTCTCAACGCCCTGAAGACCATGCTGCACCGGGTCCGCGCCACGCTGAACCAACTGGACAGCGGCGCCGGGCACGATCTCATCGTCCGCCGGGGCGGCAGCTACGCCTGGAACGACAGTGTCCCCTTCTTTTTCGACGTGGATGAGTTTGAGCGCCTGTGCAAAGCCGGCGCCTCCGGAGATGAGGAAGAAAAGCTGGAGCGGTATCTCCAGGCCCTGGCGCTGTACCGGGGGGATTTCCTGTCCAAGCTCTCCTCGGAGCCCTGGGTGGTGCCCATCGCCGCCTATTTCCATAATCTCTACGTTCAAACCGTTCAGGAAACCCTGCCCCTGCTGGAGAGCCGGGACCGTCTCACCGATGCGGTGGCCCTGTGCCGCCACGCCGTGGAGGTGGAGCCTTACAACGAGACGCTGTACCAGCACCTGATGCGGGACCTGCTGGACTTGGGCAGGCAGCGGGAGGCCATCAACGTCTTTGAAGAGATGAGCCAACTGTTGCTGGACAACTTCGGCCTCATGCCCTCTGAGGAGCTGCGGGCCCTCCACCGGGAGGCGGTGCGCACCGTCAACGACCGGGCCTTGTCCCTGGGCACTGTCCGGGAGCAGCTGCGGGAGCCGGAGGGCGCCGGCGGCGCCCTGTACTGCGACTATGATTTCTTCAAGGTCATCTACCACGCCGAGGCACGGGCCATCGCCCGCAGTGGTGACGCGGTCCACATCGGCCTGATCTCCGTCACCGGTGAAAAAGGCCAGGAACTGCCCCGGCGCAGTCTGGACCGCTGCATGGAAAACCTGCGGGAGCTGGTGCGGACCAATCTGCGCAAGGGCGACATCGCAGCCCGCTGCAGCGTGTCCCAGTACATTCTGATGCTCCCCCGGGCCAACTACGAAAACAGCTGCAAGGTCTGTGAGCGGGTGGTGAAAGCTTTCTTCCGGCAGTACCCCCACTCCCCCGCTGAGCTGCACTACTCCGTTCAGCCTCTGGAGCCTAATGTATGATATATAAAAAAGCCTGGTCCGAATGGACCAGGCTTCAGGCTGTCGAAAAAGTCCGACGGACTTTTTCGACGCCTTCACAATACCTCGATTTTCTGGCCGCTCTGCTGCCCGAAAATCTGCCGCTGCGCGGCGCAAACGCCTGCTGGCGCAGGCTTTTTGCAGGCATTTGATTCCACACGAAGGGGCTCCCGCCCCCTCGTACTCCCCCTGCAAAATGCAACCCAGTTGCTTTAAGCAGACGTTTTTCGACAAGCTGAAGCCTGGTCCGAATGGACCAGGCTTTTTTGCTGTTTATTTAGATCTTGCCCTTGCTGTGCAGGTTCTTGATCACAGCCAGCGTGGCCAGCATCAGCACGATGCCGATGGGCAGGCCCAGGATGCCGGGAGCGCCGAAGTGCACCAGCATGCCGGCGATCAAATAGGTGGCGCCGGACACCGCCGCGCAGGTGATGGCGTAGGGCAGCTGGGTGGACACATGGTTCACGTGGTCGCACTGGGCGCCGGCGGAAGCCATGATGGTGGTGTCGGAAATGGGGGAGCAGTGGTCACCGCAGACGGCGCCGGCCATGCAGGCGGAGATGCAGATGATGGCCATGGGGTTGTCCATGGAGAACACATTCTGCACGATGGGGATCAGGATGCCGAAGGTGCCCCAGGAGGTACCGGTGGCGAAGGCCAGCAGGCAGCCGATGATGAACACGATGACCGGCAGCAGCATCTGGACGCCGGTGGCGGAGGTGCGGACGAAGTCCCGGACGAAGTACTTGGCGCCCAGGGAATCGGTCATGGCTTTCAGGCTCCAGGCGAAGGTCAGGATCATGATGGCGGGCACCATGGCCTTGAAGCCCTCGGGGATGCAGCTCATCATATCCCGGAAGCTCATGGAGCGGCGGATCAGGAAGTAGATGAAGGAGAACACCAGAGCAAAGGCGGAACCCAGCATCAGGCCCACGGAGGCGTCGGAGTTGGAGAAGGCGGTGATGAAGCCCTTGCCCTCAAAGAAGCCGCCGGAGTAGATCATGCCGATGACGCAGCAGATGATCAGCACCGCCACGGGCAGCACCAGATCCAGCACCCGGCCCTTGTCCTCAGGCACCTCCTCCTCAGCGGAGGCGTAGGGATTGGAGCCGGAGAACAGGTCACCGTTCTCCAGAGCGTTCTTCTCGAACTTGGACATGGGGCCGAAATCCGCCTTCATGACCACCAGGCCGATCATCATGACGATGGTCAGCAGGGCATAGTAGTTATAGGGAATGGCCCGCAGGAACAGGGTGAAGCCCTGGCCGTCCTCGGCGAAGCCGGCCACGGCGGCCGCCCAGGAGGAAATGGGGGCAATGATGCAGATGGGGGCGGCGGTGGCGTCGATGATGTAAGCCAGCTTGGCCCGGGAGATGTTGTGCTTGTCGGTGATGGGACGCATGACGCTGCCCACGGTCAGGCAGTTGAAATAGTCGTCGATGAAGATCAGGCAGCCCAGCAGAATGGAGGCCAGCTGCGCGCCCACCCGGCTCTTGATGTGGACCTTGGCCCAACGGCCGAAGGCGGCGGAACCGCCGGCCTTGTTCATCAGGCACACCATGGCGCCCAGAATCACCAGGAAGATCAGGATGCCCATGTTGTAGCTGTCGGTGACGGAGGCCACGATGCCGTCGTTGAACACATGGAGGATAGTCGCCTCAAAGGCAAAGTTGGAGTACAGCAGGCCGCCCACCAGGATGCCGATGAACAGGGAGCTGTAAACCTCCTTGGTGATCAGCGCCAGGGCGATGGCGATGATGGGAGGCAGCAGGGACCAGAAGGTGTTGAAGTACCGGCTGGAGGACTCCACATAGCCGGTGCCGCCGCAGGTCTCGCAGGGGGCGGCAGTCCCCTCGTCCGTAAGGACAATGCCCACAGCACCGCAGTCGGAGCACTCGATCATCTTGGTGCCGGTCTCTTCGGTGGGGTCGTCCGCCGCGAAGGCGGTAACGGTCATGGCCGTGCACAGCACCAGGAGCACGGTCAGCAGAGGCAGCAGCCGCCGCTTCAGGTTTCTCATAGTTTCTCTCTCCTAACAAAAAATGAAGTCATGACAGTGTCATGACTTCATACGGAGAAACGTATGGAACCACGACAGCGCTCCGTCCCTTTGGAGGACGACAGTCTGTGGGATCTTCTCCCGCAGCCCGGCTCCGGGTCCCACAGGCTGGCACCCAAAACCTCGGCGAATGCCCCTTTTGTCCTCCCCTGGGCCTGTCCATACGGGAAAGACGACTCTTGACATCCGCGCCTCTATCATGCTTTGCGTATCCATTATATAAGAGTTTTTGGAAAAGTCAATGAACTTTTCCAAATTCCGCTGCTTTTTGCGGAAAAACAGGAAAAGGACGCCGCCAAAGCGGCGTCCTCAGGCTGTCGAAAAAGTCCGACGGACTTTTTCGACGCCTTCACAATACCT
>CAMCDX010000036.1 GCA_945873695.1 uncultured Clostridia bacterium | reverse complement strand
ACGTGCCCTACATCGGTGTGCTGAAGCCGGAGGTCTACGCCGGCGAGTAAGGCCGAAGCAGCACTTGATCGTTTTAAGGAGGAACCCCGGCGT
This sequence comes from uncultured Clostridia bacterium, assembly GCA_945873695.1. GTDB lineage: Bacteria > Bacillota > Clostridia > Oscillospirales > Oscillospiraceae > Oscillibacter. The sequence goes on along the minus strand of CAMCDX010000036.1, from coordinate 14,740 downwards.
GAGTCAACAAAAACGGAATTCCCTGGGCAGCATGCTCTTTCTGGGCCTGGTGATCGTCCTGTGCCTGAGCATGCTCTGGCAGATGGATACCCGGGAGGGAAAACTGGAGTATTCCCAGGTCCGCCAGCTGCTGGAGCAGGAGAAGGTGGAGGCGCTGCGCGTCGCCACCGACGGGACTTTGACCCTGACCCTGCGGGAGGAGCTGAACGGCAGCAAGCAGGTCAGCTACAAGCTGTACAGCTTCCAGCTGTTCTACGACGATATGAACGACCTGGTGCTGGAGCAGTACCACAAGGGCATCATCAAGTCCTACGACTATCCGAAGCCCCAGACCACCAACTGGTTCTCCCTGCTGCTGCCCTATGTGGCCATGGCGGTGGTGCTGGGACTGCTGTGGTACTTCCTGGTCCTCCGGGCCCAGGGCGGCGGTATGGGCGGAGACAAGATGGCCCGGTTCGGCACCGCCCGCACCCGGGTGCTGACGGATCAGGACAAGAAGGTCACCTTTGAGGACGTGGCCGGCGCCGACGAGGAAAAAGAGGAGCTCCAGGAGATCGTGGAGTTCATGAAGGACCCCCAGAAGTACATCGACCTGGGGGCCCGCATCCCCAAGGGCGTGCTGCTGGTGGGCCCTCCGGGCACCGGCAAGACCCTGCTGGCCAAGGCCGTGGCCGGCGAGGCCGGCGTGGGCTTCCTGTCCATCTCCGGCTCCGACTTTGTGGAGCTGTACGTGGGCGTGGGCGCCAGCCGGGTGCGGGACCTGTTTGACCAGGCCAAGAAGACCGCCCCCGCCATCGTGTTCATCGACGAGATCGACGCCGTGGGCCGCCAGAGAGGCACCGGCCTGGGCGGCGGCCATGACGAGCGGGAGCAGACGCTGAACCAGCTGCTGGTGGAGATGGACGGCTTTGCCGCCAACGAGGGGGTCGTCGTCCTGGCTGCCACCAACCGGGCGGACGTGCTGGACCCGGCTCTGCTGCGTCCCGGCCGGTTCGACCGGCAGATCTACGTGGGCCTGCCGGACATCCGGGGCCGCCAGGCCATCCTGGAGGTCCACGCCAGAAACAAGCCGCTGGCGGAAGACGTGGACCTGGGCGTGGTGGCCCGGGGCACCCCCGGCTTCACCGGCGCCGACCTGGAGAACCTGATCAACGAGGCCGCCCTGCTGGCGGCCCGGGAGGACCGGCGGTATATCTCCATGCAGGACCTGAAGGACGCGGAGATCAAGGTCATCGCCGGGCCGGAGAAGAAGAGCCGGGTCATTCCCCAGCACGAGCGGGAGCTCACCGCCTGGCACGAGGCGGGCCACGCCGTGGTGATGCACGCCCTGCCGGACCACGACCCGGTGAGCCAGATCAGCATCGTTCCCCGGGGCCAGGCCGGCGGCATGACCATCTCCCTGCCGGAGGAGGACCGGTCCTACCTCTCCAAGCGGTACATGGAGGACCAGATCGTGGCGCTGCTGGGGGGCCGGGCGGCGGAAAAGCTGTGCCTGGGGGATATCTCCACCGGCGCCAGCAACGACATCCAGCGGGCCACCGCCATCGCCCGGAAGATGGTGGCCTCTTACGGCATGAGCGAAAAAGTGGGCACCGTGGCCTTCGATTCCGGCCACGACGAGGTCTTTATCGGCCGCACCATGGGCCAGAGCCGGGGCTATTCCGAGGCTGTGGCCGCCCAGATCGACGAGGAGGTCAAGGCCGTCGTCGGCACGGCGTACAGCCGGTGCGAGGATATCCTTCGGAGCCATCGGAGCCAGCTGGACGCGGTGGCCCGGTACCTGCTGGAGCATGAGACCATGGAGCGCGAGGACTTCCTGAAGGTCTTCGCGGAGCCCGGTGAAACGCAGCAGGAAGCATAAAGACGCAAACCGCCCGCGGCAGCGCGGGCGGTTTTTTCTGTCCGGGAGAGAAAGGGATTGCGGGGAAAGACGGCTTGTAGCATAATGAACATGATACCGGCCAAGGCGTGGGATTCACGGCGCCTTTCACGGGGCCGGGGGAGAACACGGGAGACGGGAGCATGAGAGCGTGAAAAAGAAGATTCATTACGCGTATGTGATGCTGGCGGCCTGCTGTCTGGTGCAGGGCGGCACCCTGGGCGTCATCCACAACTGCCGGGGCATCTTCTATGGCCCCATCTGTGAGGACCTGGGTGTGGGACTGGGGTTCTTTACGTTTTATATGCTGTTTTTCGGGCTGTTCTCCTGCGTCATGCTGCCCTTTGCCGGACGGGTCTTCCACCGGGTGAACATTCGGTGGCTCCTGTGCGGAGCGTCGGTGATCTTTGCCGGGTCCGTGATGCTCCAGGCCGCGTTCCACTCCCTGGTTTCCTTTTACGTGGCGGGGGCCGTCCAGGGGCTGACGGGGGCCTATCTGCTGTTTTATCCCGTGCCGGTGCTGCTGGGCAACTGGTTCCAAAAGGGGCGGGGCGCGGCCATCGGCTTCGCGGCGGCCACCTCCGGCCTGGCCGGCGCCATCATGAGCCCCGTGGGCGCCGCCCTGATCTCCGGCTGGGGCTGGCGGGCCACCTCCGTGGCCTTTGGCCTCATCTCCCTGCTGATGGCGGCCCCGGCCTCCTTCCTGCTGTATCTGCGGCCGGAGGACCGGGACACGGCACCCTATGGCGCGGGGGAGACCCAGGAAGCCGGGCCCCTGACCGGCGTCAGCTATGAGACGGCCCGGCGGAGCGCCGTCTACCCGGTGGCCATCCTCCTGGCGCTGCTGCTCTCCATCCTCTGCGGCTACTATCTGCAGTTGGCCTCCTACGGGACGGCGGAGGGCTTCACGGCGGAGTTCGGCGCCCGGATGACGGCCCTGTGCATGATCGGCAACGTGGTCAGCAAGCTCTTCCTGGGCTGGTATTATGACCGCGCCGGCATCCGCCGCACCATGTATCTGGGGCTGGCGGTGGTAGGGGCGGCCTTCTCGGCCCTGCTGGTCCGGAGCACATGGTGGTTCTGCGTCGGCTCCCTGGGCATGGGCTTCGCCATGGGTATGTCCTGCGTCATGACGCCCATCCTGGTCCGGGAAGTCTTCGGCAGCCGGGATTACGGCCGCATTTCCTCCATCGTCACCATTGCCACCACCGTGGGCGTTCCCGTTGCCACCGTGACCCTGGGATTTCTGTACGACGCGGTGGGCTCCTACCGCCCGGGTATCCTGATCGGACTGGCGGTGACCGTCGCCGGCATGATTCTGGTGGAGGCGGTGCTGCGCATGGGCGGAAGGCTCACCGTGGCCGCGGCAGAAACGGACACGGCGGAAATCTGACGGAAACAGCCGCCTTTTTTTCAAGAGGGCTTCGGCAAAATCACGGAAACAATTGTCCTTGTATAAGAGACAGAAGTACAAGGCGTTATTTTCAAAAGCAGGTAAAATCCATGCCTGGCGGACAAAGAAGGGACCAGCCCCGCAAAAATCCGGGAATCGAAACAGGAACCGACGAAAAGATTCTGTGGATAATTGACCTTGCAAAACAGGTGAAAAGTACGTAAAATGTTTTTTATATAAGGGACAATTGTCTGTCCCAGTCAAACAGGAGGATGAAAAGAATGAAGAGACTGTTCGCGTTCGTGCTGGCGCTGGCCATGGCGATGAGCCTGATGGCCTGCGGCGGCGATAAGAGCACCAGTGCCGGTGAGACCTCCGGCGATTCCGCCAACAAGGTGGTCAAGATCGGCGTATACGAGCCCCAGACCGGCGACAACGGCGGCGGCGGCAAAAAGGAGATCCTGGGCATGCAGTACGCCAACTATGTCCAGCCCACCGTGGAGATCGGCGGCGAGACCTACGACGTCAAGCTGGAGATCGTGGATAACCGCACCACGCCCGAAAACGGCCCCTCCGCCGCCTCCGAGCTGGTGAACCGGGGCGTCTCCGTGGTCCTGGGCTCCTACGGTTCCGGCGTGTCCATGGCCGGCGGCGCCATCTTCGCGGAGGCCGGCATCCCCGCCATCGGCGTCACCTGCACCAACCCCCAGGTCACCGCGGACTGCGATGTTTACTTCCGCATCTGCTTCCTGGATCCCTTCCAGGGCACCGTTCTGGCCAACTACGCCTATAACGAGCTGGGCGTGACCACCGCTTACACCCTGGCCATGCTGGGCAGCGACTACGACCAGGGCCTGGTCTACTACTTCACCCAGGCCTTTGAGGCGCTGGGCGGCACCGTGAAGTCCGAGGACTTCCCCGAGGGCAGCGCCAACTTTGTCTCCTACATCAACAACGCCAAGGCCGAGGGTGCCGGCGTCATCTTCGCCCCCGTCTCCATCAACTACGCCCAGCTGATCGTGGAGGCCGCCGACGCCCAGGGCTTTGAGGGCGCTCTGCTGGGCTCCGACACCTGGGACGACAACATGGTCATTGAGTCCGCCAAGGGCCGTGACGTGGATGTTTTCGTCACCACCTTCTATCAGGAGGGCGGCAACGCCGACTTCGACGCCGGCATCAAGGAGTGGATCAACGCCAACGCCGACGCCAAGACCAACAACGGCGGCAACGACATGATCTCCGCCGTCACCGCCATGGGCTATGACGCCTACTTCACCGCCCTGGAGGCCATCAAGGCCGCCGGCAGCACCGACCCCAAGGCCGTGCTGGAGGCTCTGCCCGGCGTCTCCTACGAGGGCGTGTCCGGCCTGATCGAGTTTGATGACATCGGCGACGCCAAGCGCGACTCCGCCTTCATCAAGACCGCCAACACCGAGGCCGGTGCCTGGGACTTCGTGAAGGTCCAGACCGTCGGCTGATCGCCATCCAAACGGGAACGAAGATTGGCGGAGCAAGCGCTCCGCCAATCTTTCCCTGCGTTTGATGGGTCGCCTGGAAAGGGCGGCGGTCCTGCTTTTTCCAGACGGCCCAGATGATCGAAAAACACCTTCAGGAGGTTTTCCTCATGCAACAGATACTGCCTTATATCATCAACGGTATCTCCGTGGGCGGCCAGTACGCGCTGATCGCCATCGGCTATACCCTGGTCTACGGCATCCTGCGGCTGATCAACTTCGCCCACGGCGACGTGTTCATGGTGGCCGGCCTGGTGATGGTCTACTCCACCACCGCCATGCCCATGTACGTGGCTCTGCCCCTGGTGCTGGTTGCCACGGTGCTGCTGGGCTTCGTGATCGAGCGGGCGGCCTACAAGCCCCTGCGCTCCGCTCCCCGGATGAGCGTCATGATCTCCGCCATCGGCGTCAGCTACCTCATCCAGAACCTGTCCTTCTATATCACCGGCGGCGTGCCCCAGCCCGTCACCACCCCCATCCCCTGGATCTCCGAGAACGTGGCGCTGCTGGGCACCTCCACCAAGCGGGTGACCCTGGTGACCCCGGTGCTGACCATAGCGCTGGTCATCGCCCTGGTGTATCTCATCAACCACACCAAGATCGGCATGGCCATGCGGGCGGCGGCCAAGGACTTTGAGACCGCCCAGCTCATGGGCGTCAAGATCAACGCCGTCATCTCCATGACCTTCGTCATCGGCTCCTTCCTGGCGGCGGTGGGCTCCATGCTGTATTTCACCAACTATCCCTCCGTGGCCATCACCTCCGGCGGCATGCCCGGCCTGAAGGCCTTTGTGGCGGCGGTGTTCGGCGGCATCGGCTCCATCCCCGGCGCGGTGGTGGGCGCCTTCATCATCGGACTGTGCGAGGAGATCATCAAGGGCCTGGGCTACACCACCTTCTCCGACGCCTTCACCTTCGCGCTGCTGATCGTGGTCCTGTGCGTGAAGCCCACCGGCCTGTTCGGTGAAAAGGTCACCGACAAGGTGTAAGGAGGGAAACGACATGACGAGCACAAAGAAAAAAACCATCTTCACGGCGGCCGTGCTGCTGATCCTGCTGGCGGCCTGCGTGGTGGTGGATCTGACGCTGCCCGGCTACCACATCGTGGTCACCGTCATCAAAAAGGCCACGGTCTACTCCCTGGTGGCCGTGTCCATGAACCTGCTCAACGGCTTCACCGGCCTGTTCTCCCTGGGCCAGGCGGGCTTCATGCTGCTGGGCGCCTACGCCTACGGCGTGCTGACCATCCCTGTGGCCAAGCGGGCCAGCGTCTACCAGTACTTCGACGGCGGCGCCATCAAGTTCTCCCTTCCGGAGATTTTTTCCGGCGCCCTGGGGGACACCGTGGGCACCGTGGCGGGCATGCTGGCCGCCCTGCTGGTGGGCGGCATCCTGGCCGCCCTGATGGCCTACCTCATCGGCCTGCCGGTGCTGCGGCTGAAATCCGACTACCTGGCCATTGCCACCCTGGGCTTTGCCGAGATCCTGCGGGCCTTCTTCCAGTGGAACACCCTGGGCCCCATCACCAACGGCTCCAACCTGCTCAAGAGCTATCCCACCTTCTCCCACGCCACGCCCTACGTCATTCTGGCGGGGCTGATGATCGCCTTCATCGTGCTGCTGATCAACTCCACCTATGGCCGGGCCTTCAAGGCTATCCGGGACGACGAGGTGGCGGCGGAGGCCATGGGCATCAACCTGTCCAAGCACAAGCGGATGGCCTTCATCATCAGCTCCTTCTTCGCCGGCATCGGCGGCGGCATGATGGCCATGTATATGGGCACCATCGCCGCGGCGCCCTTCAAGAGCACCCTGACTTATGAGATTTTGCTGATCGTGGTCATCGGCGGCATCGGCTCCATCACCGGCTCCATCCTGGCCAGCTTCCTGTATATCTTCTCCTCCGAGTGGCTGCTGCGGGGCCTGGACTCCGGCAAATTCCTGGGGATCAGCGCCCCGGCCATCTTCAAGAACGGCTTCCGCATGGTGGTGCTGTCCGTGGTCATCATGTGTATCGTGCTGTTCTTCCGCCGCGGGCTCATGGGCGACAAGGAGCTGCCGGACCTGCTGGACCGCCGGCCCAAAAAGCGTAAGAAGGAGGCTGCCGGCAAATGAGCGACAACGTTTTGAAAATTGAAAACGCCACCATGCAGTTCGGCGGCGTGGTGGCCGTGGACAACCTGAACCTGGAGATCAACCAGGGCGAGATCGTGGCCCTCATCGGCCCCAACGGCGCCGGCAAGACCACTGCCTTCAACGTGGTCACCGGCGTGTACCAGCCCACCAACGGCGCGGTGTGGTTCCAGGGGGAGAAGATCGTCGAGAACCACCCCCAGGGCAAGATGAAAAAGCTCTACAAGGGGGAGCACGACGGGGAGTATCCTCACGTTCTGGCCCCCACCCCGGATAAGATCACCCAGATGGGCATGGCCCGGACCTTCCAGAACATCCGCCTGTGGAAATCCCAGACGGTGTTCGACAACGTGCTCATCGCCAAGCACTGCCGCACCCACACCAACTTCCTCTCCGCCGCCCTGCGGCTGAACCGGAAGGAGGAGGCGGAGCAGCGCCGCCACGTGGAGGAGCTGCTGGACACCGTGGGTCTGCTGGACGTGCGGAACGAGCTGGCCACCTCCCTGCCCTACGGCAAGCAGCGCCGGCTGGAGATCGCCCGGGCCCTGGCCACCGAGCCCAAGCTGCTGCTGCTGGATGAGCCGGCGGCGGGCATGAATCCCCAGGAGACCGACGAACTGACGGCCTTCATCGGGGAGATCCGGGACAAATTCCACCTGACGGTGTTCCTCATCGAGCACCACATGGACCTGGTCATGGACATCTCCGACCGCATCTACGTGCTGGACTTCGGCAAGCTGATCGCCGAGGGCACCCCGGCGGAGATCCAGAACAATCAGCGCGTCATCGACGCGTACCTGGGGGTGGCGGAAGATGCTTAAAATCGAAAACCTGCACGTCAGCTACGGCGGCATCCAGGCCCTCCGGGGCATCTCGCTGGAAGTGCCCGACGGCAAGATCGTCACCCTGATCGGCGCCAATGGTGCCGGCAAATCCACCACCCTGCGGACCATCACCGGCCTGGTGAAGGCCGCCTCCGGCTCCATCCAGTGGAACGGCGAGGAGCTGCTGGGCAGGTCCATCGACAAGATCGTCACCTCCGGCATCGCCATGAGCCCCGAGGGCCGCCGGGTGTTCCCGGACATGACGGTGCTGGAGAACCTGAAGATCGGCGCCTACCTGCGCCGTGACAAGGAGGGCATCGCCAAGGACCTCCAGTGGGTCTACGACCTGTTCCCCCGGCTGAAGGAGCGGGAGTGGCAGCTGGCGGGCACCCTGTCCGGCGGCGAGCAGCAGATGCTGGCCGTGGGCCGGGCCCTGATGAGCCGCCCCAAGCTGCTGCTGCTGGATGAGCCCTCCCTGGGTCTGGCGCCTCTGGTGGTCCAGGACATCTTCTCCATCATCCGGGAGATCAACCGCCAGGGCGTGACGGTGCTGCTGATCGAGCAGAACGCCAACATGGCGCTGAAGATCGCGGACCTTGCCTATGTGCTGGAGACCGGCCGCATCACCATGTCCGGCACCGGCGCCGAGCTGCTGGCCAACGAAAAGGTCAAGGAAGCGTACCTGGGCAAGCATAAGAAATAAGGAAAAGGAGAGGCGTATGCCTCTCCTTTCAGGCTGTCGAAAAAGTCCGACGGACTTTTTCGACGCCTTCACAATACCTCGATTTTCTGGCCGCTCTGCTGCCCGAAAATCTGCCGCTGCGCGGCGCAAACGCCTGCTGGCGCAGGCTTTTTGCAGGCATTTGATTCCACACGAAGGGGCTCCCGCCCCCTCGTACTCCCCCTGCAAAATGCAACCCAGTTGCTTTAAGCAGTGGTTTTTCGACAAGCTGAGGAGAGGCGTATGCCTCTCCTCTTTTTCGGTTCAAAAGTCGTGCCGGGGAAAAGTATCAAAGCCGCGTCTTTCCACAAGAAGTAAGATTTTATCAATGCAGTGGAAATCGGAAGTGTTTTCCCGCAGAAGAGCAGCAATTTGCTCCAATGTTTTTCGATCTTCGGTTTTCTGCTCCTGGAGTATGTTGTCCCAAAAAGGGCGGTCCAATCTTGGCAGGCAATCAAAAGAACAGCTGATACCTTCCCTGTCCATGAATTTTGCCAATGCCTGCAGAAAACACATTTGCTCGTCCATGATATGCACCTCCTAAAATGACCTTTAGTAAAGGTCAATACCAGCCTTATTATTGCATAGAATAGCCTCAATGACAAGTACTAAAGGTCAAGAGATGCCTATGTATAAGACGAAAGCCCCAGATGGAAAATTAAATATCTCCGGAAAGAAGATCTCGCAGCTGCGAATGAAAATGAAACCGAAGTGTTCTCAGAGGAAATTGGCGGACATTCTCCAGCTTCAGGGACTGGAATTTAGTAAGAATACCGTCCAGTGCATTGAGAGCGGGAAAAGATTTGTTACAGACATTGAGTTAAAGGCAATTGCGGAAGTATTGGGCGTGACAGTAGACGAACTTTTATCAGACGAATGAAGGGCGGCCTCGGCCCAATGTCATTTGGCTGGGGAAAACTGTTATCGCGCACCGGCGCGGACACTGGAGCGGCAATCCGTTTTCCAGGTAAAAAGAGCGGATTTGCACGCAAAATGGTCGCCCAGCGGGCGGCCGTTTTGCGCGAAATGGCAGCGATGCCGCTGATCGGAACGACATTGGCCGTCAGCCCCTCCTTTTTTCATATGCGGGAACCTTTAGGGGCAAACTGACGTCTGAAGATAGAAAGGAGGCGTTTGCGATGAAAAAGCGATACCTGGTGTGGACATTACTGCTGGCGCTGGTACTGTCCGGCTGCGGACAGAAGCCGGAGACCCAGCCTCCGGCAAAGGAGGAGCCGGTGGCGGAACAGCCTGCGGCGGAAACGCCGGCCGAGACCCTGCCCGCGGAAGACCGGAACCCCACCGCGGCGGAGCTGGGGCGGGAGGAGAAAAAGGACCTGATGTTCATGGTGGAGGGCATGGAGGAGGCGGTGCCTGCCACGCTGTATATCGGCCAGGGCTATTCCATCTATATCCCCGACGAGGGCTGGAAGCTGGAGAAAGACATGGATGACGGCATCCCGGAGGACACCTGGGAGAGCACCGTCAACCACGATGTGGAGCTGCGGGTCCTGCACCTGGGGGAAAAGACACTGGAAGAAGCCAAGGCGTGGGTGACGGCGGCGGAGGACGACTACGGCCTGGTCGAGGATAAACAAGGCGGCCTGGGGGGGACGGACCCGGAGGACCAGGAGATGATGGAGGTCCGTTTTTATCCCGCCGGGAACCAGATGTATGCCGTGCTGTACGAATATCCCGTGGAGGCCGCTGAGGGCTTCGGCACCCGGCTGGGTGTGATAGCGGACACCTTTGAGATCATGAAGTGAATCCTTCCCGGCAAGAGAACAGGCTTCGGCCTGTTCTTTTTTTGCGCCCTTCGAAAATTTCCGCCCCCATGCATGAAATCCCAAAATCCAGAGACCCTATCCAGGAACCCATTTTGACCCTGAAAAGGAGTGATCTGATTTTGGAAACGGGAATCCATAACACCTCCGAGATCGGGCGGCTGAAGAAGGTCTTGCTCCACCGCCCCGGCCAGGAGCTGGAGAACCTGATGCCCGAATACCTGGAGCGGCTGCTGTTCGACGACATCCCCTACCTGAAGGAGGCCCAGCGGGAGCACGACGCCTTCGCCGACTGCCTCCGCCAGCAGGGCGTGGAGGTGGTGTACCTCACCGACCTGGTGGTGAACTCCCTGACCTCCGACGAGGTCCGCCGGGATCTCATCCGCCAGTTCCTGGACGAGGCGGACATCCGGGACGACCGTACCCGGGGGCTGCTGACGGACTACCTGGGGAAGATGCCGGACAAGGAGATGGTGGCCACCATGATGGCCGGCGTCCGCAAGAGTGCGCTGCGCGCCGAGAGCGGAAAGCTGGGCGACTACCTCTCCGCGGTGGAGGACGACTACCCCTTCGCCGTGGACCCGCTGCCCAACCTGTATTTCACCCGGGACCCCTTCGCCACCATCGGCACCGGCGTGTCCATCCACAAGATGCACACCACCACCCGGAACCGGGAGACGTTGTTCGGCAAGTTCATCTTCGAGCACAACCCGGAGTATATGCACGCCCCCCGGTGGTACGACCGGGGCGAGACCAGCTCCCTGGAGGGCGGCGACATCCTGGTGCTGAGCCCGGAGGTACTGGCAGTGGGCATTTCCCAGCGGACGAGGGAGGACTCCATCGACACCCTGGCGGAGACCATCCTCTCCTACGACGGCACCTTCCAGAAGGTCCTGGCCTTCAACATCCCCAAGACCCGGTCCTTCATGCATCTGGACACGGTGTTCACCATGGTGGACCGGGACAAGTTCACCGTCCACCCCAACATTCTCGGACGGCTCACCGTGTTCGTCATGGAGCTGGACGAAAACCGCAAGATGAAGATCCGCCAGGAGGAGGGCCGGCTGGAGGACATTCTGAAGGAGCACCTGCACCTGGACCAGGTAACCCTCATCCCCTGCGGACAGGGCAGCGAGATCGACGCCGCCCGGGAGCAGTGGAGCGACGGCAGCAACACCCTGGCCATTGCCCCCGGCGAGGTGGTGGTGTACTCCCGGAACTACGTCACCAACCGCTCCCTGGAGGAGGCGGGCATCCGCATCCACACCATCCCCAGCGCGGAGCTGAGCCGTGGCCGGGGAGGCCCTCGCTGTATGTCCATGCCTCTCTGGAGAGAGGACCCCTGATGCTTATTAGGAGGGGAGCGGGCTCCCCTCCTAACCACCCCACCACCAGTGACCGCTGTCACTGGTGTGTGCGCCCCAAGGGCGCACGAGCCGGGGTATTTTCGCCACGTACACGCCGCGGCGAAAATTTCCCGCGCATAAAGGCCGCGGCCCCTCCCCTTTGGAAACATCACCCGGGGATGGGTGCGCCAGCGGCAGCGGAAAGAGGAGCGGAAACCAATTCGTTGAGCACCCCGGATGAGTTCCGGCGTTTCGCCGCGGGCTGACCACTTTGGGCTTACAGCAATCCCTGGCCCGCGCCCAACGCGGAGACCAAACAGCAATTATCCGGCGCCCACCTGCTAAAACCCCCGTTTTTGCCCAAACCTGCCGCCAGGCAGGATTTGGGCACCGGCGCCTTTTTCTTCCACCGTGCACGGCGCATTCTTTTTCGGCAAGACGAAAAAGAATGGGGGGTGCATCCCCGTTCCCCCGAGGGGGGACTACCTCACATTCAAAAAGGAGAAATCACCATGGCAGTCAATTTGAAAGGCAGAAGCTTCCTGACGCTGCAGGACTTCACCCCCGCGGAGATCCGCTACCTGCTGGATCTGGGCCACGACCTGAAATCCAAGCGCCGGGCCGGCATCTGCGAGCCGACGATGAAGGGCAAGCACATCGTGCTGCTGTTTGAAAAGACCTCCACCCGCACCCGCTGCTCCTTCGAGGTGGCGGCCACCCAGGAGGGGGCCCACGTCACCTATCTGGACGCGAACTCCTCCCAGATGGGCAAGAAGGAATCCCTGGAGGACTCCGCCAAGGTGCTGGGCCGGTTCTTCGACGGCATCGAGTACCGGGGCTACGACCAGAAGGCGGTGGAGGACCTGGCGAAGTATTCCGGCGTGCCCGTGTGGAACGGCCTGACGGACGCCGACCACCCCACGCAAATTCTGGCCGACATGATGACCATTGAGGAGCACTGCCACAAGCCCCTGAACCAGGTGAAGGTGGTGTTCCCCGGCGACGTGCGGAACAACATGTGCTACGCCTGGATGATCGGCGCCGCCAAGATGGGCATGCACTTCGTGGCCCTGGGCCCGGAGCAGCTGGCCAAGGAGATGGACCCGGAGATCGTCAAGACCACCTTCGCCACCGCCCGGGAGAACGGCGGCCTCATTGAGATCACCGACAACATGAACGACGTGAAGGACGCGGACGTCATCTACGGCGACATCTGGGCCTCCATGGGCGAGGAGGCGCTGATCCCCGACCGGGCCAAGCTGCTCTCCCCCTTCCGGGTGACGGAGGAGACATTGAAGGCCACCGGCAACCCCAACGTGCTGTATATGCACTGCCTGCCCTCCTTCCACGACTTCGAGACGAAGCTGGCCAAGGAGTGGCAGGAGAAGGGCGTGGACATCCGGGAGGTCACCGACGAGGTGTTCCGCGGCAAGCACTCCGTGGTGTTCGACGAGGCGGAGAACCGGATGCACTCCATCAAGGCCGTGCTGGTAGCCACCGTCGGAAAATAGTTCTTTTTCTTTTCGAGAAAAAGAACCAAAAAGAAATCTGTTGCGCTCTGGTGCCCTGGTAATTTACCAAGGCTGAACCCACGGCAACCAGACGCGCAGATGGACCAAACTGTGAAGAAACGGGGGAGGACCCTTTGGAAAAATCCAAGTTCCGCATGCCTACCGCCTATACCATCCTGTTCCTGCTGATCGTCCTGGTGGCTGTCGCCACCTGGCTCATCCCGGCGGGGGCCTACGACTATGTGGACGGCGTGCCGCAGACCGGCACCTACCACCCGGTGGCCGCCACGCCCCAGGGCCTGGGCGGTGTCCTAAAGGCCGCCTTCCTGGGCTTTTACGACGCGGTGGACGTGTGCGTGTTCATCCTGATGGTGGGCGGCTTCCTGGGCGTGGTGATGAAGACCGGCGCCATTGACGCCGGCGTCTCCAACGTTATCCGGCTGCTGGGCGGCCGGGAAGTGTGGCTCATCCCCATTCTGATGCTGTTCTTCGGCCTGGGCGGCACCACCTACGGCATGTGGGAGGAGACCATGGCCTTCTATCCGCTGCTGATCCCGGTGTTCCTGGCGGCGGGATATGACGCGGTGGTGGGCATCTCCGTCATCCTGCTGGGGGCGGGGGCGGGCGTCATCGCCTCCACCGTCAACCCCTTCGCCACCGGCATCGCGGCGGGCTTCGCCGGGGTCTCCCTGGGAGAGGGCATCCTGCTGCGGATGATCCAGTGGGTGGTATTCGAGGGGGCGGCCATCTGGTATGTGATGGCCTATGCCCGGCGGGTGAAGCGGAACCCCTCCCGGTCGGTGGTGGGCGTGGGCGCCGGAAAGCTCCACGTCAGCGCCGAGGAGACCACCCCGCTGACCACACGGCGGAAGATCATCCTGGCGGTATTCGCCGCCATCTTCCTGGTGATGATCTACGGCGTCATCCCCTTCGACGAGATGGGGCTGCCCCTGCCCGCTCTGGGCTGGTGGTTCCCGGAGCTCTCCGCCCTGTTCCTGGTGGGCGGCATCGTGGTGGGCCTCATCGACGGGCTTGGAGAAGCGGAGCTGACAGAGACCTTTGTGGCCGGCTGCGCGGACATGCTGGGCGTGGCCTTCATCATCGGCATCAGCCGGGGCATCACCGTTCTGATGAACGACGGCAATATCACCGACACCGTGCTCCACTGGGGCGAGGAGGCCCTGGCCGGGGCCGGGCCCGTCAGCTTTGTGCTGCTGGTGTATCTCATCTACCTGCCCCTGGCGGTGCTGATCCCCTCCTCCTCCGGCCTTGCCACGCTGTCGGTGCCCATCATGGCGCCGCTGGCCAAATTTGCCGGCGTGGGCGGAGACCTGGTGGTGACGGCCTTCCAGTCCGCCTCCGGCCTGGTGAACATCATCACCCCCACGGCGGCGGTGGTGATGGGTGCCCTGGCCCTGGGCCATGTGCCCTACGACCGGTGGGTGAAGTTCGTGTGGAAGCTGATCCTGTATTTCCTGCTGCTGACCCTGGTGTTCCTGGCGGCGGGAGTGGTCCTGGGATAGAAAAGAACGGCGAAAGAAAGCAGGCGCTCACAGTTGTGAGCGCCTGCTCAGGCTGTCAAAAAAGTCCGACGGACTTTTTCGACGCCTTCACAATACCTCGATTTTCTGGCCG
>CAMCDX010000035.1 GCA_945873695.1 uncultured Clostridia bacterium | reverse complement strand
ATCGAGGTATTGTGAAGGCGTCGAAAAAGTCCGTTGGACTTTTTCGACAGCCTGAGAGGCATCGCCACAGGCGATGCCTCTTTTTTTAGGTCCCCTTTGGTCTTATCCGCCGGGCCGCCCGGTCCATCACACCTCCGCCGGCACCGCCAGCTCAAAGCTCTCCCAGGTGTGCTCCGCCGCTTCCACGGAGGCCCAGGTCATCCCAGCCTCCTCGCACTCCTGCCAGGTGAGGTAGCGGAAGTAAAACTCCACCCCCAGATGGCAGGGCAGGATATCCAGAATGATCTTCTGGATCTGTTCAAACTCCTCCGGGACGCCGGCCACCTGCGGGAAGATCACCCGCAGCTGGCTGTTTCCCAGCTCCAATGCCTTGGCCCGGATGCCGCAGCCGCTGATGGTCAGGTCGATAGCGGCGGGCGTAAAGCTGTCGCCGTCAATTTGCAGCAGCGCCGCGATGGCGGAACGCCGCTGCTCCGCCGTGACGGCGGCGGGCCGGTGGAGGAACAGCGCCTCCCGCCGGTCCAGGCCTTCGGCCTCCGCCGTGGCTGTCAGGCTCTCCCGCTCGATGACCGCCAGCCGCTGGCTGACGCTGTCCAGCTCTGTTCCCAGGGCGTCCAGCTCACTGCCGCTGACGGTCCCCGCCCTCAGGTCATAGACCCCCAACGGTGCCAGCAGGTCCCGCAAAAACTGTCCGTATCCCGCCATTTACGCCTCCAGTTCCGTCACCGTCAGGGTGCCCAGCACCGGCAGCACGCCATCCTCCGCCGCCAGGTCCGCCGTCGGCGCCAGCAGGTGGTAGTTCTCCACGCCCTCCACCCGGTAGATCCGGTCGCCCAGCTCCGCTAGCCGAAGAGCCCGGCCCAGCAATTTCCCGTCAAAGAAGGTGGCAATGGCGGTCTCCACCGCCGCTTTTACCTGGGTGAAGCCGGGATTCTCCCGGGCCGTCACCTCCACCGTCACGTCCACGGCCTCCACCTCCGGCGCCAGGGCCTGAACGTCCACGGCGATCTCCCGCTTCTCCTGCAGTTCCGCCTGGATGGCCGAAAGCAATGTGCTGTCCGGCACGCCGCTCTCTGTGGCCACGTACACGTCCACGGTGCCGATGCCTCTGGCCCGCCCCACCGCCTGGGCCGCCGCCACGCCGGAGTGGCCCATGGCTGTCTGCTCGTACCAGGCGGCGTTGGCGCCGTTGGGCAGCCGCTGATAGCTCTCCAGGATACGCTGCCGGAAGGCTTCGTCCTCCTCCTGGTCGCTGCCGCCGGTAAAGGGCGCCGGATTGGTGCAGCCAGTGATGCTCACCGGGCAGGCGGCCAGGATATTCACCGTTCCCGTGGCCGCGTTGCCGCCGCTGCCCGGCTCCACCGCCTCCGCCGCCACGTCCGCCGTCAGCGTCCCCGCCGTCAAGGTTCCCTCGCTCAGCGTGCGAAACCGCACACCGGCGGCGGTCATGCACACGGTGTCCGCCGGAATGGTCACATCTGCCGCCGGCGCCGTGGTCACGGAAAACCGCAGCGTCCCCACCGCCTTGGCGGCGGCGGTGCGGGTCAAGCCCCGCATGGTGCCGTGCCGGTCCAGATAGACCCCCTGGGCCGTCTGGGGAAAACTCTGGTCCAGCACCCACTCCCCCTGGATCTCCAGGGCCTGGACCTGGGCCGCCGCGGCGTACAGCCGCACCGCCAGGTCGCAGCCCTCCTCCGGCTGGAAGCCCGCCCGCTCCGCGAAGGACGCCAGCAGCGCCTGATAGATCTCCTCAATGGTCCTCACCTGTCGTCTCCTCTCATTCCACATCCACGGTGGCCCGCAGGCTCTCTCCGTTCCACGTCAGGTCCGCCGTCAGCCGGCTCCGTCCCGCCGCCCCCCGGTCCAGGGTCACCTGCTCCACCGTCAGGCCCGGCACCTCCGCCAGGGCCTCCGCCACGAATTGCTCCGCCGCCGGCTGCCGTTTTCCGGCGGGCAGCTGCCCCAGGGTCCACAGCCGGCTGCCCAGGGTCTCCCAAAAGGGAAACTGCCCCCTCCGGGCGGTGAGCCGGAACAGCACCCGCTGCAGCAGGGCCTCCTTTCCCTCCGCCCGGCAGACGCCGCCGGCGCCATCGGGCACATAGTCGCCGTTTTTCAGCTTCAGCTCCATGTCACACCTCTCCCAGTCCACCGCAGGTGCAGGGCTTGTAGGTCTCGCCGTTGACCGTCAGGCTTCCCTGGATACTGACGCGCCCCCGCAGCTCAATGGTCCCGTCCTTTTTCAGATAGATGGCGGTCCCGCCGGGACCGCTGAGGCGGACCTCGCCGGGGGCCATGCCCTCCGGTGCCCGCTGCCGGGCGCCGGCCACGCACTGTTCTTCGCCGCCGGGGCCGCCCTTGATGACCAGCACCGTCTCGCCGTTCTCCGGCAGCCAGGCATAGCCGCCGGGGCCGTATACCGGCAGCGCCCGCACCTCTCCCCGGGTCACCACGCCGGCGCCGTCACCGGCGATGGTGATGGTACCCAGGTCCGCATCGGCGGTGGGCGCCGCCGTCCGTGTCTGTTTGGAAAGCCACATTCCTCATGCCTCCTCTTTCAGTGTCAGCGTCACCGCCGCGCCCTCTGAGGCGGAAAAGGTGTTCTCCGCCTCCATGACCCGGCAGGACGCGGACAGCCCCATCCGGCTCAGTTTCAGCCGCACCCGGTCCCCGGGAAAGGCCAGAAAGCTCCCCGGCAGCCGCACCGTGATCCGGCGCTCCTCCTCCCGGGATCGGTCGATCTGGTATTCCCCGGTGTACCGCATGGCCGCCCAGGTGCTCTGCCCCGGCGTGTACACCACCCGCCGGCACTGACCGCCCCGGGCCGCCATATCCTCATTTTTCACAGAATACATGGCGTTCCGGGTCTTGTCGATGACCAGCGCCTCCGTCAGGACGCCGTAGTGGTCCTCCCGGAGGACGCAGTCCAGCACCGCCGTGTCGTCGCCGATGAACAGCTGCCGCTCCGGCGCCCGCTCCGGCGACGCCAGCAGCTTCCCGTCCCGGCGGAACCGGGGCGAGAAGTTGCCGTAGGTCCGGCAGAAGTTCTCCAGCGCCTTCCACTGGCTGCTGCCCGCCGCCACGGTGTACACGGACCCGGCCGTCACCGCCGCCGTCTCGGCGCAGCTGATGCCGTAGGGTGTCACATGGTTCCGAATGATCTCCGCCAGAGTGGTGCCCTGGTAGGTCAGGGGCCGGGACTCGTTGTCCAGCAGCCGGGCGGCGTAACCCCGCCCGGTGATGGTAGCCGTCAGTCCCTTGCTCCCCAGTTCCACGATGTACTCATCCACGATGCCCCGCAGCATCACGTCCCCGCCCTCCAGAGCGGCGAAGCCCGCCGCCAGATGCAGGGGCTCCGCCATGCTCTTGTCGTACAGGAAGGTGACGGAGTAGCAGTCACAAGGCACCGTCCCGGTATGGGTGACCGTCCACCGCAGCAGCGGCGGCAAGTTGAAGGTCCGGTGGTCCGCCGTGATGATCTGTCCGGTCACGGGATCACCACCTTGTCTCCGGGATAGATGAGATTGGGGTTCCGAATGCCGGGATTGGCGGCGATCAGGGCCGTCAGCGTCACGTTGTACCGCTTGGCGATGCCCCACAGGGTGTCCCCCTTGCGGACGGTGTACACTGTCCGCTCCGCCTGCTTCCCATTGGAAGCCCCGGCGGAGGTCCCGCCGCTCTGGCCGCCGGCTACCGTCATCAGCCCCTGGTAATAGGCGCCGCAGTCCTCCCAGAAGGCGAAGCTGTACCGGACGAAGTCCGGCAGCGGCTCCTCCTCCAGCCGCAGCGTCACAAAATAGGCGCTGGCTGCCTGCCAGACGGGATGGACCAGCAGTCCCGGTCCACCCTCACCAAACACCGCCTCCAGCTCCCGGAACTGGTCATAGGCGCCCTCGCCCGCGAAAACGCCCTGGCCCTCCAGCACCCGGCAGGTGGCCCCCAGGTCCTGGAGCACATACTGCCCAAAGGGCACCTTGTGGACCGCCACCTGACGCCTGGCCTCCACAGAGTAGACCTCCGGGTTATGGGGCCATGTATAGTTCTTGAACCGCATCGGTTTCAATTCCATGAAAACTTCCCCTCTCAGTACAGGATGAATCCGCCGTCATAGCGGCGGGCGTCCCGCTGGAACGTCCGGGACAGGTCTTCCGCGTCGGACATCCCCCCGGTATCCGCCCAGAAAAACTCCGTCACCGTCCGCTCCGCCGGTCCACCCTCCGCCGCATCGCCGGTCCCCTGCCGTCGGGCAGTTTCTCCCAAAACCGTCACGGCCGTTTTCCTCCGGGCCTGGTCGTAGCTTCTTCGCCCCCCGGCACCTTCTGCCGGCGGAACCGCCGTCCCGCCAGCTTCATTCGTTTTAAAAGCCACCGTCTCCGGCGTCTCCTCCGGGAGGACAGCGGCTCGCCGCGTCTCCCCTCCTGCGGTCTCCGCCTGCCCAGTCTCCTCCGCCGTCCGCCCCAGCAGCAGCGCCGCCAGGGCTTTTTGCTGCCGCCGCAGCTCCTGCTCCGCGTAATCCATGACTCACTCCCCCAACGCCCGGAACCGCTGCCAGTCGAAGGCGGGATTCACCGCCTCCGCCGGCCCTTCCTCCTCGGCCAGCCGCCCCAGCAGCTCCGCCATCTGCCGTCCCGTCAGAGCCGCCAGCACTGCGCCCTCGTCAGTGAAGACCGGCTCTCCCTGCCGCAGGCAGCACTCCGCCAGCACCCGGGCGTTGCACAGCATAGCCCGCTCCAGCGGGTCCTCCGTCTCCTCCCTGCAACGGCGCCACAGCTCCAGCAGCCGCACCGCCGTCAGCGGCCGCAGCTCATCGATGTCCTCCGCCCTCATGCAGTGGTCTCGATGCGCTTGGAGGCCACCACGGTGACCTTCTCCGCCACCATAGCGTTCAGCTGGCCCTCCTCCTGGATGGTGCTCCACTGGCAGCCGCTGTAAATCACCTTCCGGTCCGGCTTGCAGATGACCAGGGAGAAGTCCCGCAGGTCATAGAAGTTGATGCCGTCGGAAATGGCGTCGTCGGTGGCGTACAGCCGTGTCAGCTCCAGGGTGTACTTCTTCTGCCCCTCGATGGTGGCCACCGGCTCGCTCTCGCCGAAGGCCTCCACGCTGTGGGAGGACTTGGATGCCTTGGCGGTGTAGCTCTGCACCACCGCCACCTTTCGCCCGTCCAGCTCCAGATAGATGTCGGAGCTGGTGGGAAATCCCTTCACTTCCATCGCTCTCTCCTCTCATACTCAGACCGTGATGTGCACCGTCAGATAGATCTGGTTCAGCCCGTGGGCCACTGCAAAGCTGAATTCCACCAGACACACGGTGGGATCGTCGGCGGACGCCGTCACCGTCACCTCGCCGTAGCTGTCGATGATCTCCGCCGCCATCTTCTTCTCCAGCTCCACGATGACCTGGGACCGGATGGCGCTGCGGGTCTGGGCAGTGTTTTTGGTCCGGGCGAACTTGCTCCGCAGGCTGGAGCGCACCGCCGGGATAAGATCATCCACGATCAAAATGGTGGTCAATTCCCGCCAGGTGGCATCCGCCGCACCGCCGGTGGTGGTCCGGGTGGTGATGCCCCGCACCGGAGAGATGACCCCCGCCACGCTCTCCAGGGGCGTCACGCCGCCCCGCACCAGCAGATCGATGTCGTTGTCGCTGTAAGATTCCGCCAGGCCGCCCAGGCCCTTCAGCTCCGTGCCGTTCAGCGGCACCGCCGGGTCCCTGCCCGCGGCGATGGCTCCCGCCGCGGCCGCGGCGGCGAACACGCCGGCCAGGGTCTCTCCGCCGCCGTCCAGAGCGTCGGGCCCCACCAGCACCATGCGTTCGCTGTTCAGCTTGGCCGCCCGGGCCACCAGCTCGGACACGGTGTCCCCGTCGCCGCCTACCACGGCGATGCGCTCCCTGCGGGCGGCGGAATCGCTCTCCACCGCCGTCCGCAGCGCCTGCTGCACGGCGGTCTCGCCGCTGTCGCACACCACCACCTGGACCTCCTGGCCGCTGAGTGCCTGGAAGGCCGTCTCGTAATCGGAGACGGCGCCGTCATCCGCCACTCTGACCGCCGCCACAGTGGAGGCGCCGTTGGCGAACAGCAGCCGCAGAATGGTGCTCATCCCCGGCGTGGTGTCCTCGCCGAAAGCCGCCACACCGGCGGCGTAGCCCGTCAGCGTCACCGCCTGGCCCACGGTGCCTTTGGCTGCTTTCGCCGCCACGCCGATGGTCTTGGGCGCCTGGCCGGCGGATACCACCGCCGACGCGTCATAGACCGAGTACACTCCCGGCCGCTCATGCTTGGTCTCACTCAATGTTCCATGACCCCTTTCAAGATAAAGTCCAGGAAGGCCGTCTCATCCCCGCCGCTCCGGGCCACGAATACCGCCCGGCACCGCAGGCTGCCCCGGCGGAGGAACATGCCGGTCTCCTTCTCCCACTTCAGTCCCTCCCAGTTCAGTTCTCCGCCCCGAATGCCGGCAGGCAGCCCCGACAGCAACACCTCCGCTGCCGCGGCGCAGCCGCTCTCACAGTCCGCCGCCCGGTCCGCCCGGACGTCCACGGTGACCACCGCCTCCAGCTGCTTGCCGTAGAGCTCCCGCACCGTTCCGGCCTCCTGGTCATAGGTCTGGCCCAGGTAGTTGCAAAAGCCCATGGCCTTCCCCTCCACGGTGCCCACACCCACGGCGGCCACGGCCCCGTCATACTGACGCATCCGCTCCTGGGGAAACACTGTCAGGGCCTTCAGGCCTGCCTCTTCCAGCGCGGCGATCACCGCGTCCCGCACCTGTGTCAGTTCCTTCACGTCGCCGCCTCCTTCGCCTGTTCCAAAACCGCCCAGTAATGGGTCAGCTCCTGGCCGATGTAGTAGGGCCGGCAGCTGCGCACCCGGAAGGTATAGTCGTTCCAGACCACCCGGTCTCCGGGGCTCAGCACCATCCTGCCCAGATACAGCCACAGCCGCCCGTCGATCCATCCCAGGGCGGTGACACTGTCCATCACCTGTTCATTTTCCTTGGTGATGGGCTGCAAAAAGGCCTTCACCGGCAGGTCGCCGGTGGGCGTCCGAACCAGTGTCTCCTGGCCGTACCGCTTCAGCACGTATCCGACCCAGTCCGTCATCCCCGCACCCCTTTGAAGGCAAAATCCTCCGCCTGGGCGTAGGGTGCCATCAGCCGCTCCGCGGTCTGCCGCAGAGCAGCCGCCCGGTCGGCGGCTTCAGAACCGCCGCAGCCTTTCACGGAGATCTCTCCGGCGGTGAAGGAGGTCACGCCGCCACCCTGGCCCGCCGCCAGATCCGCGGCGGCGGTGAAGGCCGCCGCGCAGCAGAGGGCCTCCTTGCAGTCTCCGCTGATGACGTCCTCCCGGAGCCGTCCCATCCAGAGGGTCTCCGCCGCCTGGCAGAGGCTCTCCAGCAGGTCCTCCTCATCCTCCCCCGTCCCGGTCAACGTCCGGGCCAGGCTCACGATCTTCTCCAGCACTCCGCTCCCCCTTTCTTCGTTTCGCCGGGGCCAGCGCTATACCGGCCCCGGCTTGTTTTACACCTTCAGCACCTTGGAGGCCTCGCCAAACAGCTTGGCGAAGCCGGAGATGGAGGTGATGGCCGCCCGCTCCAGCTGGCGGTCGATGAGCTTGTCGTACTCCACGGTGATCTCGCTGCCGCAGATCTGCTCCAGGGCGTAGTTCTTGTCCAGGCCGATCAGCGTGCCGGCAGGCATGGCGGAGGTGCGCAGCAGCTTGGCGCCCAGAGGCGTGGTCAGGCTGCCGGTGCCCTGGAAGTTCAGGCCGGTGAGGGGATTCTGAAACTCGCTGAGCTTCAGCATGGCCAGCATTACGTCGCTGCTCACCAGCATGGTGTTCATGGTGTAGGGATCGAACCGGCTCCAGAAGTCCACCAGCGCCTCGTAGGACAGCGTGCCGGAGGTGCCGGAAATGGGACTGGTGCCCACCTTCAGCTCCTCAGCCGCATTGTCGTTGCCGTCGCCGTTCATGATGACGGAGATGGCGTCCTGAAGGTGCATCCGGCCGATGTAGGCGCCGATCTGGCGCAGCGTTACGGAGAACAGGTCCAGCCGCTGGAAGCGGATGGCCTCGTAGGAAGCCACCAGCATACGGCCCCGCTTGTGGAGGCGCACCAGATTCTCCTGGGTGCGGATGGAGGTCTCAGGAATGGAGGCTCCCTCCTCCACACGCTTCAGCTCCTTCTCGCTCTCCGTTGGAATGGAGGCGATGGAGCGGTAGTCCATGCCGTCGAACTGTGTCACGGTGGCGGTGATGTCGGGCAGGATGCTCTCCTCCTCCAGGCCCTGGCGCACCACCCGGGACACGAACTCGGGGAACAGCACCGCGGAGTCGGTGGTGTGGAAGAACTTCTCCACCATATCGCTGCCGGCGCCCTTCACCTTGATATCGAAGCGCTTCAGCTGCCGCTGGAAGGCGTCCATGCCCTCCAGGGGAGTGCCCCGGTAGGCCTCGCTGGGGTCCAGCTCCTCCAGCACCTTGGCAAAGCTGTGGCCGCTGCGGCCGTACATGCCCTTTTCCAGTTTGATATTTTCGTAATGATAAGCCATACGTTCTCTCCTCCTTACAGTGCGAAAGTCACGGTTTTAGCGGTGCTGTCCACGTCCACCACCAGATAGCTGTGGCCGGAAGCAGCAGTCTTGACGCCGCCGCTGCCGTCGCCCACCAGGATGCTCCAACCCAGTTCGGGTGCGGTGCCGGTATAACCGGCGGTCACCATACCGCCCAGCGCCACGGCGCAGGCGTCGCCGCCCCGGCTGACGGACAGCACCATGCCGCAGAAGCCGTCTCCGGCGGCGCAGGCCGCCACCGTGCCGTTGCCGCTGACCTTCACCACTTCGCCCTCGCTGACCTGGCTGGCGGCGAAGGTAGCTGCCCACTGACCGATGCCCTCATAAGAAATCTTCATATCTCTGCTCCTTTCCAAATCCGTCCTTTAGACGAGAAATACGCTCTCATCGCCCTGCTTGGCCGCAGGGACGTCCCGCAGCTGGGGCTTTGCGGGGAACCGCTTGGCCACACGGGCCTCATAGGCCTTCTTCAGCTCCGTCAGTTCCTCCTCCCCCAGCTTGTCCGCCACACCGGCGAACACCTGCCCGTCCAGCCCGTCGTCCGCCAGCATGGCCAGCCGCACCACCTCCCGGCGCAGCTCCGTCAGATACTTTCTCCCCAGGGCCGCCTGCTTGCGCAGCAGCGCCAGCTGCCGGTCCTCCTGGCCGAAGCGCTTCAGCACGCCGGCGCTCCGCTGGGCGGGCACCGCCACAAAGGACCACTCATAGGCGTCCTTCGGCTCCCGCAGCTCCGCGAAGCACAGCTTTTCTCCGTACATCTGCCCCTTCACGTGCTGGCAGGTGCCGCTGTCGGCGCCGCAGATGGAGCACACGCTGCGCCCCATACTGCACCCCACACTGACCTCCTTTTTGATGCCGCCCTCGATCTCGGCGATGAGGTCCGCGTTCTTCTCCGTCCGCAGCAGATACGCCCAACCCTTCAGCCAGCAGTATCCGTCCCCCGCCGCCGTCACCACAGCCGCCTCCCGCGCCACCTCGGTCCGATAGATGCGGGCCGTCTGCCCTCCGGCGGACCACTGGTGGTCGAAAATGCCGCTCTTGCCCAGGAACAGCTCGCCCAGCCTCTCCAGGGCATCGGTATCGAACCGCTCAAAGTCCCGGTCCACCTCGTTGTCGCACAGCCGCACCGTGAAGGTGTATACCTCCTCCGCCGTCAGCGGTGTCTTGGCAAATCGGTTGATCTGGTCCAGTTCCTCCTGTGTCACCATAGAACCCTCCTCTTTTCAAACCCCTCCCGGGGAAATCACCTTTAAAGCCTTCCCACAGGGGAAGGTACCCCGGCATCCGCCGGATCGAATACGGGAAATGTCACCGCTTTCCCCTCTCCGCCGCGTCGTTCTCGATCCGCAGCTTCCGCGCCTGCTCCCCCGTCGTCACAAAGTCCGCTCCATTCCGTTTCCGCCTCCGGCGAAAACTCCACATGCTCCCTTGTTCCTCCTCTCCCCACGAAAACCGCTCCGCTGGGTTTTCGCGGGGCTCCTTATCTTTTCTCCGCCGCGTCGTTCTCGATCCGCAGCTTCCGTGCCTGCTCCCGGTACAGCGCCGCCCTGGCCTCTTCAACCTCGTCCTGCAAATTGATGTCATCCCAGACCGCCTGGAAGCCGCAGCAGTACCCGTGCATCCGCAGCCACAGCCGGAAGATCCGCTCCACCACCGGAGTTAGAGACCGCCGGATGGCCGTGATCTCCGTGGTCAAAAGATCCGCCTGCTGGGAGCTCATCCGCTCCGTGGAGCTCCAGTTCAGCCCCAGCATAAAGGGCGGAATGCCGGTCTTGGCCACCACCTGTTCCAAAATCTGCCGCACCGGTACCTGGCTGTCCAGGATGGGGGCGTCGCCGCCGATGACCTTGATATCCACATCGCCCACCGCCACGAAATCCCGGACGCTGCCGTTCCGGGTGTCCTCCATGGTCCTGGACCACTCACCGGCCAGCTGCCGGCTCCGCTCCGCCGCCTGGCCGTTGCCCCCGTCCCGGCATGTCACGGCGAACCGCACATTGCCGCACCGCTCCCAGTTGATCCCCACAGTGTGGTAAATCTTCATCAGGATGTCCGTCAAAAAGGGCAGGGACCGCATCATGGATACGCCATAGGGGCTGTCCGCCTCCGGCTGGAAGGGAGTAAACAGCAGCAGGTCCTGGTAGGGCAGCTCCGTCATCCGCCCCCACTCGTCTGGGCCGCAGATGGTGAACCGCAACGGGTCCTCTCCCTCCCGGATCTCGATCTGCTCCGGCCTGCCGCACAGCAGCGCCGCAATGTCCCGCCCGCCCACGGCGGGCACGATCTCGCCGATAGCCCTGCCGCACACCAGCATGGAATCCAGATAACAGTCCAAAAAGGCGTTGATGCCAAACTGTCCCCGTCCCACAGGCACGGACCGCAGGAAATTCGCCAGCTCCCGCTCCGCCGTTTTGTCTCCGCAGGAAGCCGTCACACCGCCGGTCAGGCGGATGAGCTTGCACACGGCGGCGTCCAGCACCGGCACCGCCTCCCGCACCGCCCGGTAAAGCCGGGTCTCCCCGTTTCGCAGGGGCACGTACTCCCCCAGCATGCCGAAGGGATGGACCTCACCGCTGCGCAGCTGCGCCGCGGGCGCCGCCGGCTCCACCACCTGTTTTCGCCATTTCACTCCCAACACTCCTCTCAATTTTTTCACGCCGCTCATGTCCGCCGCTCCACCCAGGTCGCCGCAAACGCCCCGCTGTTCTCTCCAGCCACATCCATGGCGAAATACCGCAGATCGTCCATGGAGTGATCGTTTTCCTTTCGGGGCGCGTCCCGGTCTCCCCGCTGGTCCCAGCAGTAGAGTTCCATCTCCCGCAAGCAGTCCCGGCAGCTCCGGCAGATGACCAGCCGCCCCCGCTTCAGCAGGTCCGCTGTCACCCGAATGCCATCGGCCACGTCGTTGTTGGCCCGAAACACCGGGAACCCAGCCTGCCGCAGCGCCTGGATGAAACTGGCTGCCGATGGGTCCACCAGCACCCGGCTGACCCGCCGCCCCGCCAGCAGAGCCCGCAGGTCCTCCACATACTCCGCGTCGGTCTTCTGCCGCCCGGCCTTCCGGGAATCGTAGTAGTACTCCTCCACCCGGTACCAGACAGCGTCCTTCTGTCCCCACAGGCCGAAGGACGCCGGATTGGAGGTGCCGTAATCCACCGACACCCTCCAGTCTGAAAACTCCCCCTTCGGCACCTCCGCCGCGTCCCGCTCCCGCCGGAAGAAGTCGTAGACCAGTCCCTGAGCCGCCGTCCACTCTCCCAGCACGAACCGCCGGTAGAAAACGCCGGAGTAGGCGTTGCGGTATCTGGCCCGGATGCGGGGCGTCAGGGCAGGGTTGTCCTCCATGGTGAAATGGAGGTACAGCGCCTTCCGCTGCTCCGCCTTCAGGATCCACTCCCGGTAAAACCAGTGCTGCGGCCCCTCCGGGTTGCAGTTGAACCACAGCCGGCTCCCCGGCACGCTGCACCGGGCGCAGGCCTGCTCCACGAAGGACCGGGGCATCAGCGCCGCCTCGTCCAGCAGCACCCCCGCCAGGGTGCTGCCCTGGATCAGCGCAGCGCTGGACTCATCCCTGCCGCCGAACAGCAAAAAACGGTTCTCATGTCCCCCGAAGCGCACCGTCAGCTGGTTCTCGGACCGTTTCTCCCGGACCGCCATGCCGCACCTTCGCAGATAGGGCACCAGCTCCGCCAGCAGGTTTCGCCGCAGGGCCACGATGGTCTTGCCGCAAAGCCCCAGCTGCTGATCGTCGAAGCGGACCATGGCCCACAGGAAGAAGGACAGCCCCATGGACAGCGTCTTGCCGCTGCGGACGGCGCCGTCGCAGATAATGGCCTCCCAGCCCTCCGGCCGGCACCACCAGGAGAGCACCTGCCGCTGCTTGGGGGAAAACTGTAAGATCTCAGCCGTGGTCCCAGCTCCCTTCATCGCCGCCGGCGGCCTCCGTCAGCGCCCGGTACAGCTCCGCCGCCCCGCCGCCGTCGTTCTCCAGCAGGCCATACAGCGTCTCCAGCGCCCGCACCCGGTCAACCAGCTTGATTTCCAAGCCGCCCTTGTCCGTCACCTTCAGTTCCGCCACGGCGGACAGGTCCAGGGTCTCCGGGTCGGCCTCTCCCCATCGGAGGGCCAGCCTGGCGGCATCGTTTGCCCCGCCGAAGGCCAGCTGGGCCAGCCGCCGCAGCACGTCCTCCCGGCAGATCTGACCCGCCGCCGTCTCCCGCATCTTCTCCAGCCGCTCCCGCACAGCCTTGGTGGCCAGCAGGGCGAATCCGTCGCCGCAGCCGCACACTCCGGCGGCCCGCTCCGGGTCCATGGTCCGCAGATACGCTCTGCAAAAATCTCTCTGCCGCCGGGTCTCCGTTTTCTCCACCGTCATCCGCTCCTTTCACTTCTGTCTCCCGCGCCCAAAAAGTTGCACGTTCCCGTACCCGTTTCTGAAAAAAATCTCAAAAAAAGTTTTTAGCGGAATTTTAACAGCCCATCTGCTATAATAAATTAAATACACAGTCCTTCCGGACCAAGGAGGTCGTATCTTGCAAAAGACAGCATCCGTCCTCGCCAGATGGTTTCCCCTCTCCTGGCGGGACTTCTTCATCTCCGCCGGCATCCTGTGCTGCGCCGCCGGCCTCTGTGTCCCCCTGCAAAAGGCCGGCAGCAGCGACGGTCTGGCCTCTCCCATCTTTGTGCTGGCGGTTCTGCTGATCTCCCGCCTGACCAACGGCTATTTCTTCGGCCTCATGGCCGCGGTGGTGGGCGTGTTCGGCGTCAACTTCATCTTCACCTCCCCCTACTGGGCTTTCAACTTCACCCTCACCGGCTACCCCGTCACCTTCCTGACGCTTCTGATGGTCTCCATCACCACCAGTACCCTGACCACCCGGATCAAACGGCAGGCCCTCCTCCAGGCGGAAAACGAGAAGGAGAAGATGCGGGCCAACCTGCTGCGGTCCGTGTCCCACGATATCCGCACGCCCCTGACCTCCATCGTGGGCTCCACCTCTGCCGTGCTGGAGAACCCCGGTCTCTCCGCTGCCGAGCAGCGCAAGCTGCTGGAAGATGCCCGGGACGAGGCCCAATGGCTCATCCGGGTGGTGGAGAACCTGCTGTCCATTACCCGCATTGGAGACGGCCAGGCCAGCATTACCAAGGAGCCGGAGGCCGCCGAAGAGGTCCTGGGAGAGTCCGTCCGCAAGTTCCGCAAGCGGTTTCCCGCCATGGCCGTCACCGTCCGTGCCCCGGAGGAGCTGCTGTTCGTTCCCATGGACCCCATCCTCATCGAGCAGGTCCTGGCCAACCTGCTGGAAAATGCCGTGCTCCACGGTGGGACCACCACCCAGGTGGGCCTGTCCGTCCGCCGGGAGGACGGCTGGGCCTGCTTCTCCGTGGCGGATAACGGCCAGGGCATCCCACTGAAAGAACTCCCCACCCTGTTTGACGGCACCCTGAAGCACAATGAAACCGCCGCCGGCGACGGCAAGCGGAACATGGGTCTGGGTCTCTCCGTGTGCCTGGCCATCGTCCGTGCTCACGGCGGCGAGATGTGGGCCCACAATCTGGAGTGCGGCGCGGAAGTCTCCTTCCGCCTGCCCCTGTCCGAGGAGGTATCCAAATGAACATCCGCGAAAAGATCCTGGTGGTGGAGGACGAACAAAGCATCGCCCACTTCATCTCCACCGTGCTGACCAGCAACGGCTACGAGGCCATGCAGGCCTCCTCCGGCACAGAGGCCCTGTCCATGATCTCCTCCCACTGCCCCGACCTCATCATCCTGGACTTAGGACTGCCGGACATGGACGGTCTGGAGATCCTGCGCCAGCTGCGCAGCTGGACCAGCCTGCCGGTGGTGGTGGTCTCCGCCCGCTCCCACGAAAAGGACAAGGTTGATGCCCTGGACCTGGGTGCCGACGACTACCTGACCAAGCCCTTCGGTACCGACGAACTCCTGGCCCGGGTCCGCACCGCCATCCGCCACACCCGCACTGCCTCCGGCAACGACGAGATTGCCCAGAAGGGCACCTACACCGTGGGCGATCTGACCATCGACTACAACAAGCACCAGGCCCTGGTCCGGGGCCAAAATGTAAAGCTGACTCTCAGCGAGTTCCGCATCGTGGCCCTCCTGGGCAAACATGCCGGCAAGGTCCTGACCTACGACTACATCATCAAGGAGCTGTGGGGCCCCCGGGCCAGCGGCGACAACCAGATCCTCCGGGTGAACATGGCCAACATCCGCCGGAAGATCGAAAAAAACCCGGCGGAACCGGAATACCTCTTTACAGAGGTAGGTGTAGGCTACCGCCTGGCCGAAGGAGAATGAGAGGAAAGGACCTCTGCCGTAAAACGGCAGAGGTCCTTTCCTCAGGCTGTCGAAAAAGTCCGACGGACTTTTTCGACGCCTTCACAATACCTC
>CAMCDX010000034.1 GCA_945873695.1 uncultured Clostridia bacterium | reverse complement strand
CCCCCTGCAAAATGCAACCCAGTTGCTTTAAGCAGTGGTTTTTCGACAAGCTGAGTCCTGAAACCGACTGGTTTCAGGACTTTTTATGTTGGAACGCGCTCAGATGCGCTTGCGGATCTCGCCGCCCATCTCCCGGCAGCCCACCAGGGTGCAGCCGGCCTGCATGATGTCGCCGCAGCGGAAGCCGGCCTCCAGCGCCGCGTCCACCGCGTTTTCGATGGCGTCGGCCTCGGCGGCCATGTCGAAGCTGTACCGCAGCATCATGGCGGCGGCCAGGATGGTGCCGATGGGGTTGGCCTTGTCCTGGCCCGCGATATCCGGGGCGGAGCCATGGATGGGCTCATACAGCCCCCGGGTGCCGTCGCCCATGCTGGAGGAGGGGATCATGCCGATGGAGCCGGTGATCTGGCTGGCCTCGTCGGAGAGAATGTCGCCGAACAGGTTCTCGGTCACGATGACGTCGAACTGGCTGGGGTCCCGGACGATCTGCATGGCGGCGTTGTCCACGTACATGTGGAGAAGTTCCACATCGGGATACTCCTTTGCCACTTCGGTGACCACTCGGCGCCACAGGCGGGAGGTGTCCAGCACGTTGGCCTTGTCGATGGAGGTCACCCGCTTCCGCCGCTTCCGGGCCATCTGGAAGGCCACGTGAGCCACTCGCCTGATCTCATGCTCGGAGTAGGACATGATGTCGGTGGCCTTGAGCTCGCCGTCCGTCTCCTCCGTGCGGTGCTCACCGAAGTACGCGCCGCCGATCAGCTCCCGGACCACCACGAAGTCAATGCCCTTCGCGGCGATGTCCGCCCGCAGGGGGCAGGCGTCGGACAACCGGGAGAACATCCGGGCGGGGCGGACGTTGGTGTATAGCCCCATGGCGCCCCGGAGCTTCAGAAGGCCCCGTTCCGGCCGGTTGGCGGGAGGCTGGTCGTCCCACTTGGGGCCGCCTACGGCGCCCAGCAGCACGCTGTCGGCGGCCAGGCAGGTCGCAAGGCTTTCCTCCGGCAGGGGGACGCCGAAGGCGTCGATGGCGTTTCCGCCCATGGGGGCGTCCGCGTAGGTGAAGGTGTGGCCGAATTTATCGGCCACGGCGTCCAGCACGCCCACGGCCTCGTTCACGATCTCCGGGCCGATGCCGTCTCCCTTGATGATGGCGATGGTCTTTTCCACGCTCAGGCCTCCTTTGCCTTCAGGGAGGCCATCAGGCCGCCCTTGGCGATCATGTCCTTGATGAAGGGAGGGAAGGGCTCCGCCTGATAGGTCTCGTTTTTCGTGACGTTGGTGATGACGCCGGTGTCGAAGTCCACCGTCACCTCGTCGCCGTCGTCGATGCCGTCGCTGGCGGCGGGGCACTCCAGGATGGGAAGGCCGATGTTGATGGAATTGCGGTAGAAAATGCGGGCAAAGTTCTTGGCGATGACGCAGGAGATGCCGCAGGTCTTGATGGCGATGGGGGCGTGCTCCCGGGAGGAGCCGCAGCCGAAGTTGACGCCGGCCACCATGATGTCGCCCTCCTTCACCCGGGTGACGAAGGACTTGTCGATGTCCTCCATGCAGTGGGAAGCCAGTTCCTTATGGTTCTGGGTATTCAGGTTGCGGGCGGGGATGATGACGTCGGTGTCGATGTGGTCGCCGTATTTATGTACAGATCCGTGTGCGTTCATTTGCTTATTCCTCCATTTCGCCGCATTTTGCGGCGAATATTGAAATCATTTTTGTCAGGACACCCTCCAGAGGGGCTTCTCTTGCCCCTTCGGGGCAATTCACCTTCTGTGCCTGGCAAAAATACTTTGACTCAGCCTCGGCCCAAAGGAATGGGCCTCGGCAGACCCGGCGGTATGATGCCGGGCCAGCCGCCTTGGGCGGCGTTCACCAGTGGCCGATGTCACTGGTGGTAGGGATCTACTGCGCAGCCGTTAGCAGCTTTGCTGCTTTACGGATGCGGCGTGCCCCTTGCGGGCAAAGGGGGAGCCTGCTCCCTCTTTACACTTCCTCGGGGTGCGCGATATGGCCGGCGACGCCGGAAGCGGCGGCGACGGCGGGAGAGGCCAGATAGACCTCGCTGTCCACGTGGCCCATGCGGCCCACGAAGTTGCGGTTGGTGGTGGAGACGCAGCGCTCTCCGGCGGCCAGGATGCCCATGTAGCCGCCCAGGCACGGCCCGCAGGTGGGGGTGGAGACAATGCAGCCGGCGTCCAGGAAGATCTCGGTGTAGCCCCGGCGGATGCACTCCCGGTAGATGGTCTGGGTGGCGGGGATGACGATGCCCCGGACGCCGGGAGCCAGGTGGCGGCCCTTCAGGATCTCAGCGGCGGCGGCCATGTCCGGCAGCTGGCCGTTGGTGCAGGAGCCGATGACGATCTGGTCGATGGTGATGTCCTTGCCCTCCCGGGCGGGGTGGGCGTTTTCCGGCAGATGGGGGTAAGCCACGGTGCAGTCCACCTGGCTCAGGTCGATCTCAATGGTGCGCTCGTACTCCGCGTCCGGGTCGGCCTCAAAGGCGGTCCAGGGGCGGTCCACCCGGCCCTCCACGTAAGCCCGGGTCACGTCGTCCACGGGGAAGATGCCGTTCTTGGCGCCGGCCTCGATGGCCATGTTGGAGATGGTCAGCCGGTCGTAGATGGTGAGGCTGGCAACGCCGGGACCGGTGAACTCCAGAGACTGGTACCGGGCGCCGTCCACGCCGATCATGCCGATGAGGGTCATGACCACGTCCTTGCCGGAGACGTAGGGCCGGAGCTTGCCGGTGAGGTTCACCCGGATGGCGGAGGGGACCTTGAACCAGGTCTGGCCCGCCGCCATGGCGGCGCCCAGGTCGGTGGAGCCCACGCCGGTGGAGAAGGCGCCCAGGGCGCCGTAGGTGCAGGTGTGGGAGTCGGCGCCGATGACCGCCTCACCGGGGGCCACCAGTCCCTGCTCCGGCAGGAGGGCGTGCTCCACGCCCATGGTGCCCACGTCGTAGTAATGGTCGATATCGAACTTCCGGGCGAAGGTGCGGCACTGCTTGCACTGGGTGGCGGAGCGGATGTCCTTGTTGGGGACAAAGTGGTCCATCACCATGGCGATGCGGCTCTTGTCAAAGACCTTGCTGA
The DNA here is from genome assembly GCA_945873695.1 of uncultured Clostridia bacterium. Lineage (GTDB taxonomy): Bacteria > Bacillota > Clostridia > Oscillospirales > Oscillospiraceae > Oscillibacter. The sequence goes on along the minus strand of CAMCDX010000034.1, from coordinate 11,993 downwards.
AGCCGGCGGCCTCGAACTCGTTGATGGCCACCGGGGTGGTGATGTCGTTGCCCAGGATCAGGTCCAGCTTCGCCTGGATCAGCTGTCCGGCCCGCACGCTCTCGAGGCCCGCGTGCTTTGCCAGGATCTTTTGCGTCATTGTCATTCCCATAGTTGGTTTCTCCTTTCAGATGCCGGATTCCATCATCTTGTTGATGCCGTTGACATAGGCGCGGATGGAAGACTCAATGATATCGGTGGAAAGGCCGGTGCCGGTGTAGACTTGGCCGTCCGGCGCCGCCACCTTGACCACGGCTTCGCCGATGGCGTCCTCGCCGTCGGTGACGGCGTTGAGGCTGAAGCTCTCCAGCCGGATGTCCAGGCCCAGCATCCGGTTGATGGCCTTGAAGGAGGCGTCCAGGGGGCCGGAGCCGATGGACACCTCTTCCAGCTCGTCCTCATCCCGCTGCAGCTTGATGCAGGAGATGTTGGGCACGTCGTGGCCGGCGTTGACCACGTGGCTCAGCAGGCGGCAGGAACCAATGGAGGTGTTGCGGCGGTGGAGGACCAGGGCCTCAATGTCGCTGCTGGTCAGGTTCTTTTTCTTGTCCGCCAGGACCTTGAAGCGGGAGAAGACGGTCTCCAGCTCTTCGTCGGTCAGCTCGTAGCCCATGGCCACCAGCCGCTCCCGCAGGGCGTGCTTGCCGGAGTGCTTGCCCAGGACCATGGTGTTCTGGGGGATGCCCACATCCACGGATTTCATGATCTCGTAGGTCTGGGCGTTGGCCATGACACCGTGCTGATGGATGCCGGATTCATGGGCGAAGGCGTTGGCGCCCACAATGGCCTTGCTGGGGGCGATGGGCACGCCGGTGATGTTGCTGAGGAGCTTGCTGGAGCGGTAGATCTGCTTCGTGTTGATGCCGGTTTCCGCGTCGTAGAAGTCCCGGCGGGTGTGGATGGCCATGACCAGCTCCTCCAGGCTGGCGTTGCCGGCCCGCTCGCCGATGCCGTTGACGGTGCACTCCACCTGGGTGGCGCCGGCCTTGACGCAGGCCAGGGAGTTGGCGACGGCCATGCCCAGGTCGTCGTGGCAGTGGACGGAGATGTCCGCGTTCTCAATGCCGGTGACGTTCTGCCGCAGGTAGGTGATGAGCTCCGCCATCTCGGTGGGAGTGGAGTAGCCTACGGTGTCCGGCACGTTCAGGGTGGTTGCGCCGGCGGCCACGGCGTTGGAGTAGCACTGGGCCAGGAACGCCCAGTCAGAGCGGGAGGCGTCCTCGGCGGAGAACTCAATGTCCTCGCAGAGGCTCCTAGCGTAGCCCACCATGTCGCTGATGCGCTGGAGGACCTGCTCCCGGGTCATATGGAGCTTATATTCCATATGGATGTCGCTGGTGGCCAGGAACACGTGGATGCGGGGGTGGTTGGCCTCCTTCACCGCGTCCCAGGCGGCGTCGATGTCGCCTTTCGTACAGCGGGCCAGGGAGGCTACGGTGCAGTTGGTGACGGCGGCGGCGATGGACTGGACGCTCTTGTGGTCCATGGGGGAGACGATGGCGAAGCCCGCCTCGATGACGTCTACGCCCAGCTTCTCCAGCTGCTTCGCCATTTCGATCTTTTCGGAGAGGTTCATGCTGCAGCCGGGGGACTGCTCGCCGTCTCTCAGTGTCGTGTCAAAAATCTTGATGCGCTTCATGGTTTGGCTCCTCCTGCTTTTTCCTTTGAGATTTGACTTCAACAACAAAAAAAGCTTCCGTCTCCTCCAGTTTAGAAGAGACGAAAGCCTGAACTTCCGCGGTACCACTCTCATTGGCATTTTCAAAATGCCCGCTCCCGGCATCAGCGCGTGCGCAACGCGCGAATCCCGCCTCTCTGGTAACGGTGAGGAAACCCGTTTCCGCCTAAACTTCCGTCTCAGCGGAAATACTCGAGGGCCAGTGACATCCTCCCGCTCTGCATTGCCTCGCACCGGCCGGCAACTCTCTGGAGCGTCCCGAAAGGACTTTTTCCCTGTCATCGTATCTGTTCGTTTTGCTGTTGAGCATTAAGATACATGACGTTTTTCCATTTGTCAAGAGTGATTTTTCATTTGCATCCAAAAAATTTTCTCCGTGCGTTGTCTGAAAAAAATTTCAATCATCCTGCCGGAACGCCTTTGTCGGTATTGACGATATAATCTTAAATTTGACAAATTAAATTGTCAGTTAAGCATAAAAATGTCAAAATATTTGATTTCTGGTTGCGCTTTTGGGGAAGGGCATGTATAATGACAAAAAAACACAAGACATCCAGCTTGAGACTGAAGTTTTGATTGGCCGCCACCATGGCGGCGGAGGCTCCCATGAATGCGATGATGACCCTGATGAACATTCTGTTGGTCAACATTATTCTGATTCTGGTACTGGCCATTCTGGTACGGGAAGAGAATAGTGTGTTTGGTCATGCTCACAGCAGAGATGGGATCACCGCTCTCAGCATTACCCCCGCGGGGGCGCTGAGCATCGGAAAAACTTTCTGAAGTCCGTGACCTGAACACCAGGGTCACGGGCTTTTTTTACTGTTTGCGAAGGAGTGAAGAGCATGGAGATGACAGGCGCGCGGATTTTGATGGAGGGCCTTTTGAGAGAGCGGGTGGAGCATATCTTCGGCTATGCCGGTGCCACGATCTGCCCCATCATGGACGCCCTGATGGAGACCCCGGAGATCGGCTATACCCTGGTGCGGACGGAGCAGAACGCCGGCCATATGGCCTCCGGCTACGCCCGGATCACCGGGAAGGTGGGCGTATGCATCGTCACCTCCGGCCCCGGCGCCACCAACCTCATCACCGGTATCGCCACCGCCTACATGGACTCCATCCCCATGGTGGCCATCACCGGCCAGGTGCCCAGCAACCTGCTGGGCCGGGACATTTTCCAGGAGGTGGACATCACCGGCGCGGTGACGCCCTTCACCAAGCACAACTACCTGGTGAAAGACGCCGCCCAGCTGCCCCGGGTCCTGAAGGAGGCCTTCTATATCGCCTCCACCGGCCGTCCCGGCCCGGTGCTCATCGACATCCCTGTCGATATCCAGGAGCAGGTGGTGCCCGACGTCACCTTCCCGGAGGAGGTCCACATCCGGGGCTACAAGCCCTCCGTCCGGGGCAACGACTTACAGATCAAGCGGGTGGCTGAGGCCATCTCCCAGGCCAAGCAGCCGCTGATCTGCGCCGGCGGCGGCGTGTGGCTGGCCCAGGCCCGGGAGGAGCTGGTGGCTCTGGCGGAGCGGTATGCCATCCCGGTGGTGAAGACCATGATGGGCATTTCCCTCCTGCCCGTGGACCATCCCCTGAACATGGGTATGATCGGCGCCCACGGCAACCGCTGCGCCAACAAGGCCCTGGCCAAGTCCGACCTGCTCATCATGGTGGGCACCCGGGCGGCGGACCGGGCCATCATTTCCCCGGACGAGATCCAGCGCCGCATGGCCACCATCCACATCGACGTGGACCCGGCGGAGATCGGCAAGAACATGCAGGCCGCCATCCCCCTGGTGGGCGACGTGAAGGTCATTTTGCAGCAGCTGCTGGCGCTGGAGGTGCCGGCCCCCGACGCCGCCGCCTGGCGGGCGTGCCTGAAGGAGTACCGCAGGGCCGAGCTGACCCGGGAGTTCCCCCGGCGGGAGGGCTCCGTGTTCCCCGGCACAGTCCTGCGGAAGCTGGGATGGCGGCTGGATGACGACGCCGTGGTGTGCGTGGACGTGGGCCAGAACCAGATCTTCGCCTGCAAGTACCTGCCCCAGAAGCACGGGCGTCTGCTGACCAGCGGCGGCCTTGGCACCATGGGCTACGCCCTGCCGGCGGCCATCGGCGTGAAGGTAGCCCGGCCGGACAGGCAGACTGTGGTGGTCTGCGGCGACGGCTCCTTCCAGATGGCCATGAACGAGCTGGCGGCCATCCGCTGCGCCGATATGGACATCAAGATCGTCCTGTTCCGCAATCATGTGCTGGGGCTGGTCCACCAGCTCCAGAAGGCGGAGCCCTACCACGGCCCCTATGGTGTGGCGTTGGACGGCTCTCCCGACTTTGAGTCCATCGCCGCCGCCTACGGTATCCCCAGCATGGTGGCGGATGACGAGGACAAGCTGGACGAGACCCTGGACCGCTTCCTGGGCACCAGGGGCAGCTGCGTCCTGATCTGCGAGGTCCACCCTGACGTGGGGACCAATGACTAAAGAGGGGAGGAGCGTCAGATGAAACAGACCATTTCCGTCCTGGTGGAGAACCGGGCGGGTGTTTTGAACCGCATCACCAGCCTGTTCTCCCGGCGGGCATTCAACATCGACTCCCTGGCGGTGGGCGTCACCGACGACCTCACCCTCTCCCGCATCACCATCATTGTGGACAACGGCAACAGCGTGGTGGAGCAGGTGGAAAAGCAGCTGAACAAGCTGGTGGAGGTCATCAAGGTCCGGACGCTGGACGAGTCCAGCCTCATCGGGCGGGAGCTGATGATCATCAAGGTCAGCGCCAACAAGAACAACCGGGAGCAGATCATGACCATCTGCAACATCTGCGGCGCCAAGGTGGCGGATATCTCGCCCACCTCCATGACCATGGAGCTGTCCGATACCCCGGACCGGGTGCGGACCTTCGAGGACATGATGCGGCCCTACAACATCCTGGAGGTGGCCCGCACCGGCGTCATCGCCCTTCAGAAGGGCGGAGGAAAGATCTGAGAAAGCGGCCCAGGGCGTGACCCGCCCCGGTGCCATGGACGATACGAAACTTGAGGGGGAATCTGAGTTGAAGATCCGTGCGACGCAGGCCATCATGGAGTGCCTGCTGGAACAGGATGTGGACACCGTATTTGGCTATCCCGGCGGGACCATCCTGAATCTGTACGACGAGCTGTACCGCTACCAGGGGAAGATCCGCCATGTGCTGACGGCCCACGAGCAGGGCGCCGCCCACGCGGCGGACGGCTACGCCCGGTCCACCGGCAAGGTGGGCGTGTGCTTCGCCACCTCCGGCCCCGGCGCCACCAACCTGACCACCGGCATCGCCACCGCCTACCTGGACTCCTCGCCTGTGGTGTTCATCACCTGCAACGTGGGGGAGAATCTGCTGGGCAAGGACGCCTTCCAGGAGGTAGACATTACCGGCATCGCCATGCCCATCACCAAGGCCGCCTTCCTGGTGCGGGACGCCCAGAGCATCCCGGACATCATGCGCCAGGCCTTTGCCGTGGCGGCCAGCGGCCGGCCCGGGCCGGTACTTATCGACTTTTTGAAGAACGTCACCGGCGCCGACCAGATGGTCGACTACGAGTTCATCCCCTGGCGGCAGAACCGGCGCTGCGCCGGCATCCGGGAGCTGAACAGCAGCCACCAGCTGAAAAATCCCGAGCCGGACCGGCAGGACGTGGAGACGCTGCTGGAGATGATCGGCCAGGCGGAGCGGCCACTGTTGATCTGCGGCGGCGGTGTGGTCCGGGGAAAGGCGGACAAGGAGTTCCGGGAATTCGCGGAGAAACTGGACGCCCCGGTGGCCATCACGGTCATGGGCGGCGGCGGCTTCCCCGGCAGCCATCCCCTCACCACCGGCATGATCGGCATGCACGGTTCCCAGGCCTCCAACGTGGCCTGTGCCGAGTGCGACTTGCTGATCGCCGTGGGCTGCCGGTTCTCCGACCGGGTGGCCCTGGACCCGTCCACCTTCGCCTCCCAGGCCAAGATCGTGCAGATCGACATCGACCGGGCGGAGATCGACAAGAACGTGTTGACGGACCACCACATCATCGGCTCCGCCCGGCGGGTGCTGGCGATGCTGAACCAGCGGCTGCCCCAGTACGACCACACCGCCTGGAAGGCGCACATCCTGCCCATGCGGGCGCCCTCCGTGGCGGAGGACAGCCCCATCCTGACGCCCCAGCAGGTCCTGGAGGTGATCCGGCTCCAGGCGCCCAAAGACACCATCGTGGCCACCGACGTGGGCCAGCACCAGATGTGGTCCATCAAGTATCTGCACTTTGACTACCCCGGCCAGCTGCTGACCTCCGGCGGCTTCGGCACCATGGGCTTCGGCCTGGGTGCCGCCATCGGCGCCCAGATGGGCAACCCGGACAAGCGGGTGGTCCACGTCACCGGCGACGGCTGCTTCCGCATGAACTGCCATGAGCTGTGCACCGTGGAGCACTACGGCCTGCCCATCATCTCCGTGGTGTTCAACAACGGCACCCTGGGCATGGTCCGCCAGTGGCAGAACCTGATCTACGGCAAGCGGTTCTCCGAGACCACCCTGGACCGGGGCCCGGACTTCGTCAGGCTGGCGGAGGCCTACGGGCTCCACGGTTACCGGGCCACCACCCGGGCTGAGATGGAGGAGGCCTTCGCCAAGGCCCTGGCCTGCGGCACCGGCGCGGTCATCGACTGCGTGCTGGACATCGACGAGATGGTGCGGCCCATGGTGGCCGCCGGGTCCCCCATTACGGATTTCCTGCTGAAGGAGGCGGCGAAGTGAAAAAGCAGCTGAATACGGAGCGGAAGCTCTATACCCTGTGCATGCTGGTGGACGATACCCCCGGCGTCCTCAGCCAGGTGGCCCGGCTGTTCTCCCGGAAGGGCTACAACATCGAATCCATCGTCTCCGGCGCCACGGACCGGCCCGGCGTGGCCCGCATCTCCATCGAGATCGTGGGCGACGAGCTGATGATCGACCAGATCGCGGCCCAGTGCCGGAAGCTGCTGCCCGTCAAATCCCTGAAGATCCTGGACGAGGAGACCTGCATCCGCCGGGAGATCGCCTTTATCAAGGTGGCGGCCGCCGACCGGGCCGCCCGGGAGGAGGTCATTCAGATCTCCAACATCTTCCACGCCAAGGTGATCGACGTGAGCCGGGAGTCGCTGACCCTCTGGGTGTTCGGCAGCCAGAGCAAGAGCGGCGCGCTCATCGACATGCTCAGCGATTTCGGCATTCTGGAGATCGCGAAAACCGGTACTATCGCCATTGAACGAGGGCGTAGCACGATATATGATGACAGCAAATTGAAGGAGGAATATGAATATGGCAAAAATGTATTATGAGAAGGACTGTGACCTGGGCAAGCTGGACGGCAAGAAGATCGGCATCATCGGCTTCGGTTCCCAGGGCCATGCCCACGCCATGAACCTGAAGGATTCCGGCTGTGACGTGTGTGTCGGTCTCCGGGCCGGCTCCAAGAACTGGGCCAAGGCCGAGGAGGCCGGACTGAAGGTCATGACCGTGGCCGAGACCGCCAAGTGGGCCGACATCGTCATGATCCTGGTGAACGACGAGGTCCAGGCCGACGTCTACAAGCGCGACATCGCCCCCAACCTGGAGGCCGGCAACGCCCTGATGTTCGCCCATGGCTTCAACATCCATTTCAAGCAGATCGTGCCCCCCGCCGATGTAGACGTGCTGATGATCGCCCCCAAGGGCCCCGGCCACACCGTCCGCTCCACCTATGTCAATGGCAAGGGCGTGCCCTGCCTGCTGGCTGTGGAGCAGAACGCCACCGGCAAGGCCTACGACATCGGCCTGGCCTATGCCGCCGGCATCGGCGGCGCCCGGGGCGGCGTCATGGAGACCACCTTCCAGGATGAGACCGAGACCGACCTGTTCGGCGAGCAGGCCGTGCTGTGCGGTGGCGTGGTGGAGCTGATGAAGCTGGGCTTCGAGACCCTGGTGGAAGCCGGCTACGCCCCTGAGAACGCCTATTTCGAGTGCATCCATGAGATGAAGCTCATCATCGACCTGATCAACAAGGGCGGCGTGGCCATGATGAACTACTCCATCTCCGACACCGCCGAATACGGCGAGTATGTCTCCGGTCCCCGCATCCTGCCCTACGAGGAGACCAAGAAGAACATGAAGGCTGTCCTCACCGACATTCAGGACGGCGTCTTCGCCGGCAAGTGGATCGCCGAGAACAAGAACGGCCGCACCTTCTTCAACGCCAAGCGGGCACAGCTGGCCAAGCATCCCATGGAGACCGTGGGCGCCGAGCTCCGCCGCAACATGCTCTGGGGCGACGACACCGACCCCGATACCGCCTCCAACTGAGCGCCGGAGGAGCCTATGAGAAGTGACGTCGTGAAAAAGGGCGTGCCCGCCGCGCCCAACCGTTCCCTGCTGTACGCGCTGGGATATACCAAGGAAGAGCTGGAACGCCCTTTGATCGGCGTGGTCTGCTCCTACAATGAGATCGTTCCCGGCCACATGAACCTGGACAAGATCGCCGAGGCGGTGAAGGCCGGTATCCGGGCCGCCGGCGGTACCCCGGTGGAGTTCCCCGCCATCGCCGTGTGCGACGGCATCGCCATGGGCCACGTGGGCATGAAGTACTCCCTGGTCACCCGGGACCTGATCGCCGATTCCACCGAGGCCATGGCCCTGGCCCACCAGTTTGACGGCCTGGTGATGATCCCCAACTGTGACAAAAACGTGCCCGGCCTGCTGATGGCCGCCGCCCGGGTCAACATCCCCACCATCTTCGTCTCCGGCGGCCCCATGCTGGCCGGCACGCTGAACGACGGCCGCCGCACCTGCCTGAGCCACATGTTCGAGGCTGTGGGCGCCCACTATGCCGGCAAGCTGGACGACGCCGGGCTGGAGGAGTACGAGGAAAACGCCTGCCCCACCTGCGGCTCCTGCTCCGGCATGTACACCGCCAACTCCATGAACTGCCTGACGGAGGCTATCGGCATGGCCCTCCGGGGCAACGGCACCATCCCCGCCGTCTGGTCCGCCCGGCTGCGGCTGGCCAAGCACGCGGGCATGCAGATCATGGAGCTGGTGGAAAAGAACATCCGGCCCCGGGACATCATGACCGCCGCCGCCTTCCACAACGCCGAGACGGTGGACATGGCTCTGGGTTGCTCCACCAATACCATGCTCCACCTGCCCGCCATCGCCCATGAGTGCGGCATCGAGCTGAGCTTCGACATGGCCAACGAGATCAGCGCCAAGACCCCCAACCTGTGCCACCTGGCCCCCGCCGGGGACACCTACATGGAGGACCTGGAGCGGGCCGGCGGCGTGGCCGCCGTCATGGCGGAGCTGGTGAAGGCGGACCTGCTGGACACCACCGTCCTCACCTGCACCGGCAGGACTTTGGGCGAGAACCTGGAGGGCGTGGTGAACCGGGACACGAACCTGATCCGTCCCATTGATGATCCCTATTCCGCCACCGGCGGCATCGCCGTGCTGAAAGGCAACCTGGCCCCCGACGGCTGCGTCGTCAAGCAGTCCGCCGTGGCCCCGGAGATGATGGTCCACACCGGCCCCGCCCGGGTCTTCGACAGCGAGGACGAGGCCATCGCCGCCATTTACGCCGGAAAGATCGTGGCCGGGGACGTGGTGGTCATCCGCTACGAGGGCCCCAAGGGCGGCCCCGGCATGCGGGAGATGCTGAACCCCACCAGCGCCATCGCCGGCATGGGCCTGGACAAGGACGTGGCCCTCATCACCGACGGCCGCTTCTCCGGCGCCACCCGGGGCGCCTCCATCGGCCACGTGTCCCCGGAGGCTGCCTCCGGCGGCCCCATCGGCCTGGTGGAGGAGGGGGACCTCATCGCCATCGATATCCCCGCCCACACCATTCAGCTGAAGATCAGCGACCAGGTCCTGGCGGCCCGGAAGGCCAAGTGGGTCTGCCCGGAGCCGAAGATCAGGACCGGGTATCTGGCCCGGTACGCCCGGCTGGTCTCCTCGGCTGACAAGGGCGCCATTCTGGAATGAGCTTCCGCTCTCCACGCAAGGAGTGATGATATGCACAGAGAACTGGCCCATCTGCTGCTGTTCAGCGACCTGGGCGAGGACGAGATCCTGGTCCGCCTGGCGGAGATCTTCCGGGACTGGGAGGCGGGCGGCTGGGACCGGGACGAGCTGGTCCGCCGGATCTACGGGCAGATCAAGCGACTCCTGGACCTCTCCACCGTCTGCGGCTTCGATCAAAACCTGTGGCACTGCTATCTGACCTGGCTGCTGGTGACCAACCGCAATTCCTTCACCCAGACCTGCGAGCGGGTGGGTGCCGGGGACGGCAGCGTCAACCATTTCGCCAAAAACGATTTCGCCGTCTTCCGCCGTCTGTTCGGCTTCGACTTTGGCCCCATCGAGGAGGACCTGGGCATCGACTGCTTCTCCACCATCTGCGATTACCGGGCCATCCCCAAGCGGGAGCGGACCTACAACCGGGACGTCAGCTGCCAGATCCAGAGCCTGTGCCGGACGCTGGAAAACGCCGACGACGAGGAGGACATGTTCCGCCTGCTGACGGACTACTACCGCCGGTACGGCTACGGCACCTTCGCCATGAACCGGGCCTTCCGCATCCAGCGGACGGACCGGGGCCTGGAGTTCCTGCCCATCAGCAACATCGACCGCGTCGTGCTGGACGATCTGCTGGGCTATGAGAAGCAGAAGGAGGAGCTGCGCCGCAATACGGAGGCCTTCCTGGAGGGCAAGAGCGCCAACAACGTGCTGCTCTACGGCGACGCGGGCACCGGCAAGTCCACCAGCGTCAAGGCCCTCATCAACGAGTACTACGACCGGGGACTGCGGATGATCGAGATCTACAAGCACCAGTTCCGGGACCTGTCCGCCGTCATGGGGCAGATCAAGAATCGGAACTACCGCTTCATCATCTTCATCGACGACCTCTCCTTCGAGGAGAACGAGGTGGAGTACAAGTTCCTGAAGGCCGTCATCGAGGGCGGCGTGGAGACCCGGCCGGACAATGTGCTGATCTACGCCACCTCCAACCGCCGCCACCTCATCCGGGAGACCTGGAACGACCGGACGGACATGGAGCACCACGGCGACATCCACCGCTCTGACACGGTGGAGGAGAAGCTGTCCCTGGCCAGCCGCTTCGGCGTTACCATCAACTACAACGCCCCCACCCCCAAGGAGTACCGAAGCATTGTGCGATTCCTGGCCCAAAAGCAGGGCATCGACATGGACGAGGAGACCCTCCTGGCCATGGCCAACACCTGGGAGGTCCGCCACGGCGGCTTCTCCGGCCGGGTGGCCCAGCAGTTCATCCACTACCTGGAAGGGCTGGAGACAGAGTCATAAGAGAAAGCCCCGCGGATACCGGCCGGTATCCGCGGGGCTTCGGCTTTGTGGTTTTCGATCTGTTTTCCAGCCAAACAGCTGAATCAACTTGCTATCCAACGCACTGACTGCGAAAAATCGGCTCCATGCAGCCGATTTGCGGCCACGAAAAAAACAAGAATCCCGGAAAACCCTGCGTTTTCAAGGCGTAATAGTGATAAGGTACTATTTAGCTTTGCGAGGGGCAGAGAACGGTGTGACCGTAATGGTCACGCCGTTTTTCTGCGTCCAAGGGTAGATTTCGCAACAACAGGATCGGAAATCACAGGAATCTCTACGTCATCCACGAAGTTGAAATAGATTTTCACCTTCTGTACCCGCTTGCCGCTGGATTTGTCCGGCGCAAACACCTCAATCTTCTTGATATATTCATTGACTATCGTAGGTGTCAATTCCGGCACATCCACATACTTCTGTGTCAGGGCTACAAAGGCATCTACATCTGCACTCATGGTTTCCTGCGTTTCCAGCCATTCTTCCGTCACTTCAATTTCGAGTTTTAACCGCTCCTGTTCTGCCTCGTAATCGGCGGTCATTTTCTTGTACCGCTCCTTGCTCAGATCGCCCAGGACAAAATCCTCATAAAGTCGGGACAGAAGAACATCCAAGTCAGCCAGCCGTTTCTTGGCCTGCTCCACTCGCTTCCGATCCTCACGGATATTGCGTTCCTGATCGGAACGGCGGCATTGCAGCCATTCTTCCTGAAAGCCTTCCACATCCTGCCGGATATAGGCATTGACCGTACGGATGCGCTCCAGCACCAGTTCCCGCAGTACATCTTCACGGATATAGTGGGCAGAGCAGGTGCCTCGACCGCTTTTGTAGCTGGAGCATACATAATGGTCTTGCTTGCCGTCAAAGCTTTTGCAGGTAGCAAAGTGCAGCTTAT
>CAMCDX010000033.1 GCA_945873695.1 uncultured Clostridia bacterium | reverse complement strand
GGCAGCAGAGCGGCCAGAAAATCGAGGTATTGTGAAGGCGTCGGAAAAGTCCGTCACTTTTTCGACAGCCAAAAGAGCGGCTTTGCCGCTCTTTTTTCATGCCTCTGAAAGTTTTCTGCTTCCTGAATCGTATCCCAGATGAGCGCGCTTCAAAGGAGCTGATACCATGAACCTGAATGAACGGGCGGAATATCTGGCGGAGACCTACGCCGACGCCATCCTCCGCCTGAGCTACACCTATCTGAAAAACACCCACGACGCCCAGGACGTCTGCCAGACAGTCTTCGTAAAGCTGTTGGCGGAGCCCAGGGAATTCGACACGGCGGACCATGAGCGGGCCTATATCCTGCGGATGGCGGCCAACGCCTGCAAGGACCTGCTGAAAAGCCCCTGGCGGAAGCGGACCTGCGGCCTGGATGCCTGCGGGGAGATCCCCGCGCCGGAGGCGGTGGACGGATCTTTGCTGGCGGCGGTGGAGCGGCTGCCGACCCACTACCGGGCCGTCATCTACCTCTACTACTACGAGGGCTACCAGACGGCGGAGATCGGTCAGATCCTGAATGTCCCCACCGCCACCGTCCACACCCGTCTGGCCCGGGGCAGGGCAAAACTGAGAGAACTTTTGGGAGGATGCGACGATGAACGAACTGTTTGAATACAAGCAGTCCCTGGACGGACTGCGTTTTACAGAGGAGCAGAAGCAGACCCTGGCGGCCCGGGCCGCCCAGACGGCGAAGCGGACACCCCGGCGGCGGAGACCCATCCTGCGGGCCGCTCTCGCGGCGGCTGTCATGGCGGCGGTGCTGGTGGTGGGCGCCGGAGCCACCGGCTTGCTGAAGACCGCCGTGGAGTCTTTCGGGGACATCTTCGGCGGCGGGGCAACCCAGACGGAGGTCATCGACAAGATTGGCCGCCCCATCGGCGCCAGCGATACCGACAACGGCGTCACCATCACCGCCGACGCCATCATCGGCGACCAGTACAACGCCGCCATCGTCTGCACCATCCGCCGGGACGACGGCACATCCCTGCTGCCGGAGGGCACCGACGCCCGCTCCCTGCTGATGGGCGGCTTCGGCGGCATTTCCCTGAATGTCCCGGGCGGCTCCCACGGGTCCTCCTGGTTCGTGACGGATGAGGCGGACCGCAGCGCCGTACAGCTGGTGCAGACGGTCAGTGCCGACACCCCCATCACCAAATGCACCGCCACGGCGGAATTTAAGGACCTGTGCGGCTGGGATGACGAGGCCGGAGAGGCCGTCTCCTTAGTAGAGGGCCACTGGAAGCTCCGCTTCGACGTGGACTACGAGGATTCCTCCGTCGCTCTGGGCGGCGGCGGGACTTTTGAACAGGACGGCATGACCTTTACCGTGGACACCGTCACTGTCTCCCCCATCGCCATCCAGGTGGCCTACACCGTGGACAGCGAGGTGGTCTGGAGCAACGCCCCCAGCGGCCGGGAGGCGGAGGAGGACCGACTGCAGATGCAGCGGTATTTTGAAAACGTGGAGATCCTGCTGGTGAAGAAGGATGGCACGGTAGTGGACCTCTCCGGTTCCGGCGGCAGCGTCAAGCCGGCACGCGGCACCACCGTCTGCGCCAAGGGCGGCGTCTTTGACGAGATCATCCCCTTGGAGGAGATGGCAAGCATCTCCGTGGGCGGTATCGTCTACCCCATCTCCGCCCAGTGAACAAAAAAGAGCGCCAGGGTGATCAATCCTGGCGCTCTTCTCAGGCTTGCCGTTCCCGGTCGGCAAGGTGCTTCGCGGCCACGGGCCCCAGGGGCCCGCTCCTTCTACGCTTTGTATCTTATCTCCCCGTTCTTCGGATGTCAAGGCAGATAGTTGCAATTTGCAACGATTTGTGCAAATCGTCAAAAATCCATGTGTCGAATTGACGGCGCCCCCCACCGGCGGTATGATAGAAGCAAGAAAGACAGCAGGAGATGAGCAGTATGGATCCCACTGAACGCCGCATTCGAAAGATCGACCGGGACGCCCAGCGGTTCGTGGCCCGAGCTCTGGGAAATACCGACCTGAGCCTGTCAGATTACGACATGATCCACACCATCTATCACCGCCCCGGCATCACCCAGGAGGTCCTGCGGCGGATGTACGCCCAGGACAAAAGCACCATCGCCCGCCGGGCAGCCAAGCTGGAGGCGGACGGCTACATCCGCCGTGTCCCGGACCCGGAGGACGGCCGGAGGAAGCAGCTGTTCGTCACGGAAAAGGGCTCTCTGGTCCGAAACGCCAAACTGGAGGCGGAGTCCTTCTTCTTCGAGTGGCTGACGGCGGAGCTGACGCCGGAGGAGCTGGCGGCTCTGTGTCCCCTGCTGGACCGCATCCAGCTCCGCAGCCGGGACGAGCGCCGGCAGGAGTTTGCCCATCTGCTGGAGGCCTACCGCGGCTCCCACCCCCCAAAATAAAAGGGCCGCCCGAAGGCGGTCCTTTTTCCATATGCTCTCACGGGCGGATGATGTAGTCTTCCTTCCGGGGCTTGGCCTTGGGGGCGGGACCGTCGGCATAGCCCAGGACGCAGATGCCCACGCCCCGGTACTTCTCCGGCAGGCCCCACTTTTTCAGCAGCGCCTTGCCCTCGGGCATGTCGAAGTACTCCTTCGCCCGGTTGATCCAGCAGGAGCCCACACCGATGGAGGCGGCGGCGATCATCAGGTTGCCCATCACCAGGGAGCCGTCCTGGAGCCAGTTGGCCGCCTCGCCGTCCGCCAGCACCACCACGGCGGTGGGAGCGCCGTAAAAGGTGTCCGTGCTGGGGGCGCCCATGATCTCCGCGTTGGCCTTGGTCAGCGTGTCCAGGGTCTCCCGGTCCTGGACAACCACCATGACGGCGGATTGGAGTCCCTTGCCCGATGCCGCCCAGGTGCCGGCCTCCAGAATGGCGTCCAGCTCCGTGTCCTTGATCTGCTCCGCCTTGTACTTCCGGATGCTGCGGCGCTCTTTCAAAACCCGCAATGTCTCATTCATCACAACAGACTCCCTTCTGTTTTTTCCCAGTGTACCGCAATTTTATCCGATGCGCAAGCCAATACCAGAGCCACGAAAGCAAAAATTTTTTCGTCAGGGGCTGGCTTTTTTCCTGGTTTTTCTATATGATGTACAATCATACCAATGAGAATAAGGAGTTGACCCTTTATGCCCCAGCCGCTGTCCCAACGCACCGCCAGCTTCACCGATTCCGTGATCCGGCGGATGACCCGGGTTTCTTTGCAGTATAACGCTGTGAACCTGTCCCAGGGCTTCCCCGACTTCGACCCGCCCCAGGCCATCCTGGACCGGCTGGCCGAGGTGGCCCATGAGGGTCCCCACCAGTACGCCATCACCTGGGGCGCCCAGAACTTCCGGGAGGCGCTGGCGAAGAAACAGAGCCATTACATGGGCCGCTCCATCGACCCCAACAGCGAGATCGTGGCCACCTGCGGCTCCACCGAGGCCATGATGTGCGCCATGATGACCGTCACCAACCCCGGCGACAAGGTGATGGTCTTCTCCCCCTTCTATGAGAACTACGGCGCCGACACCATTCTCTCCGGCGCCGAGCCCATCTACGTGCCCCTGGTGCCCCCCTCCTTCACCTTCGACCCGGAGGTGCTGGAGGACGCCTTCCGCCAGCACCCCAAGGCCCTGGTGCTGTGCAACCCCTCCAACCCCTGCGGCCGGGTGTTCACCCGGGAGGAGCTGGAGGTCATCGCAAGCCTGGCGGAAAAGTACGACACCTACGTCATCACCGACGAGGTCTACGAGCACATCGTCTACGCCCCCCGCAAGCACACCTACTTCGCCACCCTGCCGGGGATGTGGGAGCGGACCATCTCCTGTTCCTCCCTGTCCAAGACCTATTCCATCACCGGCTGGCGGCTGGGCTACATCATCGCTCCCGCGGAGATCATCGACCGGGCCAAGAAGGTCCACGACTTCCTGACGGTGGGCTGTGCCGCGCCCCTGATGGAGGCGGTCCTGCCCGCCCTGGGCTTCGGCCAGGACTACTACGACAGCCTGCTGGCCAAGTACGCCCATAAGAAGGAGCTGTTCCTGAAGGGCCTGGATGCCCTGGGCATCGTTCACAACGACCCTGAGGGCGCCTACTATGTGATGCTGGATATCAGCGAATACGGCTATGACAGCGACCTCCAGTTCTGCGAGGACCTGGCCCGGGAGGTGGGCGTGGGCGCCGTGCCCGGCTCCAGCTTCTTCCGGGAGCCGGTAAACCACCTGATTCGGATGCACTTCGCCAAGAACGACGAGACTTTGAACGAGGCCCTGAACCGGCTGGAAGACATCCAGAAACTGAAAAAATGAGACCAGCGCCCCGGCTTTTTTGGCCGGGGCGCTCAGGCTGTCGAAAAAGTCCGACGGACTTTTTCGACGCCTTCACAATACCTCGATTTTCTGGCCGCTCTGCTGCCCGAAAATCTGCCGCTGCGCGGCGCAAACGCCTGCTGGCGCAGGCTTTTTGCAGGCATTTGATTCCACACGAAGGGGCTCCCGCCCCCTCGTACTCCCCCTGCAAAATGCAACCCAGTTGCTTTAAGCAGACGTTTTTCGACAAGCTGAAGCGCCGGCTCCGACGATGTCGGGGCCGGCGCTTTCCCGCCCCCGCCTTTTCTGATCTCACTTATACGAACCACGCAAAGCCCAGGGCCAGGATGGAGGTGATGATGCCGCAGATACCGATGGCCAGTCCGCTCATGGCGCCCTCGGTCTTCCCCATCTCCAGAGCCTTGGCGGTGCCCATGCCATGGGCGCAGGCACCGATGCCCAGTCCCGCCGCCATGGGATCCTTCACCCGGAACAGCTTCACCAGGAAGGGCGCCGTCAGGTTGCCCAGGATGCCGGTGAAGATCACCGCCGCCACAGTGATGGAGACGATGCCGCCGTGGCTCTCGCTGATGGCGGAGGCGATGGGGGTGGTGACGGACTTGGGCAGCAGGGACACCGTCATCTCACCGGACAGGCCGAACATCCGGCTCATCACCAGGACGGTGGCCACGGTGGTCACGGCCCCCGCCAGGCAGCCCAGCAGCACCGGCAGCCAGTTCTCCTTCAGCAGCTCCCGCTTCTGGTAAATGGCCAGGGCCATACAGGCGGTGGCGGGACCCAGCAGCATGTTGACGATGCTGCCGCCCACGTAGTACTGCTCGTAGGAGATGCCCAGGCCCTTCAGGGTGAGCACAATCAGGCCGGCGGCGATGATCATGTGGTTGCAGATGACAAGACCGCTCTTTTTCTGGATGGTCATGCCCACCCAGTAGGCCAGGACCGTCAGGGTCAGGCCGAAGAAGACGGAGGATGCCAGCTCGCTCATTCCGCTTCCCCCTCTCCCTTGCGCAGCAGCCGCCGGGTCAGGACCACCGTGCCGGCCGTAGCGGCAAAGGTGGTGATCATGGACACCACGCAGATGGTGAAGAAGGCCACCGCGTTCTCAAAAATGGTGTCCACATAATTCATGATGCTGACCGTGGCGGGCAGGAAGAAAAAGCTCATATTGCCCGTCAGGAAGTCCGCCACGTTCTGGATGTGGCCGGCCTTCAGGACCCGGACCAGCAGCAGCGCCAGCAGCAACAGCAGGCTGATGACACTGGCCGGAAACGCGAAGGGCAGCACATGCTCGATGCACTGGCTGACCCAGTAGACACCGCACACGACGCCGATCTGAAGCAGATGTTTCATAAAAACGCCACCTTTTTACAGAAATCGCTTTTCATTCTAAAGAACCGCCCCGGTGAAGTCAAACAAAACGGACCTTTTCCGCCCACTTTCAGCGGAACGCAACAACAACCCGCCCCATTAAAAGCGGTTTCTTAGCAAAAATTTTACGGTGGAGATCATGAGGCGGTCCCCTTCGCAAGTTCGGGCGGATACCGAAGCCGTTTTCCTCTCCATGCCCGGTTTCTTCTCCAATACGGCCGCTTTCCCACTGCTTTCCATAAAATTTTGCCGAATCTGTTTTCTTTTTTGCTTGCGTCCCGTCCCCCTCCATGCTATACTGGCCCTGTTGTTCAGTTCAGTATCTGGGAGGTCTTACTTTTGAAAAAACGCAGCCATACCCTGCTGGCCTCCACGCTCCTGCGCAGTGAGGACGGCTTCTCCGCCCGGCGCTTCGAGCTGGCTTTCCTGTTCGGCTCCTTCCAGCCGGACTGCAACCCCCTGTCCTATCTGAAGGGCTCCCTGCGGGCATACAAGTTCCGGGGCCACAATTACTCCAACTCCCTGCCTTACATCGAATCCCGCATCGCCCGCCTGCAGCGGCGGCAAACCTGGACCATGTGGCAGTACTACACCCTGGGCAAGCTGACCCACTACCTGGCGGACGCCTTCACCTACCCCCACAATGAGAACTACCCGGAGAGCCTCATCGCCCACCGGCAGTATGAGGATGAGCTGCGGCTGTACCTGGAGGCCTATCTGGCCCACCGCACCCTGCGGCGCCGGCAGGTCCGCTCCGATGTGGCGACCGCGATCCGGGAGCTCCACCAGCAGTACATGGCCGACCTGGCCGGTGTCAGCCGGGACGCCCGCTATATTCTGGAGGCCACCTCCCTGCTGATGACCGCTTGTCACCCTGCTGTGGCGTAATCATTTCCCTGTTTTAATTTTACAATTTTTGTCTAAACGCAGCCGTTGATTTTGTGAGAATTGTCACTTTTCAATTCTCCCGTCAGGTGCTATGCTTTAAACATCTAAAGAGTTCGAAAGGACAGTCATGATGAAGACCTTCACGCTGGCAGCTGAATACCGCTACTTTAGCTTTACCTACTTTATGGGTAAGGCTTATTTCGGTTTGGCTGAAAACGTGTGTGCTTGATCATCGTGCTGTCGGAATACCAGTACATGATGACCCACGGCCAGACCGGCCGTGGGTCTTTTTTGTACCAGATTTAGGAGGAACATACTATGATCGTCATTCTGAAACACAATCCCAACCGCGACCAGCTGGAAAGCCTCATCACCTGGCTCCAGGAGAAGGGCATCACCATCCACACCAGCATCGGCGAATCCAACACCATCCTGGGTCTGGTGGGCGACACCTCCAAGCTGGACATGGACCTGATCTCCGCCCTGGACATCGTGGAGGACGTGAAGCGGGTCCAGGAGCCCTACAAAAACGCCAACCGCAAGTTCCACCCCGAGGACACCGTGGTGAAGGTGGGCGATACCCAGATCGGCGGCGGCAGCCTGACCATCATGGCCGGTCCCTGCTCCGTGGAATCCGAGGAGCAGGTGGTGGCCATTGCCAAGGCCGTGAAGGCCGCCGGCGCCACCATGCTCCGGGGCGGCGCCTTCAAGCCCCGCACCTCCCCCTACTCCTTCCAGGGCCTGGGCGCCACGGGCCTGGAGTACCTGAAGGTCGCCAAGCAGGAGACCGGCCTGCCCATCGTCACCGAGCTGATGGACCTGAGCCAGCTGCCCCTGTTCAAGGATGTGGACGTCATCCAGATCGGCGCCCGGAACATGCAGAACTTTGACCTGCTGAAGGCCGTGGGCCACCAGGACAAGCCCGTCATGATCAAGCGGGGCATGTCCGCCACATACGAGGAGTGGCTCATGAGCGCCGAGTACGTCATGGCCGGCGGCAACGAAAACGTCATCCTCTGTGAGCGGGGCATCCGCACCTTCGAGAGCTACACCCGCAACACCCTGGACCTGGCGGCCATCCCCGTCATGAAGAAGCTGACCCACCTGCCCATCATCATCGACCCCAGCCATGCCACCGGCAAGAGCTGGCTGGTGGAGCCTCTGGCTCTGGGCGCCGTGGCCACCGGCTGCGACGGCCTCCAGATCGAGGTCCACAACGACCCCGCCCACGCCCTGTGCGACGGCCCCCAGTCCCTGCGCCCCGAGGTCTTCGCCCCCCTGGCCGCGAAGCTGCTGAAACTCCACGAGAGCATGAAGGAGCTGTGAGCATATGATCATCGGTATCGTGGGCCTGGGCCTCATCGGCGGCTCCATGGCCAAGAGCATCAAATCCCGCACTGCCCACACCGTCTACGGCACGGACCTGAACAGCGAGACCATGACCATGGCCCGGATGTGCGGCGCCATGGACGCTCCCCTGACGGAGGAGAACCTGCCCCAGTGCGATGTGCTGCTGGTGGCCATCCGCCCCGCCGCCGCCGTGGAGTGGGTGGAGCGAAACGCGGAGCGGATCAGCAAGTCCGCCATGGTGGTGGACCTGTGCGGCGTGAAGCGGCAGGTGGTGGAGGGTATCGCCCCCATCGCCCAGCGCCGCGGCTTCGCCTACATCGGCGGCCACCCCATGGCCGGCAAGGAGCGGGGCGGCTTTACCGCCGCCACCGATGACCTGTTCGTGGGCGCCTCCATGATCCTGACGCCGGACCAGCGGACGGATATGCAGCTGCTGGAAACCCTGAAAACCCTGTTCCTGGATATCGGCTTCGCCGGCCTCACCTTCTCCGACCCGGAGGAGCACGACCGCATCATCGCCTTCACCTCCCAGCTGGCCCACATCGTGTCCAGCGCCTACGTGAAGTCCCCCGAGGCCCAGCGCCGCCGGGGCTTCTCCGCCGGCAGCTTCCGGGACATGACCCGTGTGGCCCGGCTGGACGAGGATATGTGGACGGAGCTGTTCCTGGACGACGCCGACTATCTGACCGGCGAGCTGAAGGTCCTCATCGGCCACCTGAACGAATACCTGGACGCCCTGGAGGCCCGGGACGCCGAAAAGCTCCATGCGCTGCTGAAGGACGGCCGGGAGAAAAAGGCCACCGCCGGAGGGAACTAAGCTCCAAGGGGGATTTCATCCCCCTTAGACGCTCCGCCGTGCTGCCAGCCCGGCGCCGCTGAACCCCCTCACGTCCGCACAGCGGTCGTGTCGCTGCGGCGGGCAGAGGTGCTGCGGCAGAAATGAATTCCGCCGCAGCGATTTTACTTCCACTCCTCCATCTATTTTATAAAGAAGGAGGGACCCTATGTCCTCCATTCAGACCATCCAAGTCCATACCACCCCCGCCTACCAGGTGTCCATCGGTCCCGGGCTGCTGGCCGGCTGCGGCCGGCAGCTGCTGCCGGTGCTGGGGCCCTGCCATGTGGCGGTCATCACCGACAGCACCGTGGCGCCGTTGTATCTGGACACCGTGGCCGCCAGCCTGCGGGATGCCGGCTTCACCGTCTCCACCGTCGTCTTCCCGGCGGGGGAGGGCAGCAAGAACTTCACCACCCTCTCCACCATTCTGGAAGCTCTGGCGGAGGCCCGGCTGACCCGTGCCGACTGCGTGGCGGCCCTGGGCGGCGGCGTCACCGGGGACATGGCGGGGTTTGCCGCCGCCTGCTACCTCCGGGGCATCCGCTGCGTCCAGCTGCCCACCACCCTGCTCAGCGCCGTGGACTCCTCCGTGGGCGGCAAGACCGCCATCGACCTGAAGGCGGGGAAGAACCTGGCAGGGGCCTTTTTGCAGCCCTCCGCCGTCCTGTGCGACACCGACTGCCTTCGCTCCCTGCCCGCTGACGTGTTCGCCGACGGCGCCGCCGAGGCCATCAAGACCGGCGTGCTGGATGACGAGAGCCTCTTCGCCCTCTTCGAGGACGGCACCCTCACCGCCGCGCCGGAGGAGGTCATCGCCCGGTGCGTCCGGTACAAGGCCGGTGTGGTGGAGCGGGACGAAAAGGAACAGGGGGAGCGGAAGCTGCTGAACCTGGGCCACACCGTGGGCCACGCCATTGAAAAGTGCAGTGATTACACCATCCCCCACGGCCACGCCGTTGCGGCGGGGCTGGCTATCATTGCCCGGGCTTCCGAGGCTTTTGGCTGGGCGGAAGAGCCCATCGCCCGCCGCATCGCCGCCTGCCTTGCCAAAAACAGCCTGCCCACCGGCACGGAATTCTCCGCCGAAGCCCTGGCCGAAGCGGCGCTGGCGGACAAAAAGCGGGCGGGAAGCGACATCACGTTGGTCATCCCCCAAAAAATCGGCGCGTGCGAGCTGAAAAAAGTGCCGGTGACGGAACTGCTGCCTGTCATCCGGGCGGGACTGGAGGGCTGAGATGGACATCCGTATTCAACCCAAGCCCCTCTCCGGCACCGTGACGCCGCCCCCCAGCAAGTCCATGGCCCACCGGGCCATTTTGGCTTCCATGCTGTCCGGCAGTGAGGGACTGGTCCCGAAATCCGGCTGGTCGCAGGATATTTTAGCCACAAACCGCTGCGTAGCCGCCTTGAAAAAAGGTCGTTTCCAGGGAACGCTTCCCCAACTGGACTGCGGCGAGTCCGGTTCCACCCTTCGCTTTCTCATCCCCATCGCGTTGGCTTTGGCGGGCGGCGGTGTGTTCACCGGCCACGGCCGTCTGATGGAACGCCCTCAAAAGCCCTATTTTGATATTTTTGATAAACAGGGTATTTTCTATAAACAATCTAGCGGCCAGCTCACTGTGCAGGGCAGTCTGCTTCCTGGTGAATACCGCCTGCCAGGCAATGTTTCCAGCCAGTTTGTCACCGGATTGCTTTTCGCCTTGCCTCTGCTTCCGGGGGACTCCGTGATTCAAATGACCACTCCCCTGGAATCAGCGAGTTATGTGGATATGACCCTGGATGTGCTGGCGCAGTCCGGCATCCAGATAGAAAACAGAAATTATGAGGTCTTCCTGATTCCCGGCAGCCAAACCTATCGTGCGCATACCATTAAGCTGGAGGCGGATTGGTCTCAGGCGGGATTCTGGTTTGCCGCCAACGCTTTGGGAAGCACTGTGAAAATTCTGGACCTTAATCGCTCTTCCTCACAGGGCGACCGCGTCGTCGCCGACCATTATGCACGGCTGATCCAGCCCGGGGATGTGGACATCGACGTGTCCGGCTGCCCCGACCTGCTGCCGCCTCTGGCGGTGATGGCATCCATTCGGCAGGGCACCACCCGGTTTGTGAACGCCGCCCGGCTCCGCATCAAGGAGAGCGACCGGCTTTCCACCACCGCCGCTCTGCTGAATGCTTTGGGCGGGCAAGCTGAGGAGGGACCCGACAGCCTCACCGTCCACGGCATGTCCGCCTTTACCGGCGGCACGGTGGACGGGGCCAACGACCACCGCATCGTCATGGCGGCGGCCATCGCCGCCACCCGCGCCATCAGCCCTGTGGCCATCCTGGGGGCGGAGGCCGTCAACAAATCCTATCCCAGCTTCTGGGACGAGTACAAGCGATTGGGAGGTGTTTTCAATGTCCTCTGAATTTGGAAAGCTGCTGCGGGTCTCGGTCTTCGGCCAGTCCCACGGCAGGGCCATCGGCGTGAACATCGACGGTCTCCCCGCCGGGGAGGTCATCGACCTGGAGGAGCTGAACGCCTTCCTGGACCGGCGGAAGCCGGGGAAAAGTCCCCTGTCCACCGCCCGGAAGGAATCGGACACTCCCATCTTCCTCTCTGGCCTGGAAAACGGCGTCACCTGCGGCTCCCCGCTGTGCGCCATCATTGAAAACAGCGACCAGCACTCCGGCGATTACAGCGAGCTTGCCGACAAGCCCCGTCCCTCCCACGCGGACTACACCGCCTGGGTGAAGTGGGGCGGACACGCCGACATGCGGGGCGGCGGCCACTTCTCCGGCCGGCTGACAGCGCCGCTGTGCATCGCCGGCGGCATCGCGAAACAGATTTTGGCCCGGCGGGGCGTTTACGTAGGCGCCCATCTGGCCTCCGTTGGCGTGGAAAGTGATTCTCCTTTCCCTCTGCGGCCCACTGCCGCCCTCTTTGACCAGGTAGCTGCCAAGCCCTTCCCCGTTTTGGACGACCAGGCCGGGGAGCGGATGCAGGCGGCGATTCTGGAGGCCCGGCAGAATCTGGACTCCGTGGGCGGCACCGTCGAGTGCGCCGCCATCGGCCTGCCCGCCGGGCTGGGGGACCCCATGTTTGACGGCATCGAAAACCGGCTGGCCGCGGCCCTCTTCGGCATCCCCGCCGTGAAGGGCGTGGAATTCGGCCTTGGTTTCGGCTCCTCCCGGCTCCACGGCTCCGAGAACAACGACTCTTTTACCGTAGAGGACGGAAAGATCGTCACCGAGAGCAACCGGGCCGGCGGCATCCTGGGGGGCATCACCACCGGGATGCCCGTCACCCTGCGGGTGGCGATCAAGCCCACCCCGTCCATCTCCCAGGCCCAGCGGACCGTCAGCCTCTCCGCCATGGAGGACGCTGAGCTGGCCATCCGGGGCCGTCACGACCCCTGCATCGCCCACCGGGCCGTCCCGGTGGTGGAAGCCGTCACCGCGACGGTATTACTAGATCTACTTTTGGAGGGAAATCATGGAACTTTCTGAGATTCGTACGAAAATCGACGCTGTGGACGACCAGCTGCTGGACCTGTTCCTGGAGCGCATGGCGCTGAGCGAGGAAGTGGCCGCCTACAAAAACGAGCACCACCTGCCCATCCTGAACAAGCAGCGGGAGCGGGAGATCCTGGCCAAGGTCACGGAGAAGTCCGGGGAGAAGGAGCAGTACGCCTATCACCTGTTCTCCACCCTGTTCGAGCTGGCCCGGTCCCGGCAGGCGGAGCTGATCTCCGCCCCCACCAAGGTGGCCGCCCAGGTGGAGGCCTCTCTGGCCGCCGGCGGCGCGGTGTTCCCCCAAACCGGCCTGGTGGCCTGCCAGGGTGTGGAGGGTGCCAACAGCCAGGTGGCCTGTGACCGCATCCTGCCCCGGGGCAACATCGTCTACGTGAAGACCTTTGACGCGGTGGTCTCCGCCGTGGAGTCCGGCCTGTGCAAGTTCGGCGTGCTGCCCATTGAGAACAGCTCCAACGGCTCCGTCCGTGCCGTGTACGAGCTGCTCCAGGCCCACAAGCTGTCCGTGGTCCGCTCCACCCGGCTGTGCATCCGCCATGAGCTGCTGGCCCTGCCCGGCGTGAAGATGGACGATATCACCGAAATTTACTCCCACGAGCAGGCCATCGGCCAGTGCTCCAAGTTCCTGAACGGCCTCAACGGTGTCCGGGTAATTCCCTGCGACAACACCGCCGTGGCCGCCAAGATGGTGGCCGAGAGCGGTAACCGCCATGCCGCCGCCATCTCCTCCCACCCCTGCGCCGCGCTGTACGGCCTGGAGTGCGTCAATGACGCCATCCAGGACAGCGACAACAACTACACCCGGTTCTTCTGCATCACCAAGGAACCCGTCATCTACGCCGGCGCCAACCGCATCAGCCTGATCATCGGCTGCGACAACAAGCCCGGCGCCCTGTATGAGATCCTGTCCAAGCTGGCGGCCCTGAACATCAACATGACCAAGCTGGAGTCCTGCCCCGTCAGTGGCCGGAACTTCGAGTTCATTTTCTTCCTGGAGCTGGAGGCCTCCGTCCAGGCGCCCGGTGTCCTGCCCATGCTGCAGGAGATGGAGCGGAGCTGCGCCAGCTTCAACTTCCTGGGCAGCTACGCCGAAGTCTGACCGATGGCGGAGAAAGTCTACGGCCTTTTGGGCCGCAAGCTGGGCCATAGCTGGTCCGTGCCCATCCACACCGCCCTGGGCTGCCAGGGCTACCGGCTCATCGAGCTGGAGCCCGGGGAGCTGGAAGGGTTCCTGGAGCAGCCCAACATCGGCGGTCTGAACGTCACCATCCCCTACAAGCGGGATGTGATGCCCTTCTGCGACGTGATCGCCCCCATGGCCCGGGCCATCGGCAGCGTCAACACCCTGACCCGCCGGGCCGACGGCAAGCTGTACGCCTTCAACACCGACGCCGCCGGCTTTTGCTGGATGGCGGAGCGGGCGGGCATTTCCTTCGCCGGCAAAAAGGTACTGGTTCTTGGCAGCGGCGGTGCGTCCCTCACCGCCCAGGCCTGCGCGAAACAGCTGGGCGCCCGGGAGGTGGTGGTCATCTCCCGCTCCGGCCCCGACAACTACAACAACCTGGACCGCCACGCTGACGCGGACATCGTGGTGAACACCACCCCGGTGGGGATGTTCCCCAACACCGGCGCGTCCCCGGTGGACTTAACGGTCTTCCCCAACTGCTCCGGCGTACTGGATGTGGTGTACAACCCCCGGCGCACCGCCCTGCTGCTGCAGGCGGAGGCGCTGGGCATCCCCTGCTCCGACGGACTGCCCATGCTGGTGGCCCAGGCCAAGGCGGCGGAGGAGCATTTCTTTGAAAAATCCATCCCGGACAGTGAGAACCAGCGCATCCTGGCCCAGCTGCGGCGGGAAACCTGCAACATTGTCCTCATCGGCATGCCCGGCAGCGGCAAGACTACCGTGGGCCAGGCTCTGGCGGAGCTGACAGGCCGTGAAGCCATTGACATCGACCAGCGTATCGTGGAGCGGAGCGGCCGTCCTATCCCGGAGATCTTCGCCCAGGAGGGCGAGGCCGCCTTCCGTGCTCTGGAGCGGGAGGAGACAGCGGAGGCAGGCAAGCTCTCCGGCAAGATCATCCTTACCGGCGGCGGTGTGGTGAAGGACCCCCGAAACTACGGTTCTCTCCACCAGAACGGCCGCATCTACCACCTGGTCCGGGACCTGGATCTGCTGCCCACTGAAGGGCGGCCTTTGTCCCAGGCGACACCGCTGGCCACCCTCTGGGCGGAGCGGGCGCCGCTGTACGCCCGGTTCCGGGACATAGAGATCGGCAACAACGGCTCCGCTCAGGAGACCGCCCAGGGAATTTGGAGGGATTTTTGTGAAAATTCTGGTGCTTAACGGCCCCAACATGAATATGCTGGGCATCCGGCAGCCGGAGATCTACGGCAGAGCCACCTATCAGGACCTGCGCGGCATGCTTCAGGCGGAGGCGGACAAGCTGGGGGTGAACATCAGCTTCTTCCAGTCCAACCACGAGGGCGCTCTGGTGGATGCCATCCAGCAGGCCTACTTTGATCAGGTGGATGGCATCATCATCAATCCGGCGGCCTACACCCACACCAGCGTGGCCCTGCTGGACGCGGTGAAGGCGGTGGGCATCCCCACGGTGGAGGTCCACGTCTCCGACCCGGACAGCCGGGAGGAGTTCCGGCATGTGTCCTACATCCGCGCCGCCTGCGTGGGGACCATCCGGGGCCACGGCCTGCCGGGTTATCTGGAAGCCCTGCACCTGCTGTGCGGCAAATAAACGACCCTGCAACGCGCCTCCGGTGAACTGCCCCAGATTGTACGGACAACACAAAAAAGGCCCCAGGTAGGAAAATA
>CAMCDX010000032.1 GCA_945873695.1 uncultured Clostridia bacterium | reverse complement strand
CGCCCTTCTGGGGAGGCGTGAAGCTCTTGAAGATGTTGGTGGGAGAACCCTTCAGACCGATGGTGGTGGCGTCGATCAGGGGATGATCCTTCAGCTTCTCATAGTCATAGACATCCAGAGGCTTGCTGTAGGTGGCATAGATACCGCCGATGCTCATGTAACGGGGGGTGTTCAGCTCCTTGATGCAGGTCAGCAGGCAGGGAGTCTGGGTCTTGATGGTCATGTAGCCGTCCTCCAGCATGCGCTTGACGGTGACGGTCTTGCCGTCCTTCTGGATATCCGCGGCGTAGGTGATCTGGGGCAGGTGCAGCTTCTCGGCGATCTGGGGGCCAACCTGAGCGGTATCGCCGTCGATGGCCTGACGGCCGCACATGACGATATCATCATCCTCCACACCCAGGGTGCTGATGGCGGCAGCCAGGATCTGAGAGGTGGCGTAGGTATCGGAGCCGCCGAACTCGCGGGCGGACACCAGGATGCCGCGGTCAGCGCCCATGGCCATCAGCTCACGCAGCATGCCGGCCGCGGGAGGGGGACCCATGGTGACAACGACGACTTCGCAGCCGGTCTCGTCCTTCAGCTTCAGGGCGGCCTCCACGGCGTTCATATCGTCGGGGTTGGTGATGGTCTGCATGGACGCGCGGTTCAGGGTGCCGTCGGGATTGACGGCCACCTTGCCGGAGGTATCGGGGACCTGCTTGACGCAAACAATGATCTTCATAATCGTTCTTCCTCCTCTTACAGACCCATGTTGGCGGAAATGACGATGCGCTGGACCTCGGAGGTGCCCTCGTAGATCTCAGTGATCTTGGCGTCACGCATCATGCGCTCCATGGGATAATCCTTGGTGTAGCCGTAGCCGCCGAACATCTGCAGCGCCTTGGTGGTGGTCTTCATGGCGTGCTCGGAGCAGAACAGCTTGGCCATGGCGGCCTCCTTGGTGTAGCGCTTGCCCTCGCCCTTCAGGACGGCGGCCTGGTAGGTCAGCAGACGGCCGGCCTCGCAGCCCATCTCCATGTCGGCGAAGGTGAACTGGGTGTTCTGGAACTTGCTGATGGGCTTGCCGAACTGGACACGGCCCTTGGTGTAGTTCTTGGCCTCCTCCAGAGCGCCCTCGGCGATGCCCAGGGCCTGCGCGGCGATGCCGATACGGCCGCCGTCCAGAGTCTGCATGGCGATGGAGAAGCCCTTGCCCTCACGGCCCAGCAGGTTCTCCTTGGGAACGATGCAGTCGGTGAAGACGATCTCAGCGGTGGGAGAGCCGTGCAGGCCCATCTTCACCTCGTGCTTGCCCACGGAGAAGCCGGGGAAGCTGCTCTCCACAATGAAGGCGGAGATACCCTTGGTGCCCTTGGTCTTGTCGGTCATGGCGAAAACCACGAACACATCGGCCACATAGCCGTTGGTGATGAAGATCTTGGAGCCGTTCATCACGTAGTGGTCGCCCTCCAGACGGGCCTCGGTCTGGCCCTTGGAAGCGTCGGAACCGGCGTTGGGCTCGGTCAGGGCGAAGGCGCCCACCTTGTGGCCGGTGGTCAGCATGGGCAGATACTTGGCCTTCTGCTCAGGGGTGCCGTGGGTCAGGATGGGATCGCAGCACAGGCCGTTGTGGGTGGCCACGATGTCGCCGGTGGAGGCGCACTGCTTGCTCAGCTCCTCGATGCAGATGGCAGAAGCCAGGGGGTCGGCGCCGCAGCCGCCGTACTCCTTGGGCACGCACAGGCCCATGACACCCAGGTCGAACAGCTTCTCGATGTTCTCCCGGGGATACTCGCTCTTCTCGTCGGTCTCGGCGGCGATGGGCTTCACTTCGTTCTCAGTGAACTCGGCCATCATCTTCCGGATCAGCTGGTGCTCACGGCTCAGATTGAAATCCATGATGTTTACTCCTTTATGTTAAATTTGGAAAAACTCTTTCAGGCGGGGCCGGCCCTCACCGGCCCCGGCGGAACACAAAACGGGTAATCTTACTTGATGCCCGCGATCTCCTTGGCAAGCTGCTTCTTGCCCTGGATGTTGCCCTGGCGGGCGATCATGATGCGCTGAGCCTGGGGAGAACCGGCGCCATGGAGGGACTCAGTGCGGTAGCCGACAGCGGCGGCGCCCAGGCACAGATTCTCAATGAAGCGCATGATGCGCTGACGGTCCTCGGTGTTGACGCCCTCGCGGGTGGCGAAGAACTTGTTGCAGATGTCGCCGATGGTCTCGCCGTTCCGGCCTACCACGGTCTCGCTGTGGAAATCCTTCTGGGAGGGCATGGTGACCACCAGGCCGCCGGCGATGTCCTCGGCCAGGCGGACGATCTCATAGGGGAAGCGGGTAACGTTCTGCTTGCAGACGTTGGCCAGCAGCAGGTCGATCTGATAGTTGCCCGCCTTGGTCTGGAAGCCCTGAGAGGAGCAGGCGATGCCGCAGCAGTACAGGGTCTCGTTCAGGTGGATCATCTCGATCAGCTTGTCCTTGACGGCGGAGGCCTTCTCCACGCCGTTGTACTCGGCGACCAGAGCCGTGGCGCCGATCAGGGTATCGCCCACGCCGACCTTGCAGCCGCCGTAGGACTGGCGGTGATAGCCGGCGAAGCGCTCCACCACCATGCCGGCGAACTCATACTCGCCGTTGAGGAAGATGTACTCGTTGGGGATGAACACGTGATCCAGGACCACCAGGGCCTCCTGGCCGCCGAACTTGGCGTTGCCCACGTCGATGGAGGCGTCCTCCTCCAGCTTGCGGGTGTCGCAGGACTGGCGGCCATAGATCATGTACAGGCCCTCGGCGTCGGTGGGGCAGGCGAAGGAAACGGCCCAGTCCTTATCGGCCTCACCCATGGAGATGGTGGGCATGAAGATGTGCCAGTGAGAGTTGATGGAGCCGGTCTGGTGGCACTTGGCGCCGCAGACCACGATGCCGTCGGGGCGGCGCTCCACGACATGGACGTACATGTCGGGGTCAGCCTGGTCGTGAGGGGCCTTGGAGCGGTCGCCCTTGGGGTCGGTCATGGCGCCGTCCACGGTCAGGTCGTTGTCCTGGACCATGGTCAGGAACTTCTTGAAGTTCTCGTGATAGTGGGTGCCGTACTTCTCGTCCACCTCGAAGGTGGTGGAGAACACGGCGTTGAAGCTGTCCATGCCCACGCAGCGCTGGAAGCAGCTGGCGGTCTTCTGGCCCAGCAGGCGCTGCATCTTCACCTTGTTGATCAGGTCCTCGGTGGACTGGTGCAGGTGGGTGAAGCGGTTGATGGTGTGGCCGGTGAGGCTGGACTTTACGGTCATCAATTCCGCGTACTGGGGGTCCTGAGCCAGGGCGTAGGTCATGGCGACGCAGTTGATGCTGGGGCGGATCATGGGGTGATCCACCCAGTTGTCGATCTTCTCGCCGAACATGTACACCCGGGTATTCAGCTTGCGCAGGCTGTCAATGTACTCTTGTGCGGTCATCAGTGCCATTCGTTTGTTCCTCCTTGTTTTCCTTGGATTTCTTTCCTAATTTTAAGGTTTACTCGTTGGCCAGGCCCATCAGCTCATCACGGAAGATCCGCTCGTCCATGAGCTTCAGGTCCTCGGCGATCTTCGGCATGAACTCCATCTGGTCCAGGACCTGGGTCTGGAGGTCGATGCCGGGGGCGATCTCAATGAGGGTCACGCCCTCGGGGCGCAGCTCGAACACGGCCCGCTCGGTGATGTACAGGACGGGCTGGTGCACCTTATTGGCGTAGACGCCGGAGAAGGTGATGTGCTCCACCTGGTTGACAAACTTCTTTTTACCGCCCTCCTGGGTGATGACCAGCTTGCCGTCCACGCACTCGGTCTTCAGGCCCTTGGCGGTGAAGGTGCCGCAGTAGACCACCTTCTTGGCGTTCTGGGTGATGTCGATGAAGCCGCCGGCGCCGGCCAGACGGGTGCCGAACTTGGACACGTTCAGGTCGCCGTTGGGCGCGGTCTCGGCCAGGCCCAGGAAGGCCACGTCCAGGCCGCCGCCCTGATAGAAGTCGAACTGGACGTTGTGGTCCAGGATGGCCATGGCATTGGCGGAGGCGCCGAACTGGGTGCCGCCGTAGGGCACGCCGGCGATGCCACCGGCCTCCACGGTCAGGGTCATCTTGTCGGAGATGCCCTCCTCGGCGGCCACATTGGCGATCTTCTCAGGAGCGCCGGTGCCCAGATTGACGATGGCGTCCTGAGGCAGCTCCATGGCGGCCCGGCGGGCGATGATCTTTTTGGCGTCCAGAGGAATGGGCGGGATGGCGTCCACGGGAATGCGGAACTCGCCGGTCAGGGCGCCGTCATAGGGCATGCCCAGACACTGCATGTTGTCCTCCACAGAGCCTACCACAATCGCGTCCACATAGATACCGGGAATTTTCACCAGCTTGGGGTCCAGAGAGCCGCCCTGGACGATCTTCTCCACCTGGACGATGACCTTGCCGCCGGAGTTCTTGGTGGCCTGGGCCTGGGCGGTGACGTCCAGGGGGCCGATCTCACGGTGGACGGTGCAGTTGCCGTACTCATCAGCGTAGGAACCGCGGATGAAGCAGACGTTGATGGGGAAGCCCTTATACAGCAGGCGCTCCTCGCCCTCGATGCTCACCAGCTTGACCAGGTCCTCCTTGGTGGCCTCGTTCAGCTTGCCGCCGCCGTTGCGGGGGTCGGCGAAGGTATACAGGCCCACATGGGTGATGGTGCCGATATTGTGGGCCGCGATGTCCCGGTACATGTGGGTGATGACGCCCTGGGGCAGGTTATAGGCCTCGATCTTGTTGGCCAGGGCAAGGTCGCCCAGCTTAGGGGCGCGGTCCCAGTGGCCGCCCACCACACGCTTGACCATGCCCTCATGGCCGTAGTGGTCGCCGCCGGTGCCGTCCCGGTGGCCCTGACCGGCCGCGAAGAACAGCGTCAGGTCCCGGGGATGGCCGGTCTCCAGGAACCGATTCTCCAGAGCGATGGACAGGGCCTCGGGGCAGGCGCAGCTGACGAAGCCGCCGGTGGAGATGGTGTCGCCGTCATTGACCATCAGAGCCGCTTCCTCAGCGGTGATCACGCGTACTTTTTTCATCGTTCTCGCCTCCCGCTGCCCTTACTTGTTCTGGAAGTGCTTTTCCTTGCGCTTCTCCAGGAAGGCGCTCATGCCTTCCTTCTGGTCGGCGGTGGCGAAGCACATGGCAAACAGCTCGTTCTCCAGGGCAATGCCGTCATCGATATCCATCTGCATGCCCCGGTCGATGCAGGCCTTGGAGTACTTCACGGCGATGGGAGCGTTGACGGTAAAGGACTTGGCCATGGCGACGGCGGCGTTCATCAGTTCCTCGGGAGGATAGACGGCGTTGACCAGGCCGATCTCCTTGGCCTCCTGCGCGCCGATGACCTTGCCGGAGAAGATCAGCTCCTTGGCCTTGGCGATGCCCACGCGGCGGGGCAGACGCTGGGTGCCGGAGAAACCGGGGGTGATGCCCAGGCCCACTTCGGGCTGGCCGAACTTGGCGCCGCCCTTGCCCTCGGCGTTGGGGCCGGCGGCCAGGATGATGTCACAGCTCATGGCGATCTCGCAGCCGCCGCCCAGGGCGAAGCCGTTGACCGCGGCGATGGTGGGGATCTCCAGCTTTTCGATGCGGCGGAACAGGGCGCTGCCCCGCTGGCCCCACTTGCGGCCGCCGGCCACATCCAGAGGATACTGCTCGCCGATATCGGCGCCGGCCACGAAGGAGCGGCCCTCGCCGGTGAGGATGAAAGCACCCAGCTCGGTATCCTGCTCGACCTCGGTGATCAGCTGCTCCAGTTCGGAGATGACGGTGGAGTTCAAAGCGTTCAGCGCTTCGGGACGATTGATGGTGGCAATGCCGATATTGCCGTTCTTCTCGTAACGAATGGTCTGATACATGATAGAATCCTCCTTTAAATATTCGCGCGGTCCAGGCTCCCGGCCGTGCGCAGCGCTTTTTCCTATCGTTCGCTGCCCAAATTATTAAGCAATTTTTGTGCCATCTTTTCGCCGCCGTTTTTGGAGGACCGGCTGTGATTTCTGTGCAGTTTGCCGCAATCTCGGCAGGTCGTTTTTGTGCTTTCGCCCAAGTATATTTTGGTACCCGCTTTGCGCTATTCAAAATTGAATAGCGCGCGAAATTCCCCAGTATTTTCAATCCTCCGAGGACTTTGTGCGCTCCCAATAATTTTAGGGCGGATTTCTGTGAAAACCGACAAGGAGAAAATGGTCTCATGCCCTTTCTATTCATTTTTGAATGTGGTATACTCATTTTTGAATAGAACCGTGCCGCGGTATCGCGGCGGAAAGCAGGTGCGCTTTGTCAGAGACCACAAATTTGACGAATATTTTTGACGAGGACATCAATCTGAAGGGCTTGCTGGACATCTTGAATCCCGAGAACAATCTGGTGCTGGCGGACGACATGATGCTCTCCGATGCCAACGGCACCATTCTGCGGGTCAGCGGGAACTACGAGCGGAATTTCGGCTTCTCCCACGGCTCCATCGTGGGCCGGTCCGCCTTCGATCTGGAGGCGGACGGCACCTTCACCCCCTGCATCACGGCGGAGGTCATCCGGCAGAAGAAGAAAATTACCGCCACCCAGACCATCAACCACGTCCACAAGAATGTCATGACCGTGGGTATCCCTCTATTCGACGACCACGGAGAGCTGAAGTACGCCGTGTGCTTCAACACGGTGTCCGTGGAGCAGATCAACACCATTCAGCGGAATTACCAGCATTTACAGGATTCCCTCCAGCAGTACACCCAGGAGATCGCCGAGCTGCGGACCCGGGCCACCTCCACGGACCTGGTGTTCAAAAGCGCCTCCATGCAGCGGCTGTGGACGCTGATGCAGAACACCGCCAACACCAAGGCCAACATCCTCATCACCGGCGAGACCGGCGTGGGCAAAAGCGCCATCGCCAAGACCATCCACAAGATGAGCAGCCGGGCAGACGGTCCTTTCATCGAGGTCAACTGCGCGGTGCTCCACGAGAACCTCATCGAATCAGAGCTGTTCGGCTACGAGAAGGGTGCTTTTACCGGCGCCGCCTCCGGCGGCAAGATCGGCAAGATCGAGCTGGCCAACCACGGTACGCTGTTCCTGGATGAGATCGGCGAACTGCCCCCCCACATCCAGTCCAAGCTCCTCCAGCTGATTCAGGAGAAGACCATTGAGCGCCTCTCCGGCACGAAGAAGATCGAGCTGGACTTCCGGCTTATCGTGGCCACCAATCGGAACCTGGAGGTGGAGGTCCAGCGGGGCCTGTTCCGGTCAGACCTCTTTTACCGGCTGAATGTCATCCGCATCCACATTCCCCCTCTGCGGCAGCGGAAGGAAGACATCTTCCCCCTGGCCCACCAGTTCCTGGCCCGGTTCAGCGGGGAGTATGAAAAGCACCTCACCTTCAGCCCCCGGTTCCTGACGTTTTTGGAGCAGTACGACTGGCCCGGCAACGTCCGGCAGCTGGAAAACCTGATTGAGCGGATGGTGATCACCGTCCAGGACCCCATCATCGACACCACTGCCCTGCCGGCGGAGTTCACCGGGGATACGGCGCCCCAGGCGGAGCCCCTGCCCCAGCAAGGGACCCTGGCGGAGCGGATGGACGCCTACGAGGGCCAGATCATCCGGGAGTCCTACCGCCGCTGCGGCACCACCGTGGCGGTGGCCAAAGACCTGGGCATCTCCCAGGCCACCGCCGCCCGCAAGGTGGCAAAATACGTGAACGGACGGACGTAAGCCATGAGCCTTGTGACATTGAAAGCGGAACTGCGGCAGGAATTAAAGTTGACGCCCCAGCTGCTGCAGTCCATGCAGGTCCTGCAGATGAACTCCCAGGAGCTGCTGGAGTATCTGGGGAAGCTCAGTGAGGAGAACCCCCTCATCGAGCAGGAGGACTCCCCCGCCCTCCGGGGCGCCTATGCGGAACTGCGGCAGAAGGCCAGCTGGATCGACGCCGGCCTCCACGGCACCACCTTCGCCCACGAGGAAGGCGCCATGCCGGAGCGGGGGGCGGTGGACCCGGAGACGGAGAGCCTGTCCGCCTTCCTCTGCGACCAGCTGGATCGAAAACGGCTGCCCAAGCCTCTGCTGGCCCTGTGTAAATACCTGGCGGAGCTGGTGGACGAGGACGGATGGCTGAGCCAGGAGGACCTGGATGGACTGCTGGACCTGAAGATCCCCCAGGCCCTTATCGACCAGGCCCTGGAGACCCTTCAGAGCCTGGACCCCGCCGGTGTGGGCGCCCGGGATCTGTCAGAGTGCCTGGTCCTGCAATTGAAGCGCCAGGGCGGTTCGCCGGAGGTCATGGAGATCGCCTCCCGGTTTCTGCCGGAGCTGAGCCGGAAGCACTATGGCCCCATCTCCCGGGAGCTGGGGCTGACGGTGGAGCAGATCCAGGCGGCGGAAAAGGTCATCGCTTCCCTGGACCCTCATCCCGGCCAGGCCTTCCAGGCGGCAGAGCCCACAGTCTACGTCCGGCCGGACGTGTTCATCGTGGAGTTGGACGGGGAGCTGCGGGTGGTGCTGAATGAGTACTATCTGCCCCGGGTGTCCATCAGCGGCTATTACACCCGGCTGCTGAAGGAGTCTGACGACAGGGAAGCCAAGGTCTACCTGCAGCAGAAGATGCAGCAGGCCAAGTGGCTGCTGAACAGCCTGGAGCGGCGGGGCAGCACCCTGCGGCTGTGCGCCGAGGCTATCCTGGAGGCTCAGCAGCCCTTCTTTGCCGGTCAGACCGGGGAGCTGGCTCCCATGAAGCTGACCTCCCTGGCGGAGCGGCTGGGGGTCCACCCCTCCACCATCTCCCGGACCGCCCGGGGAAAGTACCTCCAGTGCCGTCAGGGCACCTATCCCCTGCGGTACTTTTTCAGCCGGGCCGTCAGTGAGCAGGGCCCCTCCCGGCAGGCGGTGAAGCGGAAGCTGCTGGAGCTGGTAAAGGGTGAGGACCCCAAGCGCCCCCTCAGCGACCAGAAGCTGGTGGAGCTGCTGGAGAACCAGGGCATCCGCCTGGCCCGGCGGACCGTGGCGAAGTACCGCATGGAGCTGGGTCTGGGCAGCTCCGCCGCCCGAAAGCGGTGAATCGGAAGCAAAAAACCTGCCGTCCCAACAGGACGGCAGGTTTTTTTATGTGTCAGCCCGCTTCCACGGGTGCGGGAGCGGCTTCCTCCGCGGGCGGCCGGGGCTTGCCCCGGCGGAACCGGCGGTGGGAGAGGTTATCGATAACGGAGTAGTACACCGGTGTGAACAGCAGTGTCACAATGGTGGATATGATCATGCCGCTCATCATGGTGACGCCCATGTCGCTCATCATCTCCAGGGTATCGCCCATGGCGAAGGCCATGGGGATCATGGCCAGGACCGTGGTGAGGGTGGTCATCATGACCGGGCGGACGCGCAGCGGGCAGGCCTTCAGAATGGCCTCCTCCCGGCTCTCTCCCATCTCCCGGCGGACCCGGATATAATCCACCAGAATGATGGAGTTGTTGACCACGGTGCCCGCCAGCATGATGAGGGATACCAAAGAGATCATGGACAGGTCCCGTCCGGTGAGGGGCAGGGCGAACAGGGCGCCGGAGAAGGCCACCGGCAGGATCATCATGATGATGACCGGCATCAGGAAGGACTCGAACTGGGCGGCCAGGACGAAGTACACCAGGCCCAGCGCCACCGCCAGAGCCAGCAGCAGGTCGGTGAAGCTGTCCATCATCTCCTCATAGCTGCCGCTGATCTCCGCCGTATAGCCCTCCGGCAGCTGATAGCGGTCCAGGATGGCCTTGATCTGGCGGTTCATGGCCGTCACGTCCCCGCTGACGGTGGAGCCGGTGATGGACACCTGGCGGGACTGGTTGACACGGCTGATGGTCTGAGGCGCCTGGACCACCTCCACATTGGCCACGGCGCTCAGGGGCACGTAGCCGCCCATGGCGGTGGCTACCGGCATGGAGCGCAGAGCGTCCAGGCTGGCGGCGGCGGAGCCGTCGCCCCGGACCACCACATCCACTTCCTTGTTGTCGATGGTGATGGTGGTGGCGGTGTCGCCGGTGAGCTCCGCCCGGACAGCGGCGCCCACCTGGGCGGCGGTAAGGCCGTACTGGGCGGCGGCCTCCCGGTTCATGGTGACCTTCACCTGGGGCACCTGCTCCGCCACGGAGCTGGTGACGTCCACGGCGTCCTCCAGGGCGCTGATCTGATCTGTCAGGTCCGCGGCGATCATGGTCAATGTGGCGTAGTCGTCGCCGGCGATGTCCACGCTGATCTCGTCGCCGCCCATCATAGCCGTCATATCGGAAGACGCGACAGTGATCTCACCCCCGGCGATATCCCGCAGAAGGGGCCGCAGGCTGTCCACCACCTGGTCGCTGCTGCGGTGGCGGTCACTTTTGTCAGTCAGCGCCAGGGCCACGGAGGCGCTCTCCGCCTGGGCGGCATAGTACATGCTCTCCAGCTCCGGCACGTTCTCCTCCGCCAGAGCGGCCACACGGTCCGTGATGGCGGCAGTCTCCTCCACCTGGGAGCCGATGGGCATGCTGACGGTAATGGAGACCTGGCCCATATCCATGGAGGGCAGCAGGACCATGTTGGTGGTCAGGCAGCAGGCCACGAAGAACGCCACCAGGCCCACGGAGGCCAGCATGCCGGCCTTCAGGTGGTGGACGAAGTAATCCAGCAGGCGCAGATAGCGGGCGTACAGCTTATCCAGCCATCCCCGCGCCTTGGAAACAATGGCATTCTGCTTTTTCTCCGCCCGCTTCAGCTGATCCTGGCGGACCTTGTTCTCATCCAGCATCAGGTAGCACAGCAGGGGGACCCAGGTCAAGGCGATGGCCATGGAACCCAGGATCAGGAAAGAGATGGTCAGGCAGAAGTCATCGAACAGCATCCCCGCCATGCCGCCGGTGAGGCCGATGGGCAGGAACACGGCCACAGTGGTCAGCGTGGAGGCGATGACGGAGGTGGTGACCTCCTTCGTGCCGTCCACGCAGGCGCTCATGCGGTCGTGGCCGTCAGCGGCATAGCGGTAGATATTCTCCAGCACCACGATGGAGTTGTCCACGATCATGCCCACGCCCATGGCGATGCCGCCCAGGGACATCATGTTCATGGTCAGGTCAAAGGCGTTCATCAGCACGAACACCGCCAGGATGCACACCGGCATGGACACGGCGATGGTCAGCGTGGCGCCCCAGCGGCGCAGGAACAAAAACACCACCACCGCGGCCAGCGCCACGCCCAGGATGATGTTCTGCATGGCGGCGTACACCGCCAGATGGATGAAGTCAGATGCCAGATAAGGCAGGGCGTAGTGGACGGAGCGGTTCTCTGCCGCCAGCTCCGCCATCCGCTCCGCCACCTTGTCGGAGACGGCGGACTCGTTGGCCCCGGACTGCTTGGAGACCTGCAGCAGCACGCAGGGGCTGCCGTCCATCATGGCAGCGGTATCCCGCTCCGTGGTCTCCAGCGTCACATTTGCCACCTCACTCAGACGCACCGTGCCGCCGGTGGGCAGGGCGATGAGCATGTTGGCCACGTCCTCCACGGACTGGAACTTGGCGTCGGTAGAGACGGTGAGGGTTTTGGAGCCGTTATGCAGGTCGCCGCCGGGGAACAGCAGGTTCTCCGCCGTCAGGAACTGGGTGATGTAGCTGTTGGACAGGCCAAAGCCCGCCGCCCGGGTGGAGTCGATCTGAACGGCGATCTGCTTCTCCACGCCGCCGGTGACGGTGACGGAGGCCACGCCGTCGATGCGCTCCAGCGCGGGGGACACCACATCGTCGGCCAGCGTCTGGAGCTTACCCAGGTCGTCGCCCATCAGGGCGATCATGGCGGTGGGCAGCAGATCGCTGATGTTCATGTTGATGATCATGGGGTCCATGGCGCCGTCGGGCAGGGAGAGCATGTCGAACTTCTCCCGCAGCTTGGTGGCGGCGATGTCCAGATCCGTGCCCTCCACGTAGGTGATCTGCACCTGGCTGACGCCGTCAGAGGAGGTGGACGTCACCTCGTCCACGCCGGGGACGGACATAATGGCCGTCTCCAGGGGCCGGGTCACCAGATCCTCGATGTCGCTGGGGGTGGCACCGTTGTAGTAGCACACCACCACCGCCATGGGGGCCTCCATGTCCGGCAGCAGGGCCAACTGCAGCTGGGTGGTGAAGACCACGCCGAACACGGCGATCATGATGACCGCCAAAATCGTGGTCACCCGGTGCTTGATACAAAATCTTGCCGTACTCATCCGCCTTTAGTCCTCCCCGCCGACGATGCGGACGGAATCCCCGTCGGCCAGATACGCCTGGCCCACCGTCACCAGGGTCTGGCCCGCCTCCAGGCCGGAGGTGATCTCCGTGACGCCGCTGCCGGTAAGGCCGGTGGTCACTTCCACATATTTGGCGGAACCGTCCTCCACAATAAAGACATACTGGGTGCCGTTGCTGGTGAGGATGGCCTCGGTAGGCACCACAACGGCGTTCTCCGAGGTGTCGGTATGGAACGTCACGTCGGCGAACATCCCGGACATCAGTCCGCCCACCTCGGCAGGCACCGTCAGCGTAACGGTATACAGCTTGGTCTGCATGTTGGCCGCCTGCTCCACAGAGCGGATGACGGCGGTGAAGGACTGGTTGGCGGCGCTGACGGTGACATCGGCGGTATCGCCGATGCGCAGCTTGGGCACCAGGGCCTCGGACACAGAGACCGTGACTTTCATCCGGTCCGCGCCGTCGATGACCGCCAGGGGCATGGCGTTGGAGATAAAGCTGTTCTCCACGGCGTTCATGCTCACCAGGGTGCCGTCCATGGGGGCGGTGACATTGCCGTCGCTGTCCACATTCTCCAGAGCGGTATTCAGCTGCGCCACGGAGCTCTTGGCGCTCTGGATGCCGGCCTCCAGCTGGGACAGGGCGGAGTCCCGGCCAGCCACGGCGTTCTGATAGCTCAGCTCCGCCTGGTCCACCTCCAGCTGGGAGGCGGCGCCGATCTCGAACAGGGCCTTGGTGTTGGCCACGTTGTCCGCCGCCATGGACACCTGCTTATCCAGAATGGCCTTCTGGTCGTTGTAGCTTCGGACGGCGGACTGGTAGCCGATATCCGCCGCCGCCGCGGAGGCCAGGGTGCTGTCCAGGTCCAGGGTGCAGATGACATCGCCGGCGCTGACGCTGTCTCCGGCATTCTTATAGACCGCCGTGCACTTGGCGGTGACCGCCACCATGATGGTGGCTTCGTTGTCGGCGGCGACCTTGCCGGAGACCCGGTTGTCCGTGGAGATGGTATCCGCAGCCACCGTCTCCACCTGGACGGCCACGCCGGCCTGGGTCTCCTCCCCGCCGGTGCCGCCGTCGCTGCCGCAGGCGGACAGTCCGGCGGTCATGGCAGCGGCCAGGAGCAGGGCCGCCAGCTGCTTGCAGTGTTTCATCATGTCGTTCTCCTTCCGGTCAGTTCAGCACGCCGAAACGGACCGCCCACTCATAGGCGCGGTATGCCGTGAACAGATCGTGCTTCGCCGTGGTGACGGCATCCCGGGCCGTCTCCAGGTCGTCCCTGGCGGCGAGATAGTCGTTTTTCGAGATCATGCCCCGCTGGTATTTCAGTTCCATGGACTGGAACGTGGCCTCCTGCAGCGCCAGTGCGCTCTCCTTGGCCCGGACAATCTGCCGGTAGTCCGTCACGGCGCCGCAGCAGGCGCGGAACCTGGCCTCGCAGGACTGGACCGCCGCCTGATAGGTATACTGGGCGGCCTGCCACTTGTGTTCCGCCGCCTTCCGCTGGTAAGTATTCTTGCCGTAGTCCTTTTTGGCGTCCTTGTACTCCTCCTCGGCGTCCTCCAGGGCGGTCTTGGCGGCATAGAGGTCATAGCTCTTCTGCCGCACCTCGTCCAGGTCGGTCTCATAGTTGACGGCGTCCACCTGGGCGTCGGTGATCTCAGGCACCTCCGTGACCGTCATCTTTCCGGTGATGTCGGCGCCCACCATCATCTCCAGCTGGATCACGGCGCCCTCCATGCTGTTGTTCAGTGTATCCAGTCCGCTCCGAATCTGGACGCGGCCGTTCTTAACCTGCTGCAGCTGCAGCGCGGAGATCTGCCCCATGGAATACCGCAGCTCCATCTCCTGGACAGTGCGGTCCATAGCCTCCAGAGTGCGCTCCAGCCCCGCCCTGGTGTTCTGCAGCTCCAGCACGG
Source organism: uncultured Clostridia bacterium (assembly GCA_945873695.1). Classification (GTDB taxonomy): domain Bacteria; phylum Bacillota; class Clostridia; order Oscillospirales; family Oscillospiraceae; genus Oscillibacter. The sequence continues at coordinate 1,045 of CAMCDX010000032.1, read as the reverse complement.
TGATGTACAGGGATTCGGCGCCGATGACATACTGGTCCTGGCCGTTCTCCATCTGCCGGACGGCATCCTCGGCCTGTTTCTGGGTCTTGCCGCTGCGTATGTCGGCGATGGCGTCCTCCAGAGAGTCCGTGGAGGATTCCAGCGTCCCCAGGACATAGCCCGCCAGCAGCTGGGTCAGCCGGTCATTGGCGTCCAGCACAAGGGAAGGGCTGCCGTCCTCCGAGGACGGCGGGACCACGGTGCCCAGGCCCTGCATCAGTGCTTTGATGCCGTCCGTCATGTCCTCCAGCGCGTCCAGCTGGTCCTCCAGGTCCCCGCGCAGCTCCTTGTAATCCGTGACCTTCACGGCTTCCATGGTCTCCTGCAGCGCCAGCACGGACAGGTTGTTCTCCCGGACCCGGGTCTCCAGGTTGGCGAAGGACAGCTGCCCCACCGGGTCCGGCCGGGGCACCGTCAACTCCGGGTTGCAGGCGCCGGTGGTGGTCCCCTCCTCCGAAACGGGGGCGGCGGCTCCGCCGGTGGTCTCCGTCAGCGGTTCCAGGGTCTCCGTCTCCGCTGCCGTGGCGCCGTCCGTATCTCCATCCGCCAACGCTGTTACCAGCAGGGAACTCCCCAGCGCCAGCGCCAGCAGCACGGAAACAATTCGTCTTCCCATGGTGACTCCTCCGTATCCTCACGGGCCCATCGGCCCTTTTTCCGATTTACTGTTAAACAGTACGTCCTCAATTTTAATGCACATTGAAAATATTGAAAATGATGTAAAGTTTTTTTGAACATTCGCCTTTATTGGGTCAGCCGGAACCGTGTCCGGGCAATGGTCAGGGCGGAAAAGGGCAGGACGGTGCCGCCATGGTCCGTTCATTCTCCACGGTCCAAAAGCGCATCCGTCTCCCCTTTCGATAGTTTCAAATTATAACAGAATTCCGTCATTCCGCAAGTGCATGCCGCCTTTTTGCCGCGCAAAAGAAGCCGGTGCCCCGCAAAGGGGCACCGGCTCAGGCTGTCGAAAAAGTCCGACGGACTTTTTCGACGCCTTCACAATACC
>CAMCDX010000031.1 GCA_945873695.1 uncultured Clostridia bacterium | reverse complement strand
GCTTCCAGAACGAGCCCCAGCGCTGCAAGGCCTGCCGTGACGCTCGCAAGAACGCCGCCCGCGGCCCCCGTGAGTACTTCACCGCTGTTTGCGCTGCCTGCGGCGGCGAGGCCAAGGTTCCCTTCGAGCCCAAGTCCGACCGTCCCGTGTACTGCAGCGAGTGCTTCGCCAAGATGCGCGAGCAGCAGAGATAACAAGAAGCCGGTCTTCGGTTTTTGTCTCTTGCACAAGGACGACGCCTGTGGAAACGCAGGCGTCGTTTTTTGCTTTCCCGGAGCAGGGGGGGCGCTGCCCCCATTTTCCGGCCAGGGGAACAAAAAACCGATATTTTCTATTGAATTCGCAACAGATATGGGGTATAATACCACCGTCGAATTTTTGAATGGAGGAGTTTTCCCATGGTTACCATTACCAAAGACACCATCATCGGTGATATCCTGGACGTGGCCCCCCAGACCGCGCCCATCTTCCTGTCCATCGGCATGCACTGCCTGGGCTGCCCCTCTTCCCGGGGCGAGACCGTGGAGGAGGCCTGCATGGTTCACGGCGTGGATGTGGACAAGCTGCTGGCCCTGGTGAACGAGGAAGCCAACAAGGCGCAGTAACAGCACCGACGGGACGCATACGGGAGCCTTCCCGTATGCGTCCTTCCATGGAGGAGAGGGATGGCGAAACGACTGGAACTGACGCCGCGGCTGCGGCTGCTGGCCGACTGGGTGCCTCAGGGCGCCAAGCTCGCTGATGTTGGCACGGATCACGCGTATCTGCCGGTGTGGCTGACGGTCCACGGCCGCGTGAGCTCTGCCATTGCCAGCGACCTTCGGCAGGGCCCCCTTCAGCGGGCGGCGGAGCACTGCCGCCTCTACGGCGCCGAAACGGTGGACTGCCGCCTGGCGCCGGGTCTGGAGGCCGTTTCTCCCGAGGAGGCGGACACCGTCGTCATCGCCGGCATGGGGGGCGAGACCATCGCCTCCATCCTGGCGGACGCCCCCTGGACGGCGGACGGGGCCCACACCCTGCTGCTTCAGCCCATGACCCACGCTGAGGAGCTCCGCCGTTTCCTGATGGACCACGGATACTCCATCCGGCGGGAGGCCCTGGTCTATGACCGGGGGACCATTTATCCCGTGATGGAGGTCACGGCGGGGGAGATGACCTTGACGGAGGGCCAGCTGTGGGGCGGCGCGAAGCTGCTCCGCGATCCCCTGGGGGACCGGTACCTCATTGAAAAGATCATCCGGCTGCAAGGGGCCGTGGCGGGGCTGAACCGCTCCGGCGTGGAGAAGGACCGGGCCGAGGCCGACCGGCTCCGGGACATCCTCACCGCCCTGCTGGAAATGCGAGAGGAGTGGCGCCATGATAACGGTACGTGAAATCGAACAGGCCCTGTTTGACCTGGCGCCCAAAGAGCTGGCCATGAGCTGGGACAATGTGGGTCAGCTGCTGGGAGACCCGGAACTGAACGTGGAAAAGGTCCTGGTGTCCCTGGACATCACGGAGGACGTGGCTGACGAGGCCATCGCCAGGGGCTGCCAGCTGATCGTGGCCCATCACCCGGTGATGAACTGCAAGTGGCTGCCGGTGCAGTCCGTCCGCAGTGACACGCCCCAGGGCCATTTGCTTCTAAAGCTGCTGCGAAACGGCGTTTCCGCCATCTGTATGCACACCAATCTCGACATCACGGAGGGAGGGGTCAACGACGCTCTGGCCGAGGCGCTGGAGCTGGTGGACCCTGGGCCTCTGGGAGACCCGGAGGGCCTGTGCCGCATGGGCACGCTGCGGCAGCCCATGGCACTGCCGGACTTCGCCCGTTTTGTCTGCCGCGCTCTGGGAGCCAACGGCGTCCGCTGCGCCGGTGCCGGAAAGCTGGTCTCCAAGGTGGCGGTGGGCGGCGGCGCCTGCGGAGACTGCGAGGACGCCGCCATCCAGGCCGGGTGCGATACCTTCGTCACCGCGGACCTGACATACCACACCTTCCTGGAGGCGAAAGGGAAGGGCATCAACCTGATCGACGCGGGCCATTTCCCCACGGAGGACCCGGTCTGCGCCAAGCTCATTTCGTATCTAACGGAGCAGTTCCCTGAACTCTCTGTCACAAAATCCGCTTCCCACCGGGAAGTCATCCAGTATTACGTTGAAGGAGATTGAAAAACTATGTCCGGACATTCTAAGTGGCATAATATCCAGAAGACCAAGGGCGCTCAGGACGCCAAGCGCTCCGCCGCGTTCACCAAGATCGCCAAGGAGATCATCGTGGCCGTCAAGGAAGGCGGCGGTTCCGGCGACCCCAACAACAACTCCCGCCTGGCCACTGTCATCGCCAAGGCCAAGGCCGTGAACATGCCCAATGAGAACATCAAGCGCACCATCGACAAGGCCCTGGGTGCCGGCAGCACCGAGAACTACGAGGCCGTCACCTACGAGGGCTACGGCCCCGGCGGCGTGGCCGTCATCGTGGAGGCCCTGACCGACAACCGCCAGCGCACCGCTCCCGAGGTGCGCCACGCCTTCGACAAGTGCAACGGCAACATGGGCGCCCAGGGCTGCGTCAGCTGGTCCTTTGACAAGAAGGGCGTCATCGTCATCGACAACGAGGAGGGCGAGCTGGATGAGGACGCCGTCATGATGGACGCTCTGGATTCCGGCGCTGAAGACTTCGAGGCCGACGGCCCCGCCCTGGAGATCACCTGCGATCCCGACGCCTTCAACGATGTGGTGAAGGCCCTGGAGGAGAAGGGCTACACCTTCGCCAGCGCGGAGATCGAGATGGTGCCCCAGAACTACATCACCCTGTCCACCGAGGGCGACGTGAAGAACATGGAGAAGCTCATCGATATGCTGGAGGATTCCGACGACGTGCAGAACGTCTGGCACAACTGGGACAACGACTGATCCTTGGATACCGGAGGGACGGCGAAGGCCGTCCCTCTTTTTTGTTCTCCAGCAGAGTAAACAAAAGTTAAGTTTTGTTCAATTATATCCAAGGCGGCAGCTCGCCCTGTCGTGACCATATTTTTCACCATGACCGTGACCATAACTCTTACCATAACTCTTACCATGACCCTTACCATAACCGGAGAATCCTGCGGGGGAGAAAAAAGCGGACAAAATTTTTAAACCGCTGCACACAGACATGCACAAAACCGGGGATGGGGGATGAATAGTGAAAGGAGGGGAGACCCATCGAAAATCGAAAGAACAGCTTTATGGTCTACCTGGACGCCTATCCCCACGTCATGACCCTGTCCCGGGAGGAGCAGGGCTATTTGTTCTGCTGCCTGTTCTGGTACGCCAACCGCATTGCCGGAGAGGTGTACACGGACGTCACCGTGGCGGCAGCCATGTGCCGGGACCTGACGCCCCAGTCCCGGATGGCCTTTTACTTCATGGCCGACGCCATCTCCCGGGACACGCTGAAGTGGAAGGAGAAGCAGAAGAATTACCAGAAGTCCGCCGCTCAGCGGGAGGCGAAGAAACGCATCGCCGCCATGCCTTTCCGGGGCCGGGGCGTGGACGTGTATCCGTCGGAAGAGGAGGTAAAGCGGATGGAGGAGGGCTGATTCTACCGCTGGTCGGTTGTCTTTTCCGGCAGAGTGGGCTATGGTGGAAGCGAGGTGAGATGATGAAGAAGGAACAGTTGGGCGCTTTTATCGCGGAGCGCCGGAAAGAAGCGCGCATGACCCAGAAAGACCTGGCGGAGCGGCTCCACATCACTGACAAGGCCGTCAGCAAGTGGGAGCGGGGATTGAGTTACCCCGATGTAACGCTGCTGGAGCCGTTGGCGGAAGCTCTGGGCCTGGGGGTGGAGGAGCTGATGGCCTGCCGTCGGCAGAAGACAGAGAAAGGAGAGGAGCCTGTGAACGCACTACTGGATATTTCCCGGGATCATCTGAAAAAGGAACGGCACCGCTCCCGGTCCCGGCTCATCGGTGTAGCGGTATTGTTTTTGGTGACGGTGGTGGTGATCTGCCACAGTGCCTTCACCGTTACGGAGCGGCGGGTGGACTCCGTCGTTTTGAAGGAGAATGTGGACGGCGTCAACTATCTGTATGTGGAGGAGGGAGGCCGCCTGCTGAAACTGAGGTGCGGCGGCGAAGTGGACTTTGACGGCATTGTCACGGAGAACCAGCGGTGGGATCAGCCCAACTATCTGCTGGACTGCCGCTGGAACCGCCGGACCTGCCGGGGGGAAGTGACCGGCTGTCAGGCCGCCGGCGGCTCCTCCGTAGATGAAGGGGCCATCGTGGGCAGCGTCTTCGGTCTGGAATACCATGCTGGTACCCAGGACACTCTGTTCGGCTGCCTGGATGTGAGCTGCGAGATCGTGAACTGCGCGGCCGCCCCTTATGGTCAGGGAGAACTATACACCTATACCTTCTGGGAGGATGACGGCGGCTTGACCTGGACCCCCCGGAGGCAGCTGCTGACGATCCGGGATTGTCTTGGCTTCACCCTGGCGGACTGGGACCACGACGGCGAAACGGAGCTCATCGTCCGCACCCGCTGGCATGAAAAGCCTTACACGGTGTATGACCGGGTGGACGGAGAGGTCAGGGAGACCTGGCCCGACACGGTGGACCCTTACCTGGCGGAGCGGCTGCGGACACCCCGGGAGCGGCAGGCGGACCTAAAATAAACGCTGGACAGAAAAAGGAGCCGGAGAAATTCTCCGGCTCCTTACGGCGTCGATTATGTATCCGAATGCTCCAGAAGGCTACTAAGTACCTTGAGGGCCTCGGCCTCGTCGGGGCCGTCGGCAGTCAGGGTGACCTCGTCTCCGGCGCCGGGGTCCAGGGACAGGAAGCCCAGCAGGCTCTTGGCATTGACGCTGTTGGGACCCTGGGACACGATGAGGCTGCTCTTGAAGGAATTGGCCGTACGGATAAAGTCCGCGGCTCTCTCTTTCATCCGCTGCCTGGGGATCTGGACCGTCAAGGAATGTGTTTTCAAACGAATCACCTGATCCTTTCCATGTAGAAGGCGGGGCCGGGAAGCGGCCGCCATTTAAGAAGTATTTTTATTATACCACATGATTATGGAACATGCTTCCATTTATGAAAAATTTTTTGGATGGAAAAAGTCCCTTCCGCGTGTTCCGCGGAAGGGACCGTATCGCGCGAGCAAAACTGTAAGCCGGGTTCTGTATCGGACGGTCATCTATCTAGGCGTACCGTTGCCGGCACGCTCAAGCCACCCCGGGAGCGGCCGGGCCAGCCTATACGCTCCCATACCGGTGTTGCTCCGAATAGAGTTTACAGCGACGGACTGTTCCCAGCCGTCGGGTGCGCTCTTACCGCACCTTTCCACCCTTGCTCGTGAGATAAAATCTCACGGGCGGTATATCTCTGTTGCACTTTTCCTCAGATCGCTCTGGGCGGGCGTTACCCGTTATCCTTGCCCTGTGGAGCCCGGACTTTCCTCATGACCGGCCTTTCGGCCTGGCCACGCGACCGTCTGTTTTACTCGCCTGACTATTTTACAGGAACGGCGGCCGATTGTCAACGGGGGAGTTTCGGCGGAGAGGGGAGATGCCTCCGGCAATTGTTGTAACGGGCGGCGGGATATGGTATGATATTTATGTGAAAAAACATTTCTGCCGCAGCGGCTGTGGGATAGGAGGAATTCTTGTGGCATTTCACCTCATCGATCCGGAGACCTGGGAGCGCCGGGACCATTACCGCTATTACCAGACCCTGGTCCGCACCGGCTATACGCTGACCGTGGACCTGAACATCACCCGGCTCCTGAAGGAGGTCCGCCGCCGGGGGCTGCGGTTCTACCCGGTGATGCTCTATGTGGTCTCCACCGCCGTGAACCGCCAGCGGGAGCTGCGCATGGCCCGGGACCAGGATGGACAGCTGGGGTATTGGGACGTTTGCCATCCCTCCTACACCATCTTCCATGATGACGACCATACCTTTTCCGACATCTGGACCGCCTACTCGCCGGAGTTTTCCCGGTTTTACAGGGACTGCGTGGAGGATCTGGAGACTTGGAAGGACGTGAAGGGCGTCAAGGCGAAGCCGGGCCGGCCGGACGCATTCACCCCCATCTCCTGTCTGCCCTGGCTCTCCTACGCCGGCGTGAGCTACGATACTCCCATGACCTCTCCCATGCTGTTCCCGGTGGTCCTCTTCGGGAAGTATTTCCAGCGGGACGGCGAGACACTGCTGCCCTTCTCCGGCTATTTCCAGCACTGTGTGAACGACGGCTACCACGCGTCGCTGTTTTTCAACACCGTGCAGGAGCTGGCGGACCATTCGGAGGATTGGATGGAGGAGCCGGACTGATACACAGGAAATTTCTACCCAACGTTGTAATTTTTGGCCCTCCGCGGTATAATTCCCATGTATGAGAACATCCGCCTCACGGCGGAGCACATAAGGAGCGAATTTCCATGACATTCGAGGAGTATCTGGCATCGTTACAGAATAAGACCGTGGCCGTCATCGGCATCGGCGTCTCCAACCGGCCGCTGATCGAGCTGCTGCTGGACCGGGGCGTGGCCGTCACCGCCTGCGACAGGAAGGACCGGGAAGCCCTGGGGGCCGTGGGTGACGAGCTGGAAGCAAAGGGCTGCCGCCTGAAGCTGGGTGAGAGGTATCTGGACGGCCTCACCGAGGACGTGATCTTCCGTACTCCCGGCATGCGGCCGGACCTGCCTCAGCTGACGGAGGCCGTGGGGCGGGGCAGCGTGCTGACCAGCGAGATGGAGGTCTTTTTCCAGGTCTGCCCCTGCCCGAAGATCGCTGTCACCGGCAGCGACGGCAAGACGACTACCACCACCATCATCGCCGAGCTTCTGAAGCGGGCGGGGAAGACCGTCCACCTGGGCGGCAACATTGGCCACCCGCTGCTGGCGGAGACCGGGACCATGAAGCCTGACGACATCGCCGTGCTGGAGCTGAGTTCCTTCCAGCTGATGACCATGACTGCCAGTCCCCACATCGCCGTCATCACCAACGTGGCCCCCAACCACCTGGACGTCCACAAGGATTTCCAGGAGTATATCGACGCCAAGGAAAATATCTTTACACACCAGACAGCAGAAGATATTGCCGTGTTCAATGCCGATAATCCCTATACTCTGGAGGAAGCCTCCAGGTCTGCGGGGCGGGCCCGCCTGTTCTCCCGGCAGCGGGAACTGAAAGACGGCGTGTTCCTCCGGGGTTCGGCCATCATTGCCCGCCATAACGGGGAGGAGCGGGAGGTCATGAGAACCACTGACATCAAACTCCCCGGCGTTCACAACATTGAGAATTACCTGGCGGCGATAGCCGTCGTGGACGGCCTGGTGCCCGACGAGACCATCCGGGACTTCGCCCGGGAGTTCGGCGGCGTGGAACACCGTATCGAGCTGATCCGCACCCGCAGCGGCGTCCGCTGGTACAACGACTCCATCGCATCCAGCCCCAACCGCACCATCGCGGGGCTGAACGCTTTCCGGGAGAAGGTCATCCTCATCGCCGGCGGCAAGGACAAGGGGATCCCCTACGACGCCCTGGGGCCGGTGGTGAATGACCACGTGAAGCTGCTGCTCCTCTGCGGCGCCACAGCGGGAGTCATCCGCCGGGCCGTGGAGCAGGCGGACAATTACAACGGCCTGGAGATCATCGACGTGGAAGACTACCACCAGGCGGTCTCTATTGCCGACAGCCGGGCCGGGGAGGGGGACGTGGTGATCCTGTCTCCCGCCAGCACCTCCTTCGACCGCTTTGCCAACTTCATGGAGCGGGGCCGGGTGTTCAAGGAGATTGTCAACAGCCTGCCATGACTTCCACAGGAAATAAACTATCAGGAATTTTCGGGAGGCGGCAGCGTGGACGGTGTATATCTGGACGTGAAAAGCGGGAAGCGGTTGGTCATCAGCCGCCGTGCGATTCTTCTGGATCGTTGCTGTGATGTCCTGGAGGTTTTCTCTTGGCTGGTGCTTTTTCTCCCGAAAGGCCTCCGGCTGTGGAAGTTGATCTTATTCTCGGCAATCTTGCTGCTCAACATTTTGCTTTACCTGTTTGTGACCCGGAAGGCACGTTGCCCTCACTGCGGCTATCCCGGAAGAGGCATGCTTGTCTGGTGGAAGGTGACCCTTCGTGGAGATGCCATCCGCTGCCCCAACTGCGGCATTTCGTTAAAACTGATTAAATAAGACCAACCCTCTTCCGCATAGGATAGCGGGAGGGGAGGCGGTCACATGCGGCCTGGATTTTTCTATTACCGACGCCGGATGGACCGGCGGGCACTGGTGCGGCTTCTGGCGTTTCTTATCATGGCCGGGGTGCTGGCCCTGGCTTTCATCGCCACCGCCCAGATGAAGCCCCTGCTGGCCAGCCTGGCCACCACCAAGGTGTCCAACACCGTTACCCGCATCGTCAGCGAGGCGGTGTACGAGGCCATTGAGACAGGGGAGATCCAGTACGACGGTCTGGTCTCCTTTGAGAAAGACCATGACGGCAAGATCACCGCTGTCCGCAGCAACATGACGGCTTTCAACCATTTGCAGGCCCAGATCCTGGACACGGTGCTGACCCGCATCGATCAGGTCTCTGCCCGGGAGCTGTCCATTCCTATCGGAACCCTTACCGGGTCCAGCCTGCTGGCGGGCCGGGGACCACGCATCACGGTGCGGATGGAGTCTGTGGGCTCCTCGGAGGCCAACTTCCGCAACGAGTTCGTCTCCGCCGGCATCAACCAGACCAAGCATCAGATCATTCTGACCGTTGACGTATATGTCAGCATCCTGTTGCCGGGCTTTACCACTGCCACCAAGGTTTCCAACTCCTTTATCGTGGCGGAGACCGTCATCGTGGGCTCCGTGCCGGGCAGCTACACCTATTTCAGCTCTGACCCGTCGGAGTACGAGGAAGACGTGAGAAACTACATCCTGAACAACGGCTAGGAGGGCCATCTATGGAATTCCAAGATTACCGCGAGGAAATGAAATATCTCCGGGACTACCTGAACCAGCAGGGCTACCTGTACTACGTGCTGGACGCCCCGGTGATCCCGGACTATGAATACGACCGGCTGAACCGGCGGCTGGAGGAGCTGGAGGCGGCCCACCCCGAGGAGGTCACCGCCGACTCTCCCACCCAGCGCATCGGCGGCAAGACGCTGGAGGGTTTCCAGCCCTACACCCACGATGTGCCGCTGGAGAGCCTCCAGGACGTGTTCAACGACGAGGAGGTGGCCGAGTTCTGTGAGAAGATGGACCAGGCTCTGGGTGCCCCGGTGGAGTATTCCGTGGAGCCCAAGGTAGACGGCCTCTCCGTGGCCCTGGAGTACCGGGACGGCGTGTTCGTCCGGGGCGCCACCCGGGGTGACGGCCGGGTGGGTGAGGATGTGACGGAGAACCTGAAAACTGTCCGCTCCATCCCCATGTCCTTGCCGGACAAGCTGCCCCGGCTTATTGTCCGGGGCGAGGTCTACATGGCCCGGTCCGTGTTCGAGGAGATCAATGGGATGCGGGAGCTCCAGGGAAAGCCTCTCATGGCCAATCCCCGGAACGCCGCCGCCGGCTCCCTGCGGCAGCTGGACCCCAAGGTCTGCGCCGAGCGGAAGCTGGATATCCAGATCTTCAACCTGCAATTGGCGGAGGGAAAGGAATTCGCCACTCACCAGGAGGCGCTGGACTACATGGCCTCCCAGCACTTCAAGGTCATCCCCCACAAGACCCTCCGCGGCACGGGAGACGTCCAGTTGGAGATCGCCCGTATCAATGAGGAGCGGATGGACTATCCCTTTGACATTGACGGAGCTGTTGTGAAGGTAAATACCTTGTCGGACCGTACAGCGCTTGGCTCCACAGCCAAGTTCCCCAAGTGGGCCGTGGCTTTCAAGTATCCGCCGGAGAAGAAGCCCTCCAAGGTGCTGGACATCGTGGTCCAGGTGGGCCGCACCGGCGTGCTGACCCCCAAGGCGGTGCTGGAGCCGGTGCGGCTGGCGGGCACCACTGTCACAAACGCCACCCTCCACAACCAGGACTATATCACCGAGAAGGATATCCGCATCGGGGACACCGTCATCGTTCAAAAGGCGGGGGAGATCATTCCGGAAATCGTGGAAGTGGTGGGGGACAAGCGCCCGCAAGGAACTGTGCCTTACACTCTTCCCGACACCTGTCCCGTCTGCGGCGCGCCGGTGGTCCGGGACGAGGACGGCGCCGCCCACCGCTGCACTGGCGCGGAGTGCCCGGCTCAGCTGCTGCGGAACCTGACCCACTTCGCCAGCCGGGACGCCATGGATATTGACGGCTGTGGCCCGGCGGTGCTCCAGCAGCTGGTGGACAGTGGCTTGGTCCGTAATGCAGCTGACCTTTACAGTCTTCATGCCGCAGATGTTGTCAAGCTGGATCGAATGGGTGACAAGTCGGCGGAGAACCTGATCCGGGCCATCGAGAAGTCCAAGGCCAATGATCTGAGCAAGCTGATCTACGGCCTGGGCATCCGCCAGGTGGGAGAGAAGGCCGCCAAGGTGCTGGCGGGCCACTTCCAGACCATGGATGCCCTGATGGCTGCCACCGAGGAGGAGCTGACGGAGATCGACGACGTGGGCGCCGTCACCGCCCGCTGCATCGTGGACTACCTGGCGGCCCCCCAGTCCCGGGACCTGATCGCCCGGCTGAAGGCCGCGGACGTGAACATGGAGAGCACCCGCCAGCTGGTGGATGACCGGTTTGCCGGCATGACCTTTGTGCTCACCGGGACCCTCACCCAGTTCGACCGGAAGACCGCTCAGAGCCTCATCGAGGAGCGAGGCGGCAAAGCCTCCGGCTCCGTCAGCAAAAAGACCACCTACGTGGTGGCAGGCGAGGCCGCCGGCAGCAAGCTGAAGAAGGCCCAGGAGCTGAATATCCCCATCCTCACCGAGGAGGAGTTCGCGAAAATGCTGGAGTGACTGGCTCCATGAAGAGAAAGACAAACATATAAAAAGGAGAATTTTTATGATGTCGACCTTATCCTTTTATCTCACCGGCATCGCCACACTGATCGTTCCCCTGGTAGGCAAGCTGGTGTTTGCCCTCATCGTCTGGCTAGTGGGCAAGTGGGCCATCGGCAAGATCGTGGGCCTGCTGGAAAAGAGCAAGGGCTTCTCCCATCTGGAGGGCACCGTCCAGACCTTCACCCTCAGCTTCGCACGCATTGGACTGTACGTGCTGCTGGTCATCTCTATCATCGGCATTCTGGGTGTGGAGACCAGCTCCATCGTGGCGGTCCTGGCTTCCGCCGGCGTCACCGTTGGCCTGGCACTCCAGGGCGCCCTGAGCAATCTGGCCGGCGGCATCATGCTGCTGATTTTCAAGCCCTTCAAGCTGGGGGACTACGTAGACGCCGCCGGCGTCAGCGGCACCGTGAAGGAGGTCACCCTCTTTTACACCGTCATCATCACCGTGGACAACAAGCACATCACCGTGCCCAACGGCACTCTGATGAACGCCAATGTGGTCAACTACTCCACCGAGGACCTGCGCCGGGTGGACCTGACCTTTTCCTGTGCCAAGGGGGAGTCCCCCGCCAGGATTCAGGCGCTGATGCAGGAGGTCATGGCCGGGAACGACAAGATCCTGGACGAGCCCAATCCGCCCTTTGCCCGCCTTTCCGGCGGCACCAACGAGTCCATGGAGTTCACCGTCCGGGCCTGGTGCCGCAATGATGACTACTGGGACATCTACTTCGACCTGACCCAGCGGATCACCGAGACCTTGGCGGAAGCCGGGGTGAAGGCTCCCGCCTTCCGGGTGGTCTCTGAAGGAAAATAAGCGCGACGCCCGCCCCCATTCGGAGGCGGGCGTTTTTCCGCCTGCTTTCAAAAGTAACAACTGTATCAGAAAAATTGTATAATTATCATAAATACTGTTCCAAAATCTGAAAAATCCGCCAAAAAGTTGCTGAAAAAGTTCACGACCCATTCATGTATTCTGGAAGGACCTGTATTATAATACGAATCGCCAATGAAACAGCTGACGGAATTAAAATCATGTCCGATTTTAATTGGCGAGTCGTATAATACATCTGACCTGTGAGAAATAACCACCCGAAAAGGAGCTGTGAATGGAAGAGATCAAGGAAGTGACCGGAGTACCCGAGGGCAAGCGGGACCATCCCATCCGCCGCCGGGTGCTATTGGGGGCGCTGGTGTGCCTGGCGGCGGTTTTGTTGGCTGGTGTCTGGTTCGCAGTGGACACGCTGCTTCGGGCGCCGGCCCTGGACGCGGAGGACATCGCCCCCGACGGCTACCGCACCACGGTGCTGGGCCGGGACGGGGAGGAGATGGTGACACTGATGGGGGAGGCCTCCAACCGGGTCTACGTCTCCCTGGAGGAGATGTCCCCCTGGCTGCCCCAGGCCTTTGTGGCCATCGAGGATCAGCGGTTCTATGACCACCACGGTGTGGACCTCCGGGGAATCGCCCGGGCGGTCTGGCGGAACGTGACCTCCGGCAGCCTATCGGAGGGGGCCAGCACCATCACCCAGCAGCTCATCAAGAACAACGTCTTCGCCGCCGGTACCGCTGAGCGGACCAACTTGGACCGGGTGCGGCGGAAGCTCCAGGAGCAGTATCTGGCCCTCCGGCTGGAGCGGCAGACCTCCAAGGAGTGGATTTTGGAAAACTACCTGAACACCATCAACCTGGGGGGCGGCACCTGGGGCGTTCAGACCGCCGCCGCCCGGTACTTCGGCAAGGACGCCAAGGACCTGACCCTGGCGGAGTCCGCGGTGCTGGCGGGCATCACGAAAAGCCCCTCGGGCTACGATCCCCTGAAGCACCCGGAGGCCAGCCGCCGGCGGCAGGAGCAGGTGCTCTCCAAAATGCTGGAGCTGGGGATGATCTCCCAGGAGGAGCATGACGGGGCCCTGGCGGAGGACGTCTACGGCCGTCTGACTGAGACCAGCACCGACCCCGTCACCGTGGACATCCTCTCCTATTTTGAGGACACCCTGGTGTATGAGGTGCTGGAGGACCTGATGGAGGTCCTGCACTGTTCTGAGGAGGAGGCCTGGCAGCTGATCTACCGGGGCGGCCTGACCATTCGCTCCACCCAGGACACAGACCTTCAGGCCATCTGCGAGGAGGAGGCTGACCGGGTGGAGAATCCCAACGCCCAGGCGGCCATCGTGATGACGGACCCCGCCACCGGAGCGGTGCTGGCCATTGTGGGCGGCAGGGGCGAGAAGACCGGCAGCCTGACCTGGAACCGGGCTACCGCCAGCATCCGCCAGCCTGGGTCCACCATCAAGGTGGTAGGGGAGTACGCCGCCCTGCTGGACCAGGGAAAGGCCACTCTGGCTACCGTCTATGACGACGCCCCCTATACATATTCCGACGGCACCAGTATCCGCAACGCCAGCGGCAGCTTCGGCGGCCGGACCACCATCCGGGGCGCCATCGCCCGCTCCGTAAACGTGGTGGCCCTGAAGGCCTATCAGGAGGCGGGGCCGGAGGCCGTGTGGGACAAGCTGGCGGCCTTTGGCCTGGACCACCTGACAGAGGAGGACCGGGTGGAGGCCCTGGCCCTGGGCGGCACCCACGGCGGCGTCACGGCGCTGGAACTGACGGCGGCTTACGGCGCCATCCAAAACGGCGGCCGCTGGATCGAGCCCCACTGCTACACCCAGGTGCTGGACCGGGAAGGGAACGTCCTTTTGGAGAAAACCCCCGAGGAACGGCAGGTCCTCCAGCCGGATACGGCGGCGCTGCTGACCTCCGCCATGGAGGACGTGCTCACCGCCGGCACCGGTACTCTGGCGGACTTTGTCGGAATGCGCCTTGCGGGCAAGAGCGGCACCACCACCCGTATGCGGGATCTGTGGTTCGTGGGCTACTCACCCTACTACGCCTGCGGCGTCTGGGGTGGCTACGATGACAACCGGCCCCAAACCAGCAGCGCCTACGTGAAAAAGCTGTGGCGGGGCGTCATGGAGCGGGCACACCAGGGCCTGGAGGACCGCCGATTCAACGGCGGCGAGGATCTGGTCCGCCGAAAGATCTGCACCAAATGCGGTGACCTGGCGGTGGACGGCCTGTGCGAAGACACCGTTCAGGGCAACATGACCCGACGGGAGTGGTTCGTTCCCGGCACAGAGCCGGAAAAGGAGTGTAGCTGCCACGTGACGGTGGAGCTGTGCGAGAGCTCCGGCCAGCCGGCGGGGCGGTTCTGTCCCCGGTCCGGGACGGAGACCAAAGTGTACCTGCTGGAGGGTACCCCCGGCACCGCCGATGAAGCGGCCGCGGTTCCGGAGAATCTGGGAGAGGCCTGCACTGTCCACGCCCACTGGTGGAGCTGGCTGTTCCCGGAGTGGGAACAGGCTGGGGAGGATTCCCCCGGCAGCTGGCGGGACCTGCTGGATCAGCCGGAGGCATAAAGAAACAGCGCGGAGAAGCTCTCCGCGCTGTTTTTTGTATCAGGGGTCGTTTTACTTCGCCAGGACCTTCTTCAGCTTGGCGAAGCGGGGCAGGGAGTCCACCTTGGGCAGCTTGGGCTCGCCCTGGATCAGAGGCAGAGCGTAGTCGATGAAGGCCTGCTCCACGCCGTCGTGGGTGGCGTTGATCCACTCCAGAGGGACCTTCTTCTCGGTGTTGGCCACGTCGGTCAGGCCCAGCAGCTTCGTCTTGCAGACGTACTTACCGTCCTCGTAGGTCCGCTCAAAGCCCACCATCTTGTCGGTGATGCCGGCCACGGCGTTCTCCACAGCGGCCTTGCCGGACATGTAGGACTCCTCGATATCGGTCTCGGAGGCCAGGTGAGCGCCGCAGCGCTGCAGCAGGCTCAGCTCGATGCCCCGGACCTTGGCGCCGGTCTTCTGCTTCACAGCGTCGGCCAGCAGCGCAGCCAGACCGCCCAGCTGGGCATGGCCGAAGCCGTCGGTGGCGGAGGTCTTGGCCTCGGAGACGAAGGAGCCATCGGCGTAGTGGATGCCCTCGGAGACGGCCACCATGCAGTTGCCCTTCTCCTTGTAAATGCGGTCCACGTCAGTCAGGAACTGGTCCATGTCGAAGTCCACCTCGGGCAGGTAGATCAGGTCGGGACCGGCGCCGTAAGCGGTGGCTAAAGCGGAAGCGCCAGCCAGCCAGCCAGCGTGACGGCCCATGATCTCGATGATGCAGACCATGCCGGTATCGTAAACACGGGCGTCCTGGTAGACCTCCATGCAGGAGGTAGCGATATACTTGGCGGCAGAGGCGAAGCCGGGGCAGTGGTCGGTGCCGAACAGGTCGTTGTCGATGGTCTTGG